>NZ_JBVKBA010000004.1:0-403045 GCF_055639175.1 Streptomyces sp. NPDC107546 | reverse complement strand
CCGGCTTTGTCGACTCTATCAGATCCCTCAGTTCCCTTCGGGGTCTGACGCCCAGTCAACCGGGCTTGTCCTCGCGGCCCTTGGGCCGTTCCGACATCTCCGACTCTAGCGGATCTCTCCGGCGATTCCCAAATCGAGTGGATCGAGGTCGCCGTACCCAATGGAATCGAATTCGGGCATGCCGAAATTGACCCGGTCGGGAGATCTTGCTGAGTGGTTTGTTGCCGCTGATGCGGCGGGAGGTGCTGCCGCAGAACCGTTACGGCCCCGTGGCAACCCGAAGAACTTTACGGATCGGGGGGTGGACTGTCAAGCCTCCCCAGCCTGGGATCGCGTCAAACCTGCGGGCTACGTCAGTCCAGGTCGCTGAGACGGCCGCCGGCGTCCGGCTGCGCGTCTTCCACCCGGCGCAGCAGGCGCGTCAGCACGTCACCGAGGACCGTGCGTTCCTCGGGCGAGAGGTCCTGGAGGAGGTCCTCCTCGAACCCGGAGGCCAGGCGCATCGCCTCCAGCCACTTCTCACGGCCTTCGTCGGTCAGCTCCACGATGACGCGGACGCGGTTGGCCTCGTCGCGCTCCCGGGTGACCAGCCCCTCGCCGACCATGCGGTCGATGCGGTGGGTCATCGCGGCCGGTGTCAGACCAAGTCGCTTGGCCAGGTCGCTCGGGCCCATGCGGTAGGGGGCGCCGGAGAGGACGAGGGCCTTGAGGACCTCCCAGTCGGTGTTGCTGATGCCGAGCGCGGCGGTCTGGCGGCCGTAGGCGACGTTCATACGGCGGTTGAGCCGGGACAGTGCCGAGACGATCTTCTCCACCTGCGGGTCCAGGTCCTGGAACTCGCGCTGGTAGGCGGCGATCTGTTCGTCGAGGGTCGGCTCGCTCACGCCGGGGGTGTCACCCATGGGCGCAGTATGACACGCGACCGCTTGGCGTTGAACTCCTTGAAGGTGTACTGTTCAACTTCGAAATTTAGCTTCGAAGTCTTCAGGGCTAACTGCTTCAGGGGTAAGACTCCGGCCGGCGGCCCGCTTCTCAAGGAAGGTGAAAGTGACCAGGGCGATGGGCGCAGCGATGCGCCGGATCCATGTGGGTAACGCACTCAGCGCGTTCGGCCTCGGCTTCACCGTCCCCTATCTGTACGTCTATGTGGCGCAGGTGCGGGATCTCGGTGCTGTGACGGCGGGTCTCGTACTCGCCGTCTTCGCTGTGGCCGCGCTGGTCGTGCTGCCGTTCGCCGGGCGGGCCATCGTCCGGCGCGGCCCGCTTCCGGTGCTGCTCGCCGCCCTCGTGATGGCTGCGGTGGGCTCGCTGAGCCTGGGCCTCGCGGCCGGCGCGGTGAGCGTGCTGCTGTCGGCGGCGCTCCTCGGGGCCGGGCAGGCGGTGATGCAGCCGGCGCTGGCCACGATGATCGTGGACTGCTCGGTCGCGGAGACGCGGTCGCGGGCCTTCGCGGTGCAGTTCTTCCTGCAGAACCTGGGGCTCGGGGTCGGTGGGCTGATCGGCGGGCACCTAGTCGACGTGTCGCGGGCGTCGTCCTTCACGCTGTTGTTCGCGATCGAGGCGGCGATGTTCCTGCTGCTGGTCGTGGTCATGGCGACGGTGCGGATGCCGCGGACGCCGAGGCTCGAGGAGTCGGCGCCGCGGGGCGACGGGGCGAGCCGGCGGCAGCTGCTGGGGAACCGGGCCATGGTGCAGCTCTGTGTGCTGGGCTTCGTGCTGTTCTTCGCGTGCTACGGACAGTTCGAGTCGGGGCTGAGCGCGTACGGCGTGGAGGCGGCCGGGATCTCGACGTCCGCGCTGGGTACGGCACTGGCGGCGAACACGGCGACGATCGTGGTGGCGCAGTTCGCGGTGCTGAAGTTCGTGGAGCGGCGCAGGCGGTCGCGGGTGATCGCGGCCGTGGGGCTGATCTGGGCGGGCGCGTGGGCCGTCGCGGGGTACGCGGGGCTGGGTCACGGCAGCCGGGAGATGGCGACGGCCGCATTCGTCTCGACGTACGCGCTGTTCGGGCTGGGTGAGGCGATGCTGTCGCCGACGGTCGCGCCGCTGGTGGCGGACCTGGCGCCGACGGGGATGGCGGGGCAGTACAACTCGGTGTTCGCCCTGGTGAAGCAGTTGGCGCTGGCGGTGGGCCCGGCGGTGGGTGGTCCCCTCGCAGCAGCCCTGCCGGGGCCCTACGTCGTGACGTTCCTGCTGTGCTCGCTGGGCATCACCGTGCTGGCGGTGCGGCTCGGGCGGCTGCTGACGCCGGCGCAGAACCGGCCGTCGCTGGGCAGGAGCCGGGTGGTGGCGCAGGGGGGTGCGTCGGCGGAGCCGGCGTCGGCGCGCACCTGAGCGCCCCGCCCCGGGAGCTCAGCCGTCGGCCTTCGGCAGTGCGAACTCGCACCACACCGCCTTGCCGCCCCCGGGTGTCCTCCGTGACCCCCAGCTCGACGCGATCGTCGCCACGATCGCGATGCCCCGGCCCGCCTCGTCCGCGGGTTCGGCGCGGCGGCGCCTCGGGAGGTGGTCGTCGCCGTCCGTGACCTCGATGATCAGGCGGCGGTCCGTACGGCGCAGACGCAGCCGCATGGGCGGTGTGCCGTGCTGCAGCGAGTTGGCGACCAGTTCGCTCGCCGCCAGGACCCCGTGATCGTGCAGGTCCGCCGGGAACCGCCAGCTCGTCAGCACACCGGAGGCGAACGCACGCGCGCGTGGCGCCGCCTCCACCCCGCCCAGCAACTCCAGTGCGGCGTTGCGGAACAGCTCGCCGTCCGGTCCCGTCCGCGACGGGTGCTGGAGGACCAGGACCGCCACGTCGTCGTCGTGGCCCGCCGTGACACCCGCCGAACGGAGCAGGCGGTCGCAGATCACCTGGGGTGTGCCCGTGGCGCCGGCGAGCGCACCCGCAAGAGCCGCGATGCCTTCGTCCAGGTCGGCGTCCCGGCGTTCCACCAGGCCGTCGGTGTAGAGGACGGCCGTGGATCCCGGTGCCAGCGGTACCGAGCCGGAGGCGTGCATCCAGCCGCCCGTGCCGAGGGGCGGGCCGGTGGGTTCGTCCGCGCGCAGGACGTTGCCTCTCTCGTCGCGGACCAGGATCGGGAGGTGGCCGGCCGAGGCGTACACCAGCCGGCCCTCGTTCGGGTCGTGGACGGCGTAGACGCAGGTCGCGATCTGGTTGGCGTCGATCTCCGCGGCGAGGCCGTCGAGGAGCTGGAGGACCTCGTGCGGGGGCAGGTCCAGGCGGGCGTACGCGCGCACGGCCGTGCGCAGCTGGCCCATCACCGCCGCCGCGCGGACGCCCCTGCCCATGACGTCGCCGATCACCAGCGCGGTGCGGCCGCCGCCGAGAGTGATCACGTCGTACCAGTCGCCGCCGACCGCGGCCTCGGTGCCGCCGGGATGATAGGTGGCGGCGATGCGCAGGTCGTCGGGTTGTTCGAGTTCCTGGGGCAGCAGGGAGCGCTGGAGGGT
Organism: Streptomyces sp. NPDC107546; assembly: GCF_055639175.1. Lineage (NCBI taxonomy): Bacteria > Bacillati > Actinomycetota > Actinomycetes > Kitasatosporales > Streptomycetaceae > Streptomyces > Streptomyces sp. NPDC107546. Next base: position 399,592 of record NZ_JBVKBA010000004.1, on the reverse strand, counting down.
CACCGCGGTCCGGCGCTGCTCGCGCTCGCTGGCGCGCAGCCGTTCGGCGGCGTCTGCGTGGTCGGTGACGTCGACCGCGAAGACGAGCACGCCCCGGGACCTGTCGTCGGGTGCGTCCACCGGTGTGCAGGTGAAGGTGTACGAACGGCCGCCGGGCGCCTTGCGGGACTTGACCGTGCGCGGCTTGGAGCTGCGCAGCACCTGGTCGAGGAGCGGGAGGAGGCCCAGTGCGTCCAGTTCGGGCAGTGCCTCGCGCGCGGGTTCGCCCACCGGGCGGGCGCCGAAGGCCGCCGTGTAGGCGTCGTTCACGTAGTCGACGCGGTGGTCCGGGCCGTGCACCAGGGCGACGAGCGCAGGGATGCGGTCGAGCACCTCCCGCGCCGGCAGTTCGTCGAGGGCGGGCACGCTCGGCGTGTCGTCGGTGATCCGCTCGGCGCGGGCCAGGGGCACGGAGCCGTCCCGCCGGTCAGGTGAGACCGCGTGGTCGGTCCGCGCTGCGGCGCGGCGCTGCGTTCCGGGGAGCCGGGCGCTCCAGCGCGTGAAGTTCACCGATTCCTTGCCTCGTCATTGTCGTCTCCGGCCGGCTTCCGGATCCGGGCGGGGTCCGGGGGCCAGTCCCCGGGGGTGCGGCGCTGTGGGGAAAGCCTGGTGGGTGCGTCAGGGCGAGGGTCGGCCCGCCCAGGTCGTGGACCAGTCTGGCCGACCGGACCGACATCCGTCAGACGTCGGTGTTTCCGGCGGAGTTCCTGGGTCCGCTCAGTTCGACCCCTTCGGGTCTGAAGAATGCTTTCCACCGGCGGCCAGTTCGAACTCCGCACGGGGATGTTCGAGTGAACCGAGCGACACGATCTCCCTCTTGAAGAGGCCTGCCAGCGTCCATTCGGCCAGTACGCGCGCCTTGCGGTTGAACGTGGGCACCCTGCTGAGGTGGTACGTGCGGTGCATGAACCACGCGGGCCAGCCCTTCAGCTTGCGCCCGTAGACGTGGGCGACGCCCTTGTGCAGTCCCAGGGAGGCCACCGAACCGACGTACTTGTGCGCGTACGTCTCCAGGGGCTCGTCGCGCAGCGCGTGCACGATGTTGTCGCCGAGCACCCTGGCCTGGCGCAGCGCGTGCTGGGCGTTGGGGGCCGTCTCCCTGCCGGGCTCGGCGGTGACGTCGGGGACGGCGGCCGCGTCTCCCGCGCTCCACGCGTGCGTGACGCCGTCCACGGTCAGCTGCGGGGTGCACTTCAGGCGCCCGCGCTCGTTCAGCGGCAGGTCGGTCGCGGCGAGGATCGGGTGCGGTTTCACACCGGCGGTCCACACGACCGTACGGGTCGGGAAGCGGGAACCGTCGGAGAGGACGGCGACCCGGTCGGCGCAGGACTCCAGGCGGGTCTCGAGGCGTACGTCGATGTTGCGGCGGCGCAGCTCGGTGACGGTGTAGCGGCCCATCTCCTCGCCGACCTCGGGGAGGATGCGGTCGGAGGCCTCCACGAGGATCCACCGCATGTCCTCGGGCTTGACGTTGTGGTAGTAGCGGGCGGCGTAGCGGGCCATGTCCTCCAGCTCGCCGAGCGCCTCCACGCCGGCGAAGCCGCCGCCGACGAAGACGAAGGTGAGGGCCGCGTCGCGGATCGCGGGGTCGCGGGTGGAGGAGGCGATGTCCATCTGCTCGATGACGTGGTTGCGCAGGCCGATGGCCTCCTCGACGGTCTTGAAGCCGATGCCGTGGTCGGCGAGACCGGGGATGGGGAGGGTGCGCGAGATCGAGCCGGGTGCGAGGACGAGTTCGTCGTACGCGATCTGTTCCCTCTGCCCGGTCTCCTCGCTGGAGAGCGTGGAGATGGTGGCGGTCCGCTTGGCGTGGTCGATGGCCGTGGCCTCGCCGATGAGGACGTGGCAGTCCGCAAGGACGCGGCGCAGCGGGACGACCACGTGGCGCGGCGAGATGGCGCCGGCGGCCGCCTCCGGCAGGAACGGCTGATAGGTCATGTAGGGGTCGGGCGAGACCACCACGATCTCCGCCTCGCCCCGGCGGAGTTCCGCCTTCAGCTTCCGTTGCAGGCGCAGCGCCGTGTACAGGCCGACGTAGCCGCCGCCGACGATGAGGATGCGCACACACTTCGGGTGTTCGGGGGGCGTCGCCCGGTGGAATGCAGCCGTCACCTTCCCATGAGGCACCCGGCGCCCGAATTTGTCCACAGGCCCGGCAAATTGTGTGACGGGACGGACGGGTGGGGCAGGGTTGGCCGAATCACCGGAGCACGGGGAAGCGTCGCAGGTCAGCGGGGGTGTGAGCGGTTACTACGGAGGGTGCAAAGGGGGCGAATCCGACCCGTACTCCGATCGGGGGGCGACCCGCCCGGAACGCGCCCCTTCTGAATTGACTCCCGCTCAACTATGTTCGTCTCTTGACGGGGTGTAGGGGGATGCGCTCGCGGGTCCGCGACGGGCGGGCCCGGTCACGTGCGACGCCTGTTCCGTACGCTCCGGTTTCCGATAGCGGGGAGAGTCTCCGGGGGGAGACGTCAGGACCGGGGGAACACTTATGCACATTCAGGACTCTCATTGGTCGTCCGCGTCCGCCGTCGCGGCGGCGGGCACGGTGGGCGCGGCGGTGGACAACGGACGCGGGGAGGCTGCGCGGACGACGCCGCTGCGAGTGGACGCACAGCGCAATCTGGAGCACGTACTGCGCGCGGCACGCGAGGTCTTCGGCGAGTCGGGGTACGGCGCGCCGATGGAGGACGTGGCGCGGCGCGCGCGGGTCGGCGTCGGCACCGTGTACCGGCGCTTCCCGAGCAAGGACGTCCTGGTGCGGCGGATAGCCGAGGAGGAGACCTCCCGGCTGACCGAGCAGGCCAGGGCGGCGCTCGGTCAGGAGGACGAACCGTGGTCGGCGCTCTCGCGCTTCCTGCGCACATCGGTGGCGTCGGGCGCGGGACGGCTGCTCCCGCCGCACGTGCTGCGGGTGGGGGTCGCCGAGGAGGGCATCGAGGGGTCCGAGGCGGCGTCGCCGGACGCGCCCCGGGTGCCGCAGCAGCGGTCCGAGCCGGCCGCCGACCTGCGGCTCGTGGAGCAGCGGCCGACGCCGGAACCGGACGACGCGGGAGCGGCGACGCTGCTGGAGGTCGTCGGGCAGCTCGTGGAGCGGGCACGTGCGGCGGGTGAACTGCGGCCGGACGTCACCGTCTCGGACGTGCTGCTGGTGATCGCCACGGCGGCGCCCTCGCTGCCGGACGCCGCCCAGCAGGCGGCGGCCTCGACGCGGCTGCTGGACATCCTCCTGGAGGGCCTGCGGTCCCGTCCGGTGTGAGCCCGGCCGGCCGCTCACGCGCCACCCGGGGAGGACCACCGCGGAGCGCCGCCGGACCCCCAGGGACCCGGTGGCGCGCGCGGACCGGGCGGAGACGCGGTTCACCTGCCGACAGGGCCCCCTGCCTTCCCCGACTCACCGGGGCTGGTCCGCCCATTCACTGGGCGGGGTGGTCCGCGGAGGCCCCCGCCAGCTCTCCCAGCACGTCGTCCGGGGTGAACTCCGTGCCCCTCGCACGCTCCACGTCCAACCGGGCCCGCCCGAGCGCCTTCAGCGCGGCCGCCTCGGTCCGCTCCGCCTCGACGCGGTCCGGTCCGGGGCGTACGGCGTTCGGCGGGCGCCACCGGTCGGCCGCCGCGAGCAGCCGGACCGCGCGGGCATGCTCGCCCAGGGCGGCCAGGGCGTTCGCCGCGATGTCCACGAGCCCCGCCGTCACCGACTCCGCGCACCTGCTCTCCACCGCATGGCGCAGCGCCTCGGCGAGCTTGGGCAGTCCTTGGCACGGACCGGACTCGGCGATGGTGACGAGCGCGTCGATGCCGTTCAGCGCGGCGATGAACTGCGGCGGCGGCGTGTTCCGGACGGTCTCCACCCGCGCGTTCTCGCACAAGGCGCGCGCCCGGACGGTTTCCCCGTCGTCCAGCGCCATCTGTGCGCGCAGCAGGCTCACATACCCGCGGGCGTCGTGCACCCCGTACCGGTCCGCGGCGTCGCTCGCCTCGTCCAGCGCCGCCTGCGCGTCCGCCCGATTGCCCTCCCGGTAGGCGATCTCGCCGAGCCGGGCGAGCAGGAACGGGGACTCCGCGTACGCCCCCACCTCGTGGGCGAGCCGCAGTGCCTCCTCGTACTCGCCCTTCGCCTCCTCGAAGGAGCCGCGCCCCATCGCCGCCTCCCCGACCGCGCTGGACACCTGGGCGCGCATCCAGCGGTCGCCGACGCGACGGCTGAGCGTGCGCAGTTCGGCCAGGTCGCCGTCCACGTGGTGCAGACCCCCCGGGGAGTCGACGAGCATGTGCGCGCGAAACATGAGGGCCACGCCGATCTCCCAGTCGCCGCCGTGGCGGCGGCAGTTGGCGAGGATGGCGTCCATGGCGTGCCGGACGTCGTACGGCTCGCCCAGGTGGAACACGGTCAGCGCCCAGAGGATGCCGGGGAACCGGGCCGCCTCCGGGCCGCCCCGCTCGAAGGCCGCCCGGACCCGGGCGGTGTACCGCCGGGTCCGTTCATCCCGTATCGACTCCGTCGGCCGCGATTCCGCGACGAGGAACAGGTGCAGCATCCGCAGATTCATCCGCAGGACGTGCAGGGGGTGTCGCTCCTCGGCTGCTGGGCCGGCGAGGAAGGCTTCGACGTGGTCGACCGCGGCGAGCTCCTCGAGGACGTCGGTGGAGGGACGCCTGGTCGCCGAGGCCGACGCCGGCCACGGTGGGGAGCCGGCCGTGGCGCCGGCATCCAGAACCGCTCCCAGGCGCAGCACCCGCTCCGTCCATTCCGTGCCCTCCCGCCGGAAGTTCCGCAGCCACCAGAACCATCCCGTGGCCAGCGCGATCGCGCCGGCCTCCTCCTCGTCACCGGAGGCGATGGCGCGGTACAGCGCGGCCCGGATGTTGTCGAGTTCCGTCTCCAGGCGGCGGATCCACGGCAGTTGCCCCGCGGAGCGCAGCTTCGGTTCGGCCTCCTCGACGAGCGCCCGCACCCACGCCCGGTGCCTGCGCTCGGCGGCGGTGCGCAGCTCGGGGGCCTCGGCGGCGCGCTCGGTGGCGTACTCGTGGATCGTCTCGAGCATGCGGTAGCGCATGCCCGTACCGCCGTCCCCGTCGCCCGGGGCCGCGACGACCAGGGACTTGTCGACGAGCGCCCCGATCAGGTCGGCGACGGGGCCGGTGCACACGGCCTCGGCGGCGGCGAGGTCCCAGCCGCCGGCGAAGACGGAGACCTCGCGCAGCACCGTGCGCTCCCGCTCGTCGAGCAGGTCCCAGGACCAGTCGACGACCGCGCGCAGGGTCTGCTGTCGTGGCAACACCGTGCGACTTCCGGAGGTGAGGAGGCGGAAGCGGTCGTCGAGGCGGTCGGCGATCTGCCGGGGGGTCAGCAGCCGCAGACGGGCGGCGGCCAGCTCGATGGCCAGGGGCAGGCCGTCGAGACGGCGGCAGATCTCGTCGACGGCCTCCGGGTCGTGGACGGCGTGCGGGTCGGGGCGCACGGCCGCCGCGCGCTCGAGGAAGAGGCGGTGCGCGGGATCGGGCGGCAGGGGCTCCACGGGGCGGACCGACTCGCCGGGTACGCCCAGGGGTTCACGGCTGGTGGCGAGGATCGTCAGGCCCGGGCAGTGCGTGAGCAGCGTCTCGGCCAGCTCGGCCGCCGCGTCGATCACATGCTCGCAATTGTCGAGAATCAGAAGTTCGCGGCGCGGAGCGCAGTACTCGATCAGCAGGGCGACCGGATCGTCCTGCGGCATCGCCAGCTCGTTGGTGATCAGCACCGTCTCACGCAGCCCGAGGGCGCTGACCACCGCGGCGGGGACCGCCTCCGGCCGATCCAGCGGGGCCAGCTCGGCCAGCCACGCCTGCGGCAGCCCGGCGGCGGCTTCCTCGGCGAGACGGGTCTTCCCGGAGCCGCCCGGTCCGGTGAGGGTGACCAGGCGGGCCCTGCGGACGTCCGAACGGATGGCCTCGAGCTCGAGTTCGCGGCCGACGAAGGAGTTCAGTCGGGGGCGGAGGTTGCCGGTGCGGGGGGCCGTCGGCGACTTGAGCGGGGTGGGGGGCTGCGGGGAGCTCGGCCCGGAGGTCTGGGGGGTGGGCGGCGCGGAGGAACGAGCGGATGTCTCCTGGGAGGTCTGCGGGGACAGCAGATCGGCGTGCAGGGACTTCAGTTCCGGGCCGGGGTCGGTGCCCAGGCCGTCCGCCAGGGCCCGGCGGGCCCGTTCGTAGGCCGCGAGAGCGTCGGCGCCGCGGCCCGTGGCGCGCAGCGCGCGGATGAGAAGGGCGTGGAGGGGTTCGTCGTACGGGTGCGCCGTCGTCAGTTCCGTCAGCTCCGGTACGACGTCGGGGGCGCGGCCCAGGCGCAGGTCGGCCTCGATGCGGGCGCGGGTCGCCGTCAGGCGCAGGGCCTCGGGGCGGGCGGCGGCGGTGCGGTCGGGGAGGTCGGCCAGGGCGGGGCCGTGCCACAGGGCGAGGGCCGTGCGCAGATCGCGGGCGGCGGTGTGCGGGTCGCCGTCGGCGAGGGCGGCGGTGCCGCGCTGGACGAGATCCTCGAAGACGAAGAGGTCGACGGAGTCACGGCCGGCGTCGAGACGGTAGCCACCGGGGGCGGAGGCCACGGCGGTCCGGCCGAGGGTGCGGCGCAGGCGGGCGACGAGGGCCTGGAGCGCGGCGGGGGCGTCGAGCGGAGGGTCGTCCGGCCAGATCTCGTCGATCAGGGTCTGGGGAGTGGTGGTACGGCCCGGGCGGAGCGCCAGGGCGGTGAGGAGGGCGCGGAGGCGGGGACCGCCCAGGGGGACGGGGGTTCCTTGGTCGTCCTCTGCTTGGGCCGTGCCCAGGATCTTGTACCGCACCGGGTCATTGTCGCGGGGGGTGAGGGGCGGGGCACGGGTTTTAGTGGGGCCGTGGGGTCGGGTGGCGCGGGGTGTCGGGTGCCCTGGGGTTGTCCGCACCCGGCGGTGCGGTTGCCGGGGGTTGTCCGCACCCGGCGGTGCGGTTGCCCGGGGGTTGTCCGCACCCGGCGGTGCGGTTGCCCGGGGGTTGTCCGTACCCAGCGGTCCGGCCCGGGGAGGTCGCGCGGCCCGGCGCTTGCGGAGTGCCTTCCTCAAGCGGCGCGCCGTGCCCTTACGCCCCGGCCCCCAGCGCCCTCCCCCGGGCCGAGATCCCCGCCGGTACCGCGCGGGCCCTTGCCGGGGTTCCCGTCCAGCAGGTGCCTCGGCGGGACAGGAGGCGGCGGAGCCAGAGTTCCAGGGAGACCAGGTCCGCCAGGCCGTCCAGGGGAAGGGGGGTGCCGTCGGCCGCCGCGCGTACCGCCTTGCGGACCACTCTGGCCTCCACCAGGCCGGCTTCCGCCAGCAGGGGGGTGGCGAAGAGGTCGACGAGGGAGTTCGCGGCGAGCCTGAGGCCCGCCCGGGTCGCGGCTGCCGAGGAGCCGTGGGAGGGGGCGCCCCAGCCGGGCGGCAGGCCACCGACGCCCGCGCCCTCGAGGACCGTGCGGAGGATCGCCGCCCGTGCCCCCGGCTGCACCCGCAGGGTCTCGGGAAGCGCGCGGCAGGCGCGGACGACCTGGTTGTCCAGGAAGGGGGCGTGCAGCCGCTGGGAGCGGATCTCGGCGGCCTGTTCCAGGACGCGGAGGTCGGTGGCGTGCCTCGCCAGTGCGGCACGCGCGCGGTGGTCGCCGGGACGCTGCCCCGGACCCACGTCCGGCCGGCCCGCGGCCCCCTGGAGGCGAACCGATACTTCAGCCAGCGCCTCACCGGTCAGCCAGCGTGCCGCCGGCCCGGGTCTCGCCCAGGTGAGCGCGGCGAGCGACGCGCCCACGGCACCCCCGGGCTCCTCGAACCGCCGCCGCATCAGCCGGTCGGCGAGTGCGTCGACGCCTGCCCGGTACGGCGTGCGGGACAGCTTGCGGGCCGCGCTGTACACGCGCGCGGGGACCATCACCGAGCCGTCCGCCTTCGCGAGCGCGGCCATGGGGCGCACCAGGTGGCGGCGCTTGCGGTCCATCAGCAGGTCGGCGAGCCGGGCCGGGTGCGCGTCGAGGACCTGCCGGGCGCCGTAGCCGGTGAAGTGGTCCGCGCTGCCCGACGCGAGACGGGCGCGGTGCCGGGCCGCCGTCACCAGGGAGGGGCCCGGTTCGTCCGTCAGCGGGCCCTCCAGATCGGCGTAGGGGAGCACTTCCTCGCCGCCGGTGACCACCACGTGGTGCAGCCGGGGGTTGGCCGCGAGCGTGCCGGCCCGCTCCAGTTCGGCCTCGCGGCCCCTGACGGCGAGGTCGTTGAAGGTGACGGCGAGCAGGCGTTCGCCGGCGCCGGTGCCGTGCCCGAGGATCGTGCCGGGCATGCCCGGCAGTCCGGCCGCGAGGAGGGCCAGGGTGCCGGAGGCGGGGCCCCCGGACAGGTCGGCGCCGATGCCGGGGACCGGCATTCCGCGCGCGGCACGGCGTTCCGCGGGTCCCATGCCGGGCACCGGCCCCGGGTCGAGGTCGGCGCTCGGGACGTGCCGGGGCGCCGACAGCCGCGCGCGTACGGCGTCGACCAGGGCGTCGCGCACCGCGTCCACCGCGTCGGCCGGGTCCGCCGGGGGCGCCGCGACGGCGAGGGAGGCGACCGGCTCGTATCCGGCGATCTCCCGGGCACCCGCGCGCAGGATCAGCGCATGCCCCGGCGGGATGCGTCGTACGCCGTCGTACGGGGTGGAGTCGTGCAGCGCTGCCGGTACGTCGGGGGCGGCGAGCAGGGCCGCCAGGTGCCCGAAGTCCAGGTTGGCCTCGATGAGGTCGGCGAGCGGCAGCGCGGCGGTCGCGTAGGCCGTGCCACCGGCCCAGGGGGTGTAGAACACCGGCCGGGCGCCCGCGAGGTCGCCGCACACGGTGGTCCTGCGGCCGACCTGGACCACGGCGGTGTAGCTGCCGGACCAGGCGGTCAGATGGCGCAGCGCCCCACCCCGGGCGGCGAACAGTGCGACGCGCAGCTGCTCGTCGGATGCGCCGCAGGTGCCCAGGACCGCGATCCGGGTCCGCGCGTCGGCCTTCACGACGCGCACCTCGTCGGGGCGCCAGTCGCCGACCGCCCACAGCGGATCGGGGTCGCCCCACAGGAGTTGGGAGCCGACCGGGTGCACGGTCTCGCCGTCGTAACCGGTGGCGCCGGCCGAGCCGGGCCCGACGGCTCCCGCGGCGGTGCTGCTCCATCCCACCAACCACCGCATCGACGCCTCCACAGGCTGTGGACAACCAGTGCACCGTACGAACGGCTCCATGCTGCCACGAAGAATGCGCCCCGGAGGGTGCAAGCCACAGCTCGTGCGCCCCGTAACGCGCTCGTGGGGAGCGGCCCTCGAGCCGGTGAACTCCCGTGCGACCCGCGGCCGTCGGAGAGGCGACGAAGGAAACAGCGACGTGAATGCGCCCCCGGAATGCTCCCCGAAAACGCCGTTCGCGCCCTCAAGAGTCGTGGTCGGGGCCTTGATGACTGTCGAAATTCACCATCGGTTTTCGGCCAAATCGGCTGCGGGCGGCCAGGCTCGGGCACGCTCCGTACAGGCCCTGGGCAACGCACGGTCCGGGAGGCGGAGTTCGCCTCCCGGACCGGTCCGCCGCCCGCGGGGATGGAGGCGGCGGTGTCCCCCAGCCCACTGGATCCAGTACAGCGGGCCGACCCACGCACGGCCCATGGAACCGGCCCCGTGGTGGCCGGAGAAGAGCGCACGGACGGGCGCACGGCCACACAGCGGGAGCACGTGGCGACACTCCGTACATAAGTGCGGACCACAATCCCGCCAACCGGATTTACGCCCCTTAACGCATGGGATGCGGCGAACTACGCTGGGTTTACGAATGCCGCGCGGTTATGCCACCGCCGCGGCAGCCGTCTGCGTCGAGGGGTGGCCATGTCCAGGGAGCAACGCGGGCCGAACGAAAAGCTCGGCGCCGTTCTCGCCCTCGCGGGAATCAGCAACGCAGGACTCGCCCGGCGCGTCAACGATCTTGGCGCCCAGCGCGGGTTGACACTTCGCTACGACAAGACCTCGGTGGCGCGCTGGGTGTCGAAGGGCATGGTGCCGCAGGGTGCCGCGCCGCACCTGATCGCCGCGGCCATCGGCCAGAAGCTCGGCCGCCCCGTACCGCTCCACGAGATCGGTCTGGCGGACGCGGATCCCGCACCGGAAGTGGGCCTCGCCTTCCCCCGGGACGTAGGACAGGCGGTGAGGTCGGCGACGGATCTCTACCGCCTCGACCTCGCCGGGCGCCGGGCCGGCAGCGGCGGCATCTGGCAGTCGCTGGCCGGATCGTTCGCAGTGAGCGCTTACGCGACCCCTGCTTCCCGCTGGCTGATAACACCGGCCGACAGCTCGGTGGCACGCGACCCCGCCCCAGGGGACGGGTCCGGAGCACCGATCAAGGTCGGCCACAGCGACGTCCGGAAGCTCCGCGAGGCCGCGGAGGACGCGAGGCGCTGGGACTCCAAGTACGGGGGCGGCGACTGGCGGTCGTCGATGGTGCCGGAGTGCTTAAGGGTGGAGGCGGCGCCGCTGCTGCTCGGGTCGTACTCCGACGAGGTCGGCAGGGCGCTGTTCGGCGCGGCCGCCGAACTCACCCGGCTGGCGGGCTGGATGGCCTTCGACACCGGCCAGCAGGAGGCCGCCCAGCGCTACTACATCCAGGCGCTGCGCCTCGCGCGCGCGGCGGCCGACGTGCCCCTCGGGGGCTACGTCCTGGCCTCCATGTCGCTGCAGGCGACCTACCGCGGTTTCGGCGACGAGGGCGTCGACCTCGCCCAGGCCGCCCTGGAGCGCAACCGCGGCCTGGCCACCGCCCGCACCATGAGCTTCTTCCGCCTGGTCGAGGCGCGCGCGCACGCGCGCGCAGGTGACGCCCAGGCGGCCGGCGCCGCGCTGAAGGCCGCCGAGGGCTGGCTGGAGCGGGCCCGCGACGGCGACAACGATCCCTCCTGGCTCGGCTTCTACTCCTACGACCGCTTCGCGGCCGACGCCGCCGAGTGCTATCGCGACCTGAAGGCCCCGCGCCAGGTCCGCCGCTTCACCGAACAGGCGCTGTCGCGGCCCGGGGAGGAGTACGTGCGCTCGCACGGGCTGCGCCTGGTGGTGTCGGCGGTCGCCGAGCTGGAGTCGGGCAACCTGGACGCGGCGTGCGAACAGGGTGTGCGGGCAGTGGAGATCGCCGGGCGCATATCGTCGGCGCGCACCACCGAGTACGTGCGGGACCTGCTGCACCGGCTGGAGCCGTACGGCGACGAACCCCGCGTGGCGGAGCTGCGGGAGCGGGCGCGGCCGCTGCTGATGGCTCCGGTCTGACGGCGCGGCCCGCAGGGCGCTCCCCCGGGTTTGAGGGCATTGTCAGTGGCGCAGTGCACTATCGAAACCGGGAGGTGGAGCAGGTGCGGGAGATCGCCTACGACTGCGACGTGCTGGTGATCGGTGGCGGAATCGTCGGCCTGTCCACGGCGTATGCGATCACGCGTGCCGCGCCGGGCACGCGGGTGACCGTCCTGGAGAAGGAGGCCGGCCCGGCCCGCCACCAGACGGGGCGCAACAGCGGGGTCATCCACAGCGGGATCTACTACCGACCCGGCTCCCTCAAGGCGCGGTACGCGGTCGAGGGTGCCGCCGAGATGGTCAAGTTCTGCGCCGAGTACGGCATCGCGCACGCCGTCACCGGCAAGCTGATCGTCGCGACCCGGCGGGAGGAGCTGCCGCGCCTGCACGCGCTGGTGCAGCGCGGCCGGGAGAACGGCATTCCGGTACGGGAGCTGGGCGCCGCCCAGATAGCGGAGTACGAGCCGGAGGTGCGGGGTCTCGCGGCCATCCATGTGGGCACCACCGGGATCTGTGACTTCGTGGCGGTCGCCCGGCAGCTCGGGGAGGCCTCGGGCGCGGAGATCAGGTACGGGGCGGAGGTGGTCCGGATCGACCGGCGTGCCTCGCTGGGGGTCGCCGTACGCACGGGTGACGGGGCGGTGGTCCGCGCCCGTGTACTGGTCAACTGCGCCGGGCTGCACTGCGACGAGGTGGCCCGGCTGACCGGGGACGACCCCGGGGTGCGGATCGTGCCGTTCCGGGGCGAGTACTACGCGCTGCGCCGGCCGGAGCTGGTGCGGGGGCTGGTGTATCCGGTGCCGGATCCGGCGTTCCCGTTCCTCGGGGTGCATCTGACCCGCGGGATCGACGGAGAGGTCCACCTCGGACCGAACGCGGTGCCGGCGCTGGCCCGCGAGGGGTACGGCTGGGGGGTCGTACGGCCTCGGGAGCTCGGCGCGACGGTGGCGTGGCCCGGATCGTGGCGGATCGCGCGGCGGCACTGGCGGTACGGGGCGGGGGAGCTGCGGCGGTCGATGTCGAAGAGGGCGTTCACCGAGGCCGTGCGGAGGTTGCTGCCCGCGGTGCTGGAGGGCGACCTCGTGCGGGCCCCTGCCGGGGTGCGGGCGCAGGCGGTGCTGCGGGACGGGACGCTGGTGGACGACTTTCTGATCCGGGAGGGGGCGCGGGCGGTGCACGTACTGAACGCGCCGTCCCCTGCGGCTACCGCTTCGCTGGCGATCGGGCGGGAGGTGGCGCGGCGGGCGTTGGTGGTGCTGGGGCGGTGAGCGGGGCCGGGGGCCTGGGGCCTGGGGCCGTGCAGGGTGGATTCGCCACCGCCGTCCCTACCCTTCCCGTCCCCTCCCTGGGGCTCCGCCCCCAGACCACCGGACGGGCTGGTCATAGCTGCCCTGCCTCTAAAATTGATCCCACTGTGTCTGATTCCCTCAACTTCGCTCCCGAAGATTCCCAGGTCACCCATGGTGGCGGCTCCGGTCATGGTGCCGGCGCGTCCATTCGGCACACCCGGGCCAAGGGGGAGCCCCGGTTTCCCGACGGGCCCAAGGCCGATCCCGCCGGGTCGCACTTCGAGCGGCGGATCCGCAGCTTCCAGCCGCGGCGGAGCCGGGTGACGGCCGGACAGGCGGACGCGCTGCAGCGGCTGTGGCCCAAGTGGGGGCTGGACATCGACGGGCAGCAGGTCATCGACCTCGCCGAGCTGTTCGGGAACAGCCGCCCCGTCGTGCTGGAGATCGGGTTCGGCATGGGCGAGGCCACCGCGGAGATGGCCGCCGCCGACCCGGACACCAACATCCTCGCCATCGACGTGCACACCCCCGGCCAGGGCAACCTGCTGGCCCTCGCCGACCGGGGAGGACTGACCAACATCCGCGTCGGCAACGGCGACGCGATCATCCTGCTCCGCGAGATGCTCACCCCCGACTCCCTCGACGGGCTGCGCGTCTACTTCCCCGACCCCTGGCCCAAGAAGCGCCACCACAAGCGGCGGCTCATCCAGCCCGACTTCCTCACGCTCGCCGCGAGCCGACTCAAGCCGGGCGCGCTGGTGCACTGCGCCACGGACTGGGAGCCGTACGCCGCGCAGATGCTGGAGGTGCTCACCGCGCACCCGGCGTTCGAGAACACCCGGCCCGGCGGCGGGTACGCGCCACGCCCCGGCTTCCGGCCGCTGACCCGTTTCGAGGGGCAGGGGCTGGACAAGGGTCATGTCGTGAACGACCTGCTCTTCCGGCGCGTACCGCACCGCGACCAGCTCACCGCCGAAGACTGAGCGCCCGCGCGTGAAGTCGGACACCGTCGCGGGCGGCGCCCCCGTCTCGTTAGGGTCGATGCCGTGGCCACCTTTCCCTCGTACCCGACTCACCCGGGCGGCAACGCCGCCGGCGGCTCGTTCGGGCACCCGCACTGGTGGCAGAGGCGGTGGGTGCGGTACGGGGCGCTGATCACGCTCCTCGCGCTCTCCGGACTCGTCATCCTGGCCCTCGTACGGCAGCAGACCGGGACCGAGGGCTTTCTGGTCGGGCTGGGCCTCGCGGTCCTGCCCGTGCCGCTGCTCATCGCGGCCTTCCGCTGGCTGGACCGGGTGGCGCCCGGACCCTGGCGGAACCTGATCTTCGCCTTCGCCTGGGGCGCGTGCGCCGCCGCGCTCATCGCGATCGTCGCCAACAGTTTCGCCACCCGGTGGATAGCGACCGCGACCGCCGATCCGCACAGCGCCGACACGCTCGGCGCGATCGTGATAGCACCGATCGTGGAGGAGTCCGCGAAGGCCGCGGCCGTGCTGCTCGTCTTCCTCTTCCGCAGACGGCACTTCACCGGGATCGTCGACGGAGTGGTGATAGCCGGCGTCACCGCCACCGGCTTCGCCTTCACCGAGAACATCCTCTACCTGGGCACGGCCTTCGGCACCGACCAGATGAGCGGGGGAAGCGGGCTGGCGTCCGTCACGGCCGCGACCTTCTTCGTCCGGGTGGTGATGTCGCCCTTCGCGCACCCGCTGTTCACCGTGCTCACCGGCATCGGCTTCGGCATCGCCGCGCTCTCCGCGGAGCGCCAGCACGTCCGGCGGGTGCTGGCGCCGCTCGGCGGGCTGCTGCTCGCGATGGGCATGCACTCCATGTGGAACGGGTCGTCCACGTTCGGCCAGTACGGGTTCTTCGCGGTGTACACGTCGTTCATGGTGCCCGCGTTCGGGCTGCTGACCTGGCTGGTCGTCTGGACGCGGCAGCGGGAGCTGCGGACGGTGCGGGAGGAGCTGCCCGCGTACGTGGTCGCCGGGTGGATGGGGCCGGTGGAGCCGTTCGTCCTCGGTTCGATGCGGGCGCGGCGGCTGGCCCGCGAGTGCGCGAGGCAGCATTTCGGGAAGGACGCGGCGCGGTCGGTCGCGCGGTACGAGGCGTACGCGACGTCCCTGGCGTTCCTGCGCCACCGGGGGCGCCGGGGGCGGGTGGGCGCCGATTTCGTCGTACGGGAACAGGAGTTGCTGACCGAGCTGTGGGCCCGCCGGGAGGTGGCGCGGCCGGCGCTGGCGTATGCGGCACGGGCGACGGCACCGGTGGCTCCGCCGGTGTGGCCGGGCTACGGGCACGTGACCTTCCAGGGGACGCCGCAGTACGGCCCCGCGATACCGCAGTACGACCCGGCGAGGCCGCAGTACGACCCGGCGAGGCCGCAGTACGACCCGGCGAGGCCGCAGTACGGCCCGATGACACCGCAGTACGACCCGGCGACACCGCAGTACGGCCCGGCGACACCGCAGTACGACCCGGCGGCGCCGTATCCCGGGTACAACCCCTATCGCTCCTAGGCGTTGACGCGGGCTCGGCGCCGCCGGATTCCGCCGTCCGCAGGGCTGATCCGAAGGACAGGCCCTACGCCGACGCCTCCGTCAGCTTCGCCACGTCCTCGTCCGTCAGCGTCAGGTCCGCCACGGCCAGCAGCGCCGGCAGCTGCTCCACAGTCCGCGCCGAGGCGATCGGTGCCGCGACCGTCGGCTGGGCCGCCAGCCAGGCGAGCGCCACCGTCGGGATCTCCGCGCCCCGGGCCTCGGCGACCTCCTCCAGGGCCGTCAGGACGCGCTGTCCGCGGTCGGTCGCCAGGTGCTTGGCCGCGCCCTCCGCGCGCGCCGACTCCACGGTCGTACCCGGCCGGTACTTGCCGGTCAGGAAGCCCGACGCGAGCGCGAAGTACGGAACCGCCGCGAGCCCCGCACGGGAGGCGAGGTCCTGCAGCGCACCCTCGTAGGTGTCGCGCGAGACCAGGTTGTAGTGCGGCTGCAGCGCCACGTACCGCGCCAGGTTCTCGCGGTCCGAGAAGTCCAGGGACTCCTGGAGGCGTTCGGCGGAGATGTTGGAGGCGGCGATGGCGCGCACCTTGCCCGCCTTCACCAGCTCGTCGAGCGCGCCGATGATCTCCTCGACCGGCACCTCCGGCTTGTCGAAGTGCGTGTAGTAGAGATCGATGTGGTCGGTGTCCAGACGACGCAGGGACGCGTCGGCCGCGGCCCTGATGTTGGCGGCGGTCAGCCCCTGGTAGTCGGGGTGCTGGCTGACCTTGGTCGCGATGACCACGTCGGAGCGGTTGCCGCGCGCCTTCACCCACTTGCCGATGATGGTCTCGGACTCGCCGCCCTTGTTGCCCGGCACCCAGGCCGAGTACGAGTCGGCCGTGTCGATGAAGTTCCCGCCCGCCTCCGCGTATGCGTCGAGGACGGCGAAGGACTGCGTCTCGTCGGCGGTCCAGCCGAAGACGTTGCCGCCGAGGGACAGCGGGAAGACCTCGAGATCGGAAGAACCCAGCTTGCGAAGGGAAGTCATGCTCTGTGTCAACGCCCGGACCGGACCGGTGTCTTCCGGGAAGCCCGCAAAGATCTCGCAAACACCGCGCTCTTCGCGGGGCGGGGTCAGGGGTTGAGGCCCTTGCCGCGCAGCCAGGCCAGCGGGTCGATCGCGGCGCCGCCGTTCGGGTGGACCTCCAGGTGCAGGTGCGGCCCGGTGACGTTGCCGGTCGCACCCACGCGGCCGATGACGTCTCCCGTGCTGACCTTCTGCCCGACCGTGACGCTGATCGACGACTGGTGGCAGAACCACAGCTCGGTGCCGTCGTCGAGGGTGAGGATCGTGCGGTAGCCGTACGAGCCGGCCCAGCCCGCCTCCGTGATCGTGCCGCTGTGGACGGCCTTGATGAGTGTGCCGGTGGGCGCGGCGAAGTCCAGGCCGGTGTGGAAGCCGGAGGACCACATGGCGCCGGCGTCGCCGAAGTGGGAGGTCAGGGTGTAGGAGGAGGTCGGCAGCGTGAACTGCCGGGCGAGTGCGGCGAGCCGCGCGGCCTCCTGCGCCTGCTTCTGCAGAGCGGCGGCCTTGGCCTGCGCGTCGTCCTGCGCCTTGGCCGCCGCGGCGGCGGCCTTCTTCACCGCGGCGTCCTCGGCCGCCTGCGCCGCCTTCTGCGCGATCCGGTCCTGCTGGGACTCGGCCTGCTGCATGATCCGGGCGCGCAGCGCCTCGCCCGCGCCCTTCGAGTCGGCGGCGTCGGTGGCATCACCGGCGTCGGTCCGGCCGACGCTGCTGAGAGCGGTGGCCGAGCTCTCGGGAGCGGTGGAGTCGTCACCGATGAGCGCCTTGGCGGATTCCGTAACGGAGGAGAGGTCCGGCAGGGATGTGACGGAGGAGAGGTCCGGCAGGGATATGGACACCGGCGGCTTGCCGGGCTGCGCGGTGGCCATGCCGCCCGCGCCGACGGCGGCCATCACACCGACGCCGAGGACGGTGGAGCTGCGGGCGAGCCCGCCCCCGCGCTGCTTGACGACGCGGTGCCGGCCGCGGACGGGGCGGATGGAGTCCTCGGTGGGGTTCCACTCCTCCCAGGGGCCCTCGTCGATGCCGGGTGCGACGTCGAGAGTCTGAGTACCGTTCGGGGCGAACGAGGTGTTCTGGGCAGGCCGGTTGAACGCCACGTGGGCGCACTCCTTTCCTTCCGTCTCGCCTACCGGGTTAGCTGACGGGTTCGGAGCAGGAAGGTCTCCTACGCGCGTATACCGGCCGTGCGGCACGGCGGTATCCGCTCGATTCACCCCAAGGTGGTGGTTCCCCGGCTCCCTCGCGGGATTCGGCAGGCGCGCACGGAGCCGCCTCTGGTGACGGCTGGGACGACCGCGCTGCGTTATCGAACGTTAATAGACGCGGGGCCCGTATTCCAAGCCGTTCAGACAGATCCATTCATGCCGCCGACCAGGACTTTCAGGGCCTGAACGGAGGAAATCGGGCTAGTCGCCCCAGCCCCACCGACCACACGGATATTGACAGTATGTCAGTTGTTACGCGGAGGGGCATGACTCACTCACCCTTCGTGACCGCGCTCAGGGGGCGCCGGGCGGCGCACGGCCAGCAGGGCCATGTCGTCCGTACCGCGGCGACCGGTGTGCCGGGCGACCTCGCGCGTGAGGGTGCTCAGCAGGGCGCCCGGGGTGGGGAAGACCCGTCCGGCGAGGCGGACGGCGGGGTCGTAGAACCGACCGTGCGCGTCCCGTGCCTCCGAGACGCCGTCGGTGTAGAAGAGCAGCGTCGAGCCGGGCGGGAAGTCCCACTCCTCCACCCGGTCGGGCCGGACGCCGAGGTCGCCCATGCCGAGCGGCAGCGCGGGCTCGCGGGCCCCCAGTTCTCGCAGGGAACCGTCCGGGAGCAGGAGCAGCGGGGCGGGGTGGCCGCGGTTGACGATGCGGACGACTCCGGAGCCGTGCGGGATCTCGGCGAGAACCGCGGTGGTGAAACCCTCGTACACGTCGGGCCCCTCGCGTCCGGCGCGATCGCGGGACAGCGCCCGCTCCAGGCGCTGGGCGACGGCCTCGAGCGTCGGCTCCTGTTCGGCGGCCTCCCGGAAGGCGCCGATCAGAACGGCCACGGCGGTCACGGCCCCCATGCCCTTGCCGCGTACGTCGCCGACGACCAGCCGCACCCCGTACGGGGAGTCCTGGGCGGTGTACAGATCGCCGCCGATGAAGGCGTCGGCCTGGGCGGCCTCGTAGCGGGCGGCGACGTCCAGTCCACCGATCCGGGCGGCGGGCTCCGGCAGCACGGCACGCTGCGCGGCCTCGGCGATCTGGCGGGCGGAGGCGAGGCGGGCGACGTTGCGGCGGACCAGCACGTTGATGAGGACGGCGAGGGCGGCGACGGTGACGACCGTGGCCACCTCGGTGACCTCGCTCGCCTTTCCGAGCACGCCCAGCCCGAGGTGGACCCCGAAGACCACGACGACGGCCGCCGTGCCGGTGAGGACGGTGCCGCGCAACGAGAACAGGGGCGCGGCCACGAGCGGGGCGGCGGTGAAGAGGGGGCCGGCCGTGTAGTCGGACGGGGCGAAGAGGTCGAAGCAGACCCCGGCGACGATCAGCAGGCCGGGCAGGGCGCGCAGGAAGGCCCGCGCGTACGAGATCCGCCGCTCCTCGGCCTCCGTGGCGACCTCCGCCTCGGCCCCTCCGTACGCCGGCGCCGGAACGGCCCTCGCGCCGGGGGCGGGGGCGGGGCTACCGGGGTCGGGCACGGGGGCTCCGGGAGATTCGGGGGCTCCGACGAGCCGGCCGGGTCGGCCGGGTCGGCGGTCCTCGCGGTCGGGGAGACACCCGCCGGACCGGTTGCCGCGGTCGCTAAGACGCCCGCCCGACCGGTCGTGACGGCCGGGGAGACGCCCGCGCGACCGCTGGTGGTCCTCGGCCCTCTCCTCGGACGGCGCATCGGGCCCACGCCGCTCGTCCGGATCGTGCTGCTCCCACGACCACCGCTCGCCTGCTTGCTGCACCACCCGTCCAGGCTTCCCGGAAGGGCGGCGGGGGGCGACCGCTGTGGGCCGGGCGGAGTAGCCGCCAGTGGGTGAAGGAGAGCCCGGGAAACACCGAGGGCCGGAGTCCTTTCGGACTCCGGCCCTCGGCCTTCAGTAGCGGGGACAGGATTTGAACCTGCGACCTCTGGGTTATGAGCCCAGCGAGCTACCGAGCTGCTCCACCCCGCGTCGGTGATTCCAGTGTACGCCATGCGCGCGACAGGTAGCGCACGGGTTCCCCTCCCATGCCGCCCTACCAGCGGTTTCCGGCCGTACGCGGAGCCGCTCGACCCCCTTCGAGGCCGTCAGGAACGGGCGGTCGGGGGCAGCAGATGGGCGTTCGGCGCCTTGGCGCGGTCCTCGTACTCCGGCAGCAGCACCACCTCCACGCCGGCGGCCGCCAGCACCGCGTTCCCGTCAGCCGACTCGACGAACGTGTCCGGTTCCCGCCAGGCCGTCACCACCCGTCGTACCCCCGCCTCGATGATCAGCCGGGAGCAGGGCGCGGGCCGGGACGCGCGGCGGGCGCACGGTTCCAGGCTGCTGTACACCGTCGCGGAGGCCAGCCTGGGATCCGCCGGGTCCAGCTTCGCCAGCGCCGCTTCCTCGGCGTGGACGACGGGGTCGCCGCCCTCCCGGGAGTGGCCCCGCGCCAGTTCCGTGCCGTCGGCCGCGACGACCACCGCGCCCACGCTGAAGGCGGTCTCCGACGGCGGGCACTCGGCCGCCAGCGTGCAGGCCACCTCCAGCCACCGCCGGTCCGCGGCCGAGGCGAGCCTCCCGGTGCCGGGCGCGGTGGGCACGTACCGCATCAGCACCACGTCCCCGACCGCGCGCGTCTCCACCAGCCGCATCCGCCCCGGCGGGTACGCGCCGTGCCCGAACATCCGCGGGGCGTCCGGCTCCCCCACGAACAGCGGCGCCACCACGAGCTGCACCTCGTCCGCCAGCCCCTGCTGAAGCAGCCGCGTGTGCACGCTCCCGCCGCCCTCGACCATCAGCCGCCGTACGCCCTTCACATCCCCGAGGTGGTCGAGCACGGCCCGCCACTCCACGTCCGGTCCGAGCGCGACCACCTCCACGTCCGCCGGCAGCAGGCCGCGCAGCCGCCGGGCACCCTTGTCCGTCGTGTAAAGGGTCTTCGCGCCGCCCGTGTGCCAGAAGCGTGCCCCCGGATCGAGGTCCCCGGACCCGCTGACCGTGACCTTCAGCGGATACTCCGGCAGCCCGGCGGCGAGGCGGGCCGCGCGCCGCTCGGCCGAGTAGACCAGCAGCCGGGGGTTGTCGGTGCGCAGCGTGCCCGCGCCGATGAGGATGGCGTCGCTGCCCGCCCGCACCTCGTCGACCCGGTCGAAGTCCTCCGGGCCGGACAGCAGCAGCCGTTCGGGCCCGGTGTCGTCCAGGAAGCCGTCGAGGGAGACGGCGGCGGACAACAGGACGTAGGGACGGGCCATGGCGGCGCTCCTGGGGTCGGGACGAGGCGAACGAGGCAGCTTGGTTCAACTTTTAAACAATAACTACACTGTCAGTATGACGACCCGCTGGCTCACCCCCGAGGAACTGCGTGCCTGGCGCGCGTACCTGGCCGCGTCGTGGCTCCTGGAGGACGCGATCGACCGGCAGCTCCAGCAGGAGGCCGGCATGCCCCACCTTTACTACTCGGTCCTGGCCAACCTCTCCGAGGCGCCCGACCGAAGTATGCGCATGACCGATCTCGCCGAGGCGCTGAAGATCACGCGAAGCCGGCTGACGTACGTGGTCACCCGGCTGGAGAAGGACGGGACGGTCCGCCGGGAGGGCTGCCCGACCGACAAGCGCGGCAGCGTGGCGATCCTGACGGAGGACGGCAGGGTGCTCTTGGAGCGTACGGCGCCCGGTCATGTCGAGACGGTCCGCTCGGCCGTGTTCGACCACCTCACCGAGGAGCAGGTGGCCCAGCTGGAGGCGATCTGCTCCCGGATCAGGGAGGCGCTCCAGAAGGACGAGGAGCGGTCGGCGTGCGGCGAGCTGCCGTGGCGCCGGCGTTCGTCCACGCCGTAACCCAGGCAACACGGGAAAAAGAGTTGCTTGAAATTTAAAGCAGGGATAGAGTCTCGGCCGAGGCTGTGCTTCAAATCTGAAGCACGAGGCGCATCCTCCGCACCCGCCATCGTCGGCCAGGAGAAAGACGACAGCCATGCGCGACGCACACGAGACCGCCCCTTCCCGCGACACCGGTGACCCAGCCGACCCGGACACAACCGCCCCGCACACGGCGGTGCTGCCCGCAGCCGCCCTGGCCGCCCTCCTTCCCGCCAACGACCTGCCCGGTGCCGTTCTTCCCGCCACCGGCCTGCTCGGCACGGGCCTTCCGGCCGCCACGGTCCGCACCCGGGTGACGGTGCCGCTGCGCTTCGGCGACGGCTACACGGTCACCGCGGACCTGGTCACCTTCCACGGCCTGGCCGACGGGCAGGAGCACGTGGCCGTGGTCCTCGGCGAGGTGGCCGCCGGCCGGCCGCCGCTGGTGCGCCTGCACTCCGAGTGCCTGACCGGCGACGTCTTCGGCTCGGCCCGCTGCGACTGCGGCCCCCAGCTGCGGGAGGCGGTGGAGCGCATCGCCGAGCACGGCGGCGTCCTGCTCTACCTGCGCCAGGAGGGCCGCGGCATCGGCCTCTACAACAAGCTCGACGCCTACGCCCTCCAGGACCAGGGTCTGGACACCTACGAGGCGAACGCCGCGCTCGGCCTGCCGGAGGACGCCCGCGACTACACGGCCGCCGCGCAGATGCTCCGCGCGCTCGGCATCGACGCCCTGGACCTGCTCTCCAACAACCCCGACAAGGCCCAGCAGCTGCGCGACCTCGGCCTCACGGTCACCCACCGCGTCCCCACGGGCGTCTTCACCACGGCCCAGAACGTGCGCTACCTGCGCGCGAAGGTGGTCCACACCCAGCACACGCTGGCGCTGACGGAACTGACGGCGGGCTGAAGGGCGGGCCGGTTCCGGGACTGTGCGGGCCAGGACACTCCGGAGTGCGGAAACGACCTGGCCGCGCCTTCCCCGCATTGCCGCTGAGCAGCACAAAGGCAGAAAACCGCCCGGAGCACTACACTGGCCGCCACATTGACACACGCGACTGAAGGAGACACAGGACTGTGACGGCCATCGTCGACGAGCTCAAGTGGCGTGGGCTGATCGCCCAGGCCACTGACGAGGACGCACTGCGCAAGGCTCTCGCGGATGGCCCCGTCACGTTCTATTGCGGCTTCGACCCCACCGCGGCCAGCCTGCACGTGGGCCACCTGGTGCAGGTGCTCACCCTACGCCGACTCCAGCAGGCAGGGCACCGGCCCCTGGCGCTCGTGGGCGGCGCGACCGGCCACATCGGCGACCCGCGGCCGACCGCCGAGCGCACCCTGAACGACCCGGAGACCATCGCCCAGTGGGTCGCCCGGCTGCGCGCGCAGATCGAGCCGTTCCTCTCCTTCGAGGGCGACAATGCGGCGACCATGGTCAACAACCTGGACTGGACCGCGGGCCTGTCCGTGATCGAGTTCCTGCGGAACATCGGCAAGCACTTCCGGGTGAACAAGATGCTCACCAAGGACTCGGTCGCCCAGCGCCTGGCGTCCGAGCAGGGCATCAGCTTCACGGAGTTCAGCTACCAGTTGCTTCAGGCCATGGACTTCCTGGAGCTGTACCGGCGGTACGGGTGCACCCTCCAGACGGGTGGCAGTGACCAGTGGGGAAACCTCACGGCCGGTCTCGACCTGATCCACCGCCTGGAACCGCACGCCGAGGTGCACGCGCTCGCGACGCCGCTGATGACGAAGGCGGACGGCACCAAGTTCGGCAAGACGGAGACCGGCACGCTCTGGCTCGACCCGGAGATGACCACGCCGTACGCGTTCTACCAGTTCTGGCTGAACACGGACGACCGGGACGTCTCGCGGTACATGCGCATCCTGTCCTTCAAGTCCCGCGAGGAGTTGGAGGAGTTGGAGAAGGTGACCGCGGAGCGACCGCAGGCCCGTACCGCGCAGCGTGCGCTCGCCGAGGAGCTGACCACGTTGGTTCACGGCGCCGAGCAGTGCGCTGCCGTCATCGCCGCGTCGAAGGCGCTGTTCGGGCAGGGTGAACTCGCCGAACTCGACGAGGCGACTCTGGCGGCCTCGGTCTCCGAGCTCCCGCACGCCAAGGTGAGCGAACTCGGCCAGGTCACCGATCTCTTCGCGGAGGTCGGCCTGGTGGCGAGCAAGTCGGCCGCCCGGCGCACCGTGAAGGAGGGCGGCGCCTACGTGAACAACGTCAAGGTGACCGCCGAGGACGCGGTGGCCACGGCCGACCAGCTGCTGCACGGTCGCTGGCTGGTGCTGCGCAGGGGCAAGAAGAACCTGGCAGTGGTCGAGGTCAGCGGAGCCTGAAGCAGCCCGGGAGCCGGAAGCTCAGCCGTGGGTGGGAGGCGTACCTCCCACCCACGTGGCATCACGAAGCTGAGCTGGACGGCAACCGCGAGGCGAGCAAGCTGGTGGGCATCGGCCCTCGCGCGACCGGATCACCTCCCTGAGGCTCACCGCAACGCGCGCCGCGCCGTCCTGGTGGACCACAACAGAGCCAGCAGGCTCGCGACATGGACCGGGGTGAGGGCGCGGAGGACGCCGTGCCTCCGGCCGACGAGGGCGAGCAGGGTTCCGGTGGCGGAGCCTGCCAGCGCCAGGCGGACGCAACGCCGGGAGACCGAACGGGCCGCGGTCACCGCGCGCAGGATGCGCCAGGCGTCATGAAGACCGTCCGCGCAGACCAGGTCCGCCGACCAGGACGCCTCGGCGCCCGGCGCGTCGGGCACCGCGACCGCGATGTCCGCGGCGGCCAGCGCCTCCGCGTCCGAACCCGAGATCACCAGGACGCCCTCCCCGTGGTCCCGCAGTTCACACACCCGGTCGGCGAGGCGTTCGCGTCCGTCGACGATCTCGTCGGACGGGCAGAGGAGTTCACGGATGCGCTCGTCCTCGGTGAGCACCACGCGCGCTCCGGTGGCGCGCGCGGCGGCCAGCGCCGTCACTGCGGGCGGAGCCGGCCGCCCGCCCTCCGTCACCAGCACCGCGGAGTCGACGACCACGGCGGAGACCACGTCGAGCAGCCGCAGCGCCGACGGGTCCAGCGGTACGACGCCACGCCGCGCCAGCTCACGCCCGACCGTGGCGGCGAAGGCCTCCCGCCCGTAGCGGGCCGCCCGGGGGACGGCGGCGAGCAGGGCGTCCGCCGCCCGGCCGGTGCTGCGCGTCAGCGCGAACACCGCCGCCGCGGTGAGCGGGGCGGCCGGCGCCAGCCGCGCCTCCCACCACTCGACGGGACCGGGCGGCCGCGCCCTGCCGCGCAGATGACGCACCGGCCGGGTGTGCGGAACACAGGCGGGGCCCGGGCACAGGTCCCTCTCACGCCGCTCCCACACCTGACGCCGGGCGCGGATCTCACGAAGCAGCAACATCCGGTTCGCCGCGTCGACAGCCGGCATCCCGATACCGCCGTACAGCCCGCCCACGACGGCGCCGGCCAGCGACAGCAGCAGATCGGTCTCCAGTGGCCCGATACGGCGCACCAACGGCCGGCGCAGACCCCGCTCCAGCTCCAGCGCCGCCACCGCCACGGGCACCACCCGGGGCAGCGACGGCAGCCGGAAGGCACTCCGGACCACCCCGGCGGCCACCGCCGCGCAGTCGAAGAGCAACTCGGCCGTCACCGCCGCGACCGGCGCGTCGTCGCCCGGGGTGACCGGCTGCGCCCAGGGGAAGTCCGCGTCCCGCACGCCCTGGGCCTTCTCCACCGCCCTGACGGTGTTCAGGAGGCGGTCGACCCCGACACTGCGCTCGTCGAACGACAACAGGACCTGGCCGGTCACCGCGTTGACCTCGGCCCACCGCACCCCGTTCAGCCCGCGCAGTGCCCTGGTCACCCCGCCGGTCAGCCGCTCCCGCGTGCGGCCGCCGCGATCGAGCCCGCGCACCTCGATATGCGCACGTCCCTGCGAGGCCCACACATGACGGGTGTGCCGCCGCGGATGGAGATCGGCCAGAACGCGCCCGGCCCGCACGGCCCGTCCGGGCACCCCCGCGGCCACCGAGGCCCCCTGCCGGACCGCCGACACCGCAACCCGCCCGCTTCCCTCTGCGGCGCGCAGCCCGGCCCTGGCCGCCACCGGCGCGACCCGCCCGGCGGTACGGGCGCTCGCCGCGCCGAGGGCCCACGCCCCGCCGGCCCCGGCACGGGCAGCGGCCCCCAGGGACGACACCACACTTCCGGCCACCACGCCCGGGTACCCACAGGACTCACGCTCTAATGCGCTCGCCGACCGGTGCAGGGCCGTGACCGCCGCGGCGAGGATCGGCAGGTCCCCACCGCAGGCCATGCCCACCGCACAGGTGAACACACGCGTACCCCGGTGACGACAGCCATGCCTGTGAAGAGGGGCACGAGCCGAGAGGACAGGGAGGGGACGCTCCCGCACGGCCCGGAGAACGAAGCGGCGCCCGCCCCGGCCGAAGCCGAACCGGACGCCGCGCGGCAGGCCGGAGGAGGTGCCCCTCGCCTGCGGACCGTAGGCCCTGTGGGACTCGAACCCACAACCAATGGATTAAAAGTCCACTGCTCTGCCAATTGAGCTAAGGGCCCCTCGCGATGTTGCCTCCCCGAGCATAGCCCGACGAGGCCGTATCTCCGATCGGGTATCGGGGAGGCGGGCCTGAAGTGTTCGCTGTGCGTGGCATGTGAGTGGGTGGCGGGGCGGCCGTGCGGGTGGCCGGTGGGGTTACGGGTCGGCCGGTTCGGGGGCGCCGGAGCGGGCGGCCTCGCGGATGCGGGTGCGTTCGTGGTCGGGGTTCAGGAACCAGTGGCGGGCCGAGGCCAGCCACCAGGTGGCCGCGAAGCCGAGGACGACCAGGACGGCGACCGGGGCGTAGTTGAACGTCTCCCAGGTGACGGGGGAGACCTGCGGGAGCATGAAGAGGATCGTGATCACGACGACCCAGGCCACCGAGATCACGCCGATCGGCTGGGACCAGCGGCCCAGGTGCCAGGGGCCGCGTTCGAAGGTCTCGCCTCGGCGGACCCGCAGCAGGGTCGGGATGACGTAGGCGATGTAGAGGCCGATCACCGCGATCGACGTCACGGCCGCGTACGCGGTCACGTTGATCAGGTACGGCAGGCCCAGGGTCAGTGCCCCGATCGCCGCAAGCCACACCGCCGCCACCGGGGTGCGCGTGCGTGGGCTGACCGTGTGCCACACGTGCGAGAACGGCAGCGCCCCGTCACGGGAAAAGGCGTAGATCATGCGGCTGTTGGCCGTCACGGACGCCATCCCGCAGAACAGCTGCGCGCCGATCACCACGAGCAGCAGCAGCTTGCCCGCGCTCGCTCCGAGGGCGTCCAGCAGGATCTGCGCGGGCGGCGCGCCGGTCGGGGACTGGAGTTCCTTGTCGTAGGACTGGATGGCGAAGGTGAAGCCCAGCAGGAGGACGAAGCCGGCGATCCAGGAGGTCCAGATGGAGCGGACGATGCCCTTCGGGCCCGCCGTGGACGCGTCGTGCGTCTCCTCCGTCATATGGGCGGAGGCGTCGTAGCCGGTGAAGGTGTACTGGGCCATCAGCAGACCGAGCAGGACCACGTAAGTGCCGCTGCTCCAGCCCGTGTTGTTCACGAACTTCGTGAAGACGAAGGACGTCGACTGGTGGTGGTCCGGTACGAAGGCCAGTGCGCCGACGATGACCGCGACCCCGAGCACATGCCACCACACACTGACGCCGTTCAGGATGGCGACGATGCGGACGCCGAAGGTGTTCAGCAGGCCGTGCAGGAGCAGGATCGCCGCGAAGAGCAGCACCGTGCGCCCGGGGGTGACCGCGAAGTCGAACTGGAGGTTGAGGTACGCGCCCAGGAAGGACGCGGCGCCGAAGTCGATGCCCGCCGTCACGGCCACCTGGCCCAGCACGTTGAACCAGCCCGTGAACCAGGCCCAGGCCGCGGCCGAGCGCGGCGGCGCCAGGCGGTGGGCCCAGAAGTACAGGCCCGCGGAGGTCGGGTACGCCGAGCAGATCTCGGCCATCGACAGCCCGACGAACAGCGTCATCAGACCGACGGCCACCCAGCCCCAGGTGATCACGGCGGGGCCGCCGGTGTTCATCCCGAAGAGGTAGAGGGTCAGGCAGCCGGAGAGCACGGAGATGATCGTGAAGGAGACCGCGTAGTTGGAGAACGCCGACATCCGGCGCGCGAGAACCTGTGTGTAGCCGAGCTGGGCCAGCCGCTCTTCGTCCGACAGCCCACTCGCTCTGACGTCATCTGTCATGCCCCCAGCGATTCCCTCGCCGGGGTCGTGACATGCGTCACCCGATGACCTGAAACCGACGGCCGGACAAGGGACCGTTGCCGTAGGACGCGGAGGGCCTCCGTACGGGCGAAAGCAGAAGGGCCCGTACGACGGGAAGTCGTACGGGCCCTTCATGCTCACTCGGCGTCAGCCGTTGCGCTTCCAGCGCGGCTTGTCCTCGCGGCGGCCGAACGAGCCGGTGCCGCGGTGGTCGTCACGACGGCCGTAGGGGCGGTCGTGGCCGCCGGAGCGGAAGCCGGGGCGGTCGCCCTGGCGGTCCCGGTTGAACGGGCGGTCGCTGCCGCGGTGCCCGCCGCGGTCGTCGCGCCGGTCGAAGGGACGCCGGTCGTTGTCACGACGGAAGCCACCACGGTCGTCACGCCGGTCGAACGAACGGCGGTCGCTGTCACGACGGTCGCTGTCACGACGGTCGTTGTCACGACGGTCGCGGTCGAACGGGCGGCGGTCACGGTCGTTGTCGCGGCGGAAGCCACCGCGGTCGTCGTCGCGGCGGAAGCCACCGCGGTCGTCACGCCGGTCGAACGAACGGCGGTCGTTGTCACGGCGGTCGTTGTCGCGGCGGTCGTTGTCGCGGCGGTCGTTGTCGCGGCGGTCGAAGCCACGGTCACGGTCCCGGCCGGCGAAGCCACGGTCACGGTCGAACGGGCGCCGGTCGCCGTCACGGCGGAAGCCGCCCCGGTCGTCGCGCCGCTCGAACGAGCGGCCGCCACGGTCGTCGTCCCGGCGGTCGAAGCCACGGTCCCGGTCACGGTCGAAACCGCGGTCCCGGTGGAAACCGCCGCGCTCCTCCCGGCGTTCACGCCGCTCGTACGACGAACCGGCCGTGCGCTCCTCACGCTGACCCTGTTCGGCGCCCTCCGTGTCCTTGGCGGTCCGCTGCTCCGGCACCGAGACCTCGGCCGGCGCCTCGGCGCTCTCCGCCGCGGCTGCCACCGCCGCCTCCGGGTCCTCGCCCCGCTCCCGCGCGGCCCGCGCGACGAGGCGGTCGGCCTCCTCGCGGAGCTCGGTCGCGCGCCGCTGCGCCCGCTCCAACTGCTTGGTGAGCTGCGCGACTTCCCGCTCGGCCTGCTGTGCGGCCATCCCGGCGGACTCGGCCTGGACCTCGGTCATCGACCGGGCGCCGGTGATCTCGGCGACCTCCGGCTCGAACGCGGCCCCGCCCTGGATGATGTGGCGCGAGGCGTCGACGCCCGCGTCCTCCATCAGCCGGAACATCTGGCGCCGCTGGTGCGGCAGCGCGAGGGAGACCACCGTGCCGGTGCGGCCGGCACGCGCCGTGCGGCCGGCGCGGTGCAGGTAGTCCTTGTGGTCCCCAGCGGGGTCCACGTTGAGCACCAGGTCGATCCCGTCGACGTGGATGCCACGGGCGGCGACGTCGGTCGCGACGAGCACGTTGACGTACCCGTCCTTGAAGTCGGCCAGCGTCCGGGTGCGCGCGCCCTGGGTCATGCCGCCGTGCAGCGCGTCCGCCTTCACCCCGGCGTCGCGCAGCTGTTCGGCGATGCGGTCCGCACCCATCTGGGTGCGGACGAAGATGATGGTGCGGCCCTTGCGGGAGGCGATCGCGGCGGTGACCGGGGCCTTGTCCTTGGGCTTCACGATGAGGATGTGGTGCGACATGGTCGTCACCGCACCCTGGGCGGCGTCCACCTCGTGGCTGACCGGGTCGTTCAGGTACCGGTCGACGAGGGTCTTGATCTCGTTCTCCATGGTCGCGGAGAACAGCATCCGCTGGCCGCCCGCCGGGACCTGGTCGAGCAGCTCGGTGACCTCGGGCAGGAAGCCCAGGTCGGACATCTGGTCGGCCTCGTCGAGGACGGCGATCCGCACGTCCTCGAGGGAGCAGGCGCCGCGGTTGATGATGTCGCGCAGCCGGCCGGGAGTGGCGACCAGGATGTCCACGCCGCGCTCGAGGGCGTAGATCTGGTTCGCCATGGAGGTGCCGCCGCAGACGACCTTCATCTTCAGCCCCAGCACGTCGCCGTAGGGCTGCAGCGCGTCCGCGACCTGCATGGCCAGCTCACGGGTCGGGGTGAGGATCACGGCCCGGGGCTTCTTCTTCTCGGTGTGGCCGCCGGCCAGGGTGGCCAGGGTCGGCAGACCGAAGGACAGCGTCTTGCCCGAGCCGGTGCGGCCACGGCCGAGGATGTCCTTGCCGACCAGGGCGTCCGGGATGGTCGCGGCCTGGATCGGGAAGGGGACGGTGACGCCGTTCTGCGCGAGCTTGCGGACGACGCCCTCGGGCAGGCCGAGATCGGCGAAGGTCATCTCGGGGGCGGTGTCCTGGGCCTCAGTCGCCACAGAGGTGCCCTCGGTGTTCTGGGAGTCGTCCACGGACAGGACGATGTGCTCGGTACCAACAACAGACATACGAAATGCGAACCTTCCGGAGTTCTGGCACGCGCCCAAACATCCGTGAAGTCGCATTCGACCGCCTCGATGCGGTCCGGCCACGGCAGGGGAGAGTACGCGCCACACGCGGCGCGTCTTCAAGGCGCCGGGCAAATGGGATCAAACGATCTACCAAGATACGCACCTCGGACCGCCGAAAGCAAACCGATCCCCGCTCCCTCCGGGTGACTCTCGCCACAGGCACCAGGGCCCCGGAGGCGGACACGCCTACGCCGCCGGGATTCCCGCTCGCGGCGCGGGCTCCCGCTGCGTCAGCTGCGTGGCCTGCCCGGGTGCCGAGGACGACGGCTCCGCGGTCGTCGCGGTCGGCGACGGCGGGTCCGGCCGACTCGTCGGCGTGGGGTCGGCCGAGGTCTGCGTGGGGTCCGGCTCGCCCCCCGTGGGCGCGGGCGGCACCGCACCGCCGCCGCCCCCCTTGCCGGGCTGTGACGTCTCCTTGGCGGTCGGCTTGGCGTCCTTCGACCCGCCGCCGCCCTTGGACGCCGACGCGGAGGGCGGCCCGGAGGACGCTCCGGTGCCGGACCCGGCCGGCTTGGGCGATCCCGCCTTGGCCGCCGCTCCGCCCAGGCCCGCGTCCGCGCCCCCGCTCGTCGCAGAACCGCCGTCCGGCGCCGCCCCGCCGTGCCGCCCCGCCGAAGGCGCCTGCGACGGAGCGCCCGCGTCGTCCCCCACGCTCATGCAGCCGGTGGCGGCGGCGAGGGCCATGACCGTGGCGGCCAGACGGACGGGTACGTAACTGGCGCGCACGGGCAGCCACCTCCGGGGGCGTACGAGAAGTCAGCCTGCCCAACTCCCGCCGCCCGCAAGAGGACACGCGCCACGCGAAGGGAACGTCACCCGCCCGAGGTCACCTGTACGCAAGGACGCCGGACGGCCACCGCGGCCGTCGCCTCCCGGACGTCACCCGCACCGGAGCGCACGCCGTCCCGCCTCACCCGTGCCGCAACCGCACGCCGTCCCACCTCACCCGTACCCGAGCGAATGCAACCGGGCATCGTCGATGCCGAAGTGGTGCGCGATCTCGTGCACCACCGTCACCTCGGTTTCCGCGACCACGTCCTCACGGGTGTCGCACATCCTCAGGGTCGGCCCGCGGTAGATCGTGATCCGGTCCGGCAACACGCCCGCGTACCACTCGCCGCGGTCCGTCAGCGGAGTGCCCTCGTACAGCCCGAGCAGCCCGGGATCGTCCGCGGGCGGCTCCTCCTCGACGAAGACCGCGACGTTGTCCATGAGCCGCGTCAGCTCCGGCGGGATCCGGTCGAGCGCCTCGGCGACCAGTTCCTCGAACTCCTCGCGCGTCATCTCCAGCACAGGGCCATTGTCCGGCACGACACCCCGGTCGGCGGGGTTCGACGGCCCCCGTATCCGTTGATCCACTCCGCATATCCGCTCAGCAACCTGGGCATACGGGACCAATGGACCGCGTCCCCGCAGCAGCTCTGAACCGCGTTCGAAGGGCGCCCTCCACGCTCGCCCGGTACTACCGCTCACTGCGCCCGCACCCGGCCGCCGAACTCATCCCGCAGCCCCACCCCTGGCTCCGGGCCCTGGGCATGGTCGCCGTGGTGCTCCTGGGCACCTGGCTCGGCCTGTTGATCGTGGGCGATGTGCGCGTCCCGGTGGGCCCCATGAACACCACGATGACCCTGCGTCCCTCGCTGGCCGGGGGCACGAAGATCAACATCTCCCCGCTCGGCGCCCTGGAGCTGAGCAGCCACCAGGCGCCCGTCCGCCTCGACGTCAACGTCGACCAGCTCGACCCGGGCCGCTCCCAGGAACTGGTGGACCACCCGGAGCGGATCTCCGGCCTCCAGGAGGAGATCACCCACGACGTCGAGCACGGCACGCTCGACCTCGCCGTGCGCTCCTGCGTGGCCGTGGTCGCCGGCGCCACCGCGCTGGGCCTGGCGGTCTACCGCCGCCCCCGCCGGGCCCTCGCGGCCGGCGGGCTGGCGTTCACCCTCCTCGGCGCCTCCGGAGCGACGGCGTACGCCACCTGGAACCCCGAGTCGGTCCTCGAGCCGAAGTTCTCCGGCCTGCTGTCCTCCGCACCCTCAGTGGTCGGCAACGCGCGCAGCATCGTCACCGAGTTCGACGTCTACCAGCAGGAGCTGGCGCGCCTGGTGACGAACGTGACGAAGCTCTACGACGTCACGTCCACCCTCCCCGCCTACCAGCCGGACCCGACGACGATCCGGGTCCTGCACGTCTCCGACATCCATCTCAACCCGGCGAGCTGGAAGATCATCGCCTCGCTGGTCAAGCAGTACGACGTCAACGTGATCGTCGACTCCGGCGACACCATGGACCACGGCACGGCGGCGGAGAACCGCTTCCTGGATCCGATCGCCGACCTGGGCGCCCCTTACGTCTGGGTCCGGGGCAACCACGACTCCCTGGCCACCCAGCGCTACCTGGAGCACATGAAGAACGTGCACGTCCTGGACGACGGAAGGGCGGTCAGCATCGCTGGCCTGCGTTTCGCCGGGATGGGGGACCCGCAGTTCACCCCCGACCGGTCGGTCACCCCGGGCGGCGACCGCGCCGAGGAACTGGCGGGCGCGCGCCTGGCCACGGCCCTGCGCGACCAGAAGGCGGCGGGCAGGCCCGTCGACATCGCGATCGCCCACGAGCCGACGGCCGCGCGGCAGGTCGACGGTGATGCGCCGCTGGTCCTGGCGGGACACCTGCACCACGAGGGGATGGAGATCATGAAGTACGGCACCCGGCTGCGCATCGAGGGATCGACGGGCGGCAGCGGCCTGCGGGCGGTCGAGCGCCAGTATCCGGCCCCGATCGAGGCCTCGATCCTCTACCTGGACCGGGACACCCGCCGTCTGCAGGCCTGGGACGAGATCAGGCTCGGCGGCCTGGGACAGACGACGGCGGAGGTGACCCGTCACCTGGCCAAGGAGAACCAGCCCGGCGGGAGCCCCTCGCCGGGCACCACACCCCCGAGCACACCGCCCGCGAGGCGCTCCGGCGCGACCCCGACGCCGAGCGCCCCCTAAACGGTTTTGGCGAACCCTCCTCCCATCCCATATGCTTCTCACGTCCCCGACGCGCTGAGAAGCGCCCAGGCGGGCCGATAGCCCTCATCGTCTAGCGGCCTAGGACGCCGCCCTTTCAAGGCGGTAGCACGGGTTCGAATCCCGTTGGGGGCACGCACCACCCTGTGCGACACTGTCGTACACAGCGCTTGGTCCTGTGGAGCAGTTTGGAGTGCTCGCCACCCTGTCAAGGTGGAGGCCGCGGGTTCAAATCCCGTCAGGACCGCTGAGGTTTCACGTGAAACCTCGTGGCTGGGTAGCTCAGTTGGTACGAGCGTCCGCCTGAAAAGCGGAAGGTCGCCGGTTCGACCCCGGCCCCAGCCACAACCGCCCTGACCAGGGCATGAGCCCCTCCCCGATACGACCGGGGAGGGGCTCTTTCGTGTCGCCTACGCCAACCGGTACGCCAACCGGTACGCCAACGGGTCTCAGGTCAGCGTGCGAACAGTCGAAGGCTTGTGCTTGGCGGTGTTCGCTCGCCACCGTCGTCCCCTGCGGTTCCCCGCACGATCGGGTATGGATGGATGGGGCACGGCTCCTTCCAGCCGCTTACTCGCCCCCTCCTGCACCACGGGCAGGTGCGGCGTTGGTAGCAGCCACCGCACGGCGCAGGGCCCGCGCAATCTTCACGGCGTCACCGACGGCCCAGACGTGGATGAAGAACATGCGGGGCGTGTCGACCATGCCATGGTTGTGCAACTCGACGACCCTGATTCCGCCGCGCTGGAGCGCGTCCAACACGTTCTGCGCCTCCCCGGCCACCACGGCGATATCCCCGCTGACCGCGGCACGGCCTCCTGCCACCGGCTGGAAGCTGAGGGCCGAGGTCGCCCCGGAACCGGGCGGCAGAATGTAGCTGCCTTCGGTGATCGTCTCGCGGCGCCGGAATGCGGCTTTGTAGACGCCGCCGTAGACGGTGCCTGTGGTGCCCAGGGCGGCGTCGATACCCGCTGTGTCCAGCTTCAGCTTCTTCGGGCGAGTCGTCGAGGACTTGGCGGGCGGCGTGCCTGTGCAGGCAAGCGCGGCGCGCAGGCCACGGGCCAGGGTCGCGGCATCCGGGCCGTGCCCGTGCGTATGGATCCACACGAGACGGGGAGAGTGAGCGAGCAGGTGGTTGTGAATGGCCACCTGCTCGATGCCGTGTGACTGCAGCGCGCCGGTCACACGGTGCAGCTCCGCCTCGGTGACGGCCAGTTCCCCCATGGTCATCATGGTGTTGTCGGCATAGCGGATGAAGGACACGTGCGAGCCGACGGCGAGTTCCGGCGACACGGTGACGCCGTGGGAGACGACACGCAGATCGGTGCGGGGAAAAGCCGTCCGGTAGATCAGCCTGCCCAGCATGTTGCCCTCGCGGCCCAGCTCCGCCGCGACGTGAGCCCAGTCCTTCGTCGTGCTCTCGACTGGACGCACCAACCCGCCGGCATCCCGGCTGACCCTGCCGTCTGGGCCCGCACGCTCACCGCTGCGGTCGTGATACGTGCCGCCGTGCGCTCCACTGCCCGAGGCGCTCCGCTCGGCGTCGACTGCCCGTCCCGGCAGTGCCGCGAATGCCGATCCCAGCGCAACCGTGGTCAGCAGGTAGCGCCTTGATGCCCCCGCACCTCTTCCGGCCTTCCCCGGTGTCGCTTCAGTAGCCATGTATTCGCCATCCCAACCATGTTGTGAAGGGGCCCGCAGGTTCCACTCGAAGAGTCGCTCCCGCGACCAGTGCCAGCGGTCTCGGTCACCTGGACCGTGATCAACAGACAAAGCTTGACGGCCAAACCGCCCATACTTCCTGATTGCACCAAAAGTGGCATGTCATAGCATCACTCTGCCCATTGAGCACAATCCCACCGGAAACGCGGCGCCAAAGCACGCCACCGCACCGAAAGCCTCGTCCCTCCCGGGACGGGGCTTTCGTCGTGAGAGGGCCGTCGACGGGCTTCCCGGTCGGGTCGGCTTGGCATGTCCCCTTCCGGGCGCTACGTTCTGGCCGGTCCAGTCAGCGACGGGGAATCTTTGAGCCGGGGGCGAGTGCCATGCAGGACACCGAACTGGAGAAGACGCGGGCCCGCTACGGTCTGCTCGCGGTGGTCATCAGCAACGTCGCCATCGCCGGCGTGGCGATCTTCGGCGTCTGGCGCCTGGACGGCGACAGGTCGGTGATGGTCGGTGTGCTCACCGCGGCCTTCACGGCGGTCAGCAGCATGACCACCGCGTACCTGGGCATCAAGGCCGTCTCCAACACCGCGAAGTCCATGGCGGCCCGGGACCGGACAGCAACGGCTACGGCTGCGGCTGCGCAGCAGCAGAACCCGTAGCAACCGGACGGCTGCCGCAGGGACGGACGGGCCACGCCGGGAACGGCCCGCGGCAATTCGTTAGCCATGAATTTCGCCGAGGTGAGATCCTGGACCGCGTATGTCTACGCATCCCGCCCCCGCCCTCGGCACCCTCGCCCCTCGCCTGACCGAGCTCTCCCTGCGCGACGCGCACCGGCTCGGCCGCAGGCTCGAAGGCGCGCGCAAGATCCGCAAGCCCGAGGCCCGGGCCGCCGTACTCGCCGAGATCGAGGCGGAGGTCGCCAAGGCCGAGGCGCGGATCGGCGAGCGCACCGCCCGCGTGCCCGCCGTCACCTACCCCGAACAGCTCCCGGTCAGCCAGAAGAAGAACGACATCGCCGACGCCATACGCGACCACCAGGTCGTGATCGTGGCCGGTGAGACCGGCTCCGGCAAGACCACCCAGATCCCCAAGATCTGCCTCGAGCTCGGCCGGGGCGTCCGCGGGATGATCGGCCACACCCAGCCCCGCCGTATCGCCGCCCGTACCGTCGCCGAGCGGGTCGCGGAAGAGCTGGACACCCCCCTCGGGGAGGCCGTCGGCTGGAAGGTCCGTTTCACCGACCAGGTGAACCCGGACGCCACCTTCATCAAGCTGATGACGGACGGCATCCTGCTCGCGGAGATCCAGACGGACCGCGAGCTGCGCGCCTACGACACGATCATCATCGACGAGGCCCACGAACGCTCCCTCAACATCGACTTCCTGCTGGGCTACCTCGCCCAGCTCCTCCCCCGGCGCCCGGATCTCAAGGTCGTCATCACCTCGGCCACGATCGACCCCGAGCGCTTCTCCCGGCACTTCGGCGACGCACCGATCGTCGAGGTCAGCGGACGGACCTATCCCGTCGAGGTGCGCTACCGGCCTCTCCTGGAGGAGGACTCCGACGACGCGGACCGGGACCAGATCACCGCGATCACCGATGCCGTCGAGGAGCTGATGGCCGAGGGGCCCGGCGACATCCTCGTCTTCCTCTCCGGCGAGCGCGAGATCCGCGACACGGCGGACGCGCTCACCAGGAAGCAGTACAGGTTCACGGAGATCCTGCCGTTGTACGCCCGGCTGTCCCACGCCGAGCAGCACCGCGTGTTCCAGCCGCACACGGGCCGCAGGATCGTTCTCGCGACGAACGTCGCCGAGACCTCCCTCACCGTCCCGGGCATCAAGTACGTGATCGACCCCGGCTTCGCCCGGATCTCCCGGTACAGCCACCGGACCAAGGTCCAGCGGCTACCCATCGAGCCGATCTCGCAGGCGAGCGCCAACCAGCGCAAGGGCCGCTGCGGCCGGACCAGCGACGGTATCTGCATCCGGCTGTACGGCGAGGACGACTTCGTCGCCCGCCCGGAGTTCACCGACGCCGAGATCCTGCGGACGAACCTCGCCTCCGTCATCCTCCAGATGACAGCGGCCGGGCTCGGCGACATCGAGAAGTTCCCGTTCATCGACCCGCCGGACCACCGCAACATCCGCGACGGCGTGCAGCTCCTGCAGGAACTGGGCGCCCTGGACCCCACGCAGAAGGACCCGCGCAAGCGCCTCACCGACACCGGCCGCAAGCTCGCCCAGCTGCCGGTCGACCCGCGCCTGGCGCGCATGGTCCTGGAGGCGGACAAGAACGGCTGCGTGCGCGAGGTCATGGTGATCGCCGCCGCCCTGTCCATCCAGGACCCCCGCGAGCGCCCCGCCGACAAGCAGACCCAGGCCGACCAGCAGCACGCCCGCTTCAAGGACGAGACGAGCGACTTCCTCGCCTATCTCAACCTGTGGCGGTACATCCGCGAGCAGCAGAAGGAGCGGGGGTCCTCGTCCTTCCGCCGGATGTGCAAGCAGGAGTACCTCAACTTCCTGCGCATTCGCGAATGGCAGGACATCTACACGCAGCTGCGCACGGTCGCCAAGCAGATGGGCATCCACGTCAACGAGGACGACGCCCCGGCCGACCGCATCCATGTCTCGCTCCTCGCGGGTCTGCTGTCGCACATCGGCATGAAGGACGTCAAGGACGGCGCGAAGAACGAGTACCTGGGCGCCCGGAACGCCAAGTTCGCGATCTTCCCGGGCTCGGCGCTCTTCAAGAAGCCGCCACGGTTCGTGATGTCGGCCGAGCTGGTGGAGACCTCACGCCTGTGGGCCCGCGTCAACGCGAAGATCGAGCCCGAGTGGGTCGAGCCGCTCGCCGGCCACCTGCTGAAGCGGACGTACAGCGAACCGCACTGGGAGAAGGACCAGGCGGCCGTGATGGCGTACGAGAAGGTCACGCTGTACGGCGTCCCGATCGTCGCCCAGCGGAAGGTGAACTACGGCCGGATCGACCCCGAGGCCGGCCGCGAGCTGTTCATCCGCAACGCCTTGGTCGAGGGCGACTGGCGCACCCACCACAAGTTCTTCGCCGACAACCGCAAGCTCCTGAGCGAGGTCGAGGAACTGGAGCACCGCGCCCGGCGCCGGGACATCGTGGTCGACGACGAGACGCTGTTCGATTTCTACGACCAGCGCGTGCCCGAAGACGTCGTCTCCGGAGCGCACTTCGACTCCTGGTGGAAGCGCAAACGCCACGAGCAGCCCGACTTCCTCGACTTCGAGCGCGAGATGCTCATCAACGAGAAGGCGGGCGCGGTCACCAAGGACGCCTACCCCGACGCGTGGCGCCAGGGCCGGCTGAAGTTCCGGGTCACGTACCAGTTCGAACCGGGTGCGGACGCGGACGGCGTGACCGTCCACATCCCGCTGCAGGTCCTCAACCAGGTCACGGACGAGGGCTTCGACTGGCAGATCCCGGGCCTGAGGGAGGAGCTGGTCACCGAGCTGATCCGCTCCCTGCCGAAGCCGATCCGCCGCAACTACGTCCCGGCGCCGAACTACGCGAAGGCGTTCCTGGAGACCGCGGTGCCCTTGCAGGAGCCGCTGACGACCACGATGGCGCGTGAGCTGAAGCGGATGGTCGGGGTGCCGTTCGAACCGGAGGACTTCGACTGGTCCAAGGTGCCGGACCACCTGAAGATCACCTTCCGGATCGTCGACGAGCGGCGCCGCAAGCTGGCGGAGGACAAGGACCTCGAGGCCCTGAAGCTGCAGCTCAAGCCCAAGGCACGCAAGGCGCTGTCGCAGGCCGCGGCGGCCACCGCCGAGCGGCAGGGCGGGGAGTCCCTGGAACGGACGGGCCTCACGGACTGGACGATCGGCACACTCACCCAGGTGTTCGAGACGCGCCGGGCCGGGCAGCCGGTCAAGGCGTTCCCGGCGCTGGTCGACGACGGCGACACGGTGTCCGTACGCCTCTTCGACACGGAGGCGGAACAGGCCGAGGCCATGTGGAAGGGCACGCGCCGGCTCATCCTCCGCAACATCCCGGTGAACCCCGCGAAGTTCGCGTCCGAGAAGCTGACCAACCAGCACAAGCTCGCCCTGTCCGCGAACCCGCACGGCTCGATCCAGGCCCTGTTCGACGACTGCGCGATGGCGGCGGCGGACAAGCTGATCGGGGACTTCGGGGGGCCGGCGTGGGACGAGGAGTCGTACCGGAAGCTGTTCGACAGGGTGCGCGCGGAGATCGTCGACACGACGGTGCGCACGGTCGCACAGGTGCAGCAGGTGCTGGCCGCCTGGCAGGCCTGTGAGCGCCGCCTGAAGGCGGTGCGCAGCCCGGCCCTGCTGCCGAACCTGACGGACGTACGGGCGCAGCTGGACGCCCTCGTGAAGCCCGGGTTCGTGACGGAGTCGGGGATACGGCGGCTGCCGGACCTGATGCGGTACCTGGTGGCCGCGGACCGCCGCCTCCAGCAGATGCCGACGAACGTGCAGCGGGACACCACGCGCATGGAGAAGGTCCGGGAGATGCAGGACGAGTACGCGTGGCTGCTGGAGCAGTTGCCGCAGGGCCGTCCCGTGCCGTCCTCGGTGCGGGACATCCGCTGGATGATCGAGGAGCTCCGGGTCAGCTACTTCGCCCACGCGCTGGGCACGGCGTACCCGATCTCCGACAAGCGGATCGTGAAGGCGATCGGCGCGGCGGTGCCGTGACGACGCGTGCACGATGGGTGAGTTCGACCAGGGGCTCACCCTCCTGTACAGTCTCTTCTCGCAGCGCAACGCAAGAAAGCGCCGCGAGACCTGGTCCTGTGGAGCAGTTTGGAGTGCTCGCCACCCTGTCAAGGTGGAGGCCGCGGGTTCAAATCCCGTCAGGACCGCATCGAGGAGAGGCCCGCATCCGGCAACGGACGCGGGCCTTCGCCGTACCACCACACGACACCATCGGCCAAGACAGAGGCCGCGCCCGCGGCGCAGCCGCAATCGGAGACCACCGGGCCCCCACAGCCGGTGGCACCCCTCGCCGTCCGTCCCGAGCGGCAGCGCGAGCCGCAGCGCCAAGCGGCAGTGCCCTGTGCCTTGACGGCGTCACTTTCCCTCGGTACCCCAGAAGTCAGGGCTCCGTGAGGTGCGGGCGGCCCCGGGAGGTGGCGTATGGCGGCGTCCGTTCGGCACGAGACCCGTGCTCTGCTCCGTGCCCATCTGTCCGCCGCCGCCGGGTACCGCCATCTGACCCGGCACTGCCCCATCTGCCACCAGCTGCTGCGCCTGGCCCTGGAACCCGCCCAGCGGGTCGAGGAGGCGCCGGAGACGGCCCCGGAGGGCGACAGCGCTCCTGAGAGTGCCACGACCGCCTGAGAAACCCGGGGGTTCATCCCGCGTCGGCGTGGGCACTCCTGGACGTGCGGCCGCCCAACACCCGTCGCTCAGCGGGCTGTTCTCTAGCAAAGACTCCGCACCCGCAACAAGGACTCTGGCATGTGACGGGTGTCACCGCACCAGTTTCGGGGGCCGCCGCCCTTACCCCCCTCCTACAAAGGCTCAATTTAATATGTGCAATTGCACCCTGCCCTGAGGTGTCGCACAGCAGTTCCGACACCCTTCCTCAGACTGCGACAAGGCCGCTCACAGCCCGGCCCCGGGCAGCCCGGCCTGCGCACAAAAAAGATCGCGCTGGACCCGGCGGAGTCCAGCGCGATCTACGACGCACCCTTGTCGTGCCTCTGTTGACCTCGGGCGTGAGTCCTGTTGGGGCAGAACCCGCGTCGCTTGGAGCTGTTGTCCCGGACGTCACGGCAGGTGGGGGACCTGCCCGTATGTCCGGCTATGCGATTGTTCAGGCCTCGCTGCGCTGCTGCGGGATGCCCGCGAGCAGCGCGCGGACCTCGGCCTCGCGGTAGCGGCGGTGCCCGCCGAGCGTACGGATGGACGTGAGCTTGCCGGCCTTCGCCCACCGCGTGACCGTCTTCGGGTCGACGCGGAACATGGTGGCGACCTCAGCCGGGGTCAGCAGCGGCTCGGCATCAGGGGTGCGAGCGGTCATGAGCGGCCTCCTCGGGAGAACCGAACCTTCTCGGTTCTTTCCTCTAAATTCTGCACCTTGACCCGCGTTGCCCGAAATGGCGGACGCGAGTCGAGTCGGTTATAGGACGAACGGCTTGTCCTCGGCACTACAACTACACCATCTGTCCAGCCGCGTCGGCCAAACCGATGGAATTGCCCTCCCAGGTGTTCATCAGCGACGGAAGCCGATGGACCATGCCATAGCGGACAGTCACGCCACTGTGACGAACAGTCACAGGACGATCAGGAGTCACGAGACCCCCCAAAGCGTGCAATGCTGAGTTTCCGCCCAGATGTGGGCAGAAGGAGCCTCCCCCGGGCTCCTTGTCCTATTTTGGCATGAGGGGGGCCGTAAGGCGCAAGGTCCTTGTAAGTGCCGTCCGTCACGCTTGGCGGCATAAGCCCGGATCGGCCGCTACGTCCTCCGCACCAACCCCGCACCTACCTGCGGTACGTCAACCATGGGCCAAGGGTTGCGACTTCACCATGTCTCGCGGGTCACAATTCGAGCAACGGTTCACCAGCGCCCCGACTGAGGGACCGCCCTCAGTTCGCCGACCGGCGCTCCCGCACGGCACGCCAGCGCTCGACCAGCCGCCCGTACGCCTCCCCGGCCGCCGCCCCGTCCCCGAGCCGCAGGGCCTCGATGCCCTCGGCGACGTCCGCGGCCGAGTGGTCCGCGTCCAGCTCGGTGGCCGGCAGGACATGGACGAGCCCGCCGTAGTCCAGCTCGACCAGCGACCGAGGGTGGAACTCCTCAAGCCACCGCCCGACGTCCACCAGGCCGTCGATGAGCGGTCCCTCGTCGATCGTGTCCTTCAGCGTCCTGAGCGCCCGCGCGACGCGCCTGCGGGCCTGCACCATGGGCGTGCGGTAGCGCAGCATCGGGGGCACCTCGCCGGACCCCTTCTCGTACCTGCGCTCCTCGTCGGAGACCAGCACGAACCAGTTCAGCGGCACCTGCCAGGTCGCGGTGCGGATCCAGGGGCGCGCGTCCGGGTTCCGCTCCTGCCAGCGCTCGTAGTCCTGGGCGGCCTGGCGGCGCACTACGGGCGGCAGGACCGCGTCCAGGACCGGCGCCGGCAGTTCCTCGGGCAGCTCCCCCAGCGCCTGCCAGCCGCGCAGCCGGGTGCGCCAGGGGCACACGCACAGCACCCCTTCGACCTCGGTCACGAAGGCGTCGTCGCTCTCGTGCACCGGCACCGCGACAGGGGGCGTGGGCAGCAAGTCGGCCAGGGAACGGCGCAGTTCGTCCTGGTACGAGGGGCGGTCGGGGCGGCGGGCGTAGCGGGCCCAGTGGCTGCGCTCCAGCTCCGGGAAGGCGGCCAGCGGTTCGTACACGCGCAAGTAGGACGCGTACGGGACGATCACCGAGGACACCTTGGGCACACCTGCTCCCTCCCCACCGGAACCCGACCCGAACCCGCCCGGGCACCGGCCCGGCCGAGGTGGAAAACCCCTGCAAATCGTCCCACGAACCCGTCCGGGCGTACTCCGAGGGAGGGTGATCCTCGGCACTGCGCACATCGTGGGCGCCCGCACGCTCTACGCTCATGCCCACGGGCCCCGCCACCCGCACGGGACCCTCCCCCAACCGCCGCTACTCAACCGGGAGTCACCACCGTGACCGACGTAACCGACGGCGTCCTGCACACCCTGTTCCGCTCGGATCAAGGGGGTCATGAGCAGGTCGTGCTCTGTCAGGACAGGGCCAGTGGCCTCAAGGCCGTCATCGCGATCCACTCCACCGCTCTGGGCCCCGCCCTCGGCGGCACGCGCTTCTACCCGTACGCGAGCGAGGAGGAGGCCGTCGCCGACGCACTGAACCTCTCGCGCGGGATGTCGTACAAGAACGCCATGGCCGGTCTCGACCACGGCGGCGGCAAGGCCGTCATCATCGGCGACCCCGAGCGGATCAAGACCGAGGAGCTGCTGCTGGCCTACGGCCGTTTCGTGGCCTCGCTCGGTGGTCGGTACGTCACCGCCTGCGACGTCGGTACGTATGTGGCCGACATGGACGTGGTGGCCCGGGCGTGCCCCTGGACCACCGGCCGCTCCCCCGAGAACGGCGGCGCGGGCGACTCCTCCGTGCTCACCGCGTACGGCGTCTTCCAGGGCATGCGGGCCTCCGCGCAGCACCTGTGGGGCGACCCGACGCTGCGCGGGCGCAAGGTCGGCATCGCGGGTGTCGGCAAGGTCGGGCACTACCTGGTGGAGCACCTGCTCGAGGACGGCGCCGACGTGGTCATCACGGACGTGCGGCCGGACGCCGTGCGCCGGGTCACCGACGCGCACCCGCAGGTCGCCGTCGCCGCCGACACCGCTGCCCTCATCCGCACCGAGGGCCTGGACATCTACGCCCCGTGCGCGCTGGGCGGGGCGCTGAACGAGGAGACGGTGCCGGTGCTGACGGCGAAGGTGGTGTGCGGCGCGGCCAACAACCAGCTCGCGCACCCGGGTGTGGAGAAGGACATCGCGGACCGCGGGATCCTGTACGCGCCCGACTACGTCGTCAACGCCGGCGGTGTCATCCAGGTCGCCGACGAGCTGCACGGCTTCGACTTCGACCGGTGCAAGGCGAAGGCCGCGAAGATCTTCGACACCACGCTGACGATCTTCGCTCGTGCGAAGGAAGACGGCATTCCGCCGGCCGCCGCGGCCGACCGGATCGCCGAGCAGCGGATGGCGGAGGCACGCGGACGGTGACCTTCCCGAGGGGGGCCACCCGGGTTTGACCGGTACCCGCCGAGCGAGGGTTTGAGAGGACTCTCACTTTCCTCGGCGGGTCGTCGGCCAATAAGTGGTTAAAATCGGCCGTGACCAGCGAGGACAGGGCTCCTTGACGGTCATGGGCACACGCCCGTCCTGCGGGCGACGTACCGTATGGGCGTGGGCTCAGGTACCGTGGAAGCCCTACGGGCCGGTCTCTCCGCGGAGAGCCCGTTCCGGATCATGAACGCGTGTCAAGACTCTGGGGCCGTCGAGCCCCGTCGTTGAGGGGGTCGAGCCATGGGGCGCGGCCGGGCCAAGGCCAAGCAGACGAAGGTCGCCCGCCAGCTGAAGTACAACAGCGGTGGGACGGACCTCTCACGCCTGGCCGAGGAGCTGGGCGCATCGACGTCGAACGCGTCGCCGAACGGCGACCGGTTCGAGGACGATGAGCACGACGACGATCTGTACGCACGGTACGCCGAGCTGTACGCGGACGACGACGAGGACGAGCAAGACGAGTCGTCCTCTCGGCACCGTCGCGGTGCTTGACGCTGCACTGAGTTTTCACCCGGTCCGTGGCCCTGGCCACGGACCGGGTTCTGTGCTGTCGGCAGGGTCTCAGCCGGCGTAGTCCCCGACCAGGGCGGCACCCGTTTCGTGCTCGCCCCGCTCGGTGATCTCGCCGGCGACCCATGGGTCCACGCCGCGGTCGGCGAGGGCGGCGAGCGCGACGTCCACCGACTGCTCGGGGACGACCGCGATCATGCCGACGCCCATGTTCAGGGTCTTCTCCAGCTCCAGGCGCTCGACGTCGCCGGTCCTCCCGACGAGGTCGAACACCGGAGCGGGGGCCCAGGTCGAGCGGTCGAGGACGGCGTGCAGGTGGTCGGGGATCACGCGGGCCAGGTTGGCCGCGAGTCCGCCGCCGGTGACGTGGCTGAACGCGTGCACCTCGGCGGTGCGCATCAGGGCCAGGCAGTCCAGCGAGTAGATCTTCGTGGGCTCGAGCAGCTCCTCGCCGAGGGTGCGGCCGAGGTCGTCGATGTGCTGGTCCAGGCCGAGCTTCGCCCGGTCGAGCAGGACGTGCCGGACGAGGGAGTACCCGTTGGAGTGAAGTCCGGAGGACGCCATGGCGATCAGCGCGTCACCCTCGCGGACGCGGTCGGCGCCGAGCAGCCGGTCGGCCTCCACGACGCCCGTACCGGCGCCCGCGACGTCGAAGTCGTCGGCACCCAGCAGACCGGGGTGTTCGGCCGTCTCTCCGCCCACCAGGGCGCATCCCGCCAGCACGCAGCCCTCGGCGATGCCCTTCAC
The DNA here is from genome assembly GCF_055639175.1 of Streptomyces sp. NPDC107546. Classification (NCBI taxonomy): domain Bacteria; kingdom Bacillati; phylum Actinomycetota; class Actinomycetes; order Kitasatosporales; family Streptomycetaceae; genus Streptomyces; species Streptomyces sp. NPDC107546. Next base: position 354,885 of record NZ_JBVKBA010000004.1, on the reverse strand, counting down.
GATCGCGGCGACCCGCTCGGGGTGGACCTTGCCGACGCAGATGTAGTCGGTCATGAACAGCGGCTCGGCGCCGCACACCACGATGTCGTCCATGACCATGGCGACCAGGTCGTGGCCGATGGTGTCGTAGACGCCCATCCGACGCGCGACGTCGACCTTGGTGCCGACGCCGTCGGTGGCGGAGGCGAGCAGCGGACGCTCGTAGCGCTTGAGCGCGGAGGCGTCGAAGAGGCCGGCGAAGCCGCCGATGCCGCCGAGGACCTCGGGGCGCTGCGTCTTCTTCACCCACTCCTTCATGAGCTCCACGGCGCGGTCGCCCGCTTCGATGTCGACGCCTGCCGCCGCGTAGGAAGCACCGGTTTGGGTCTCAGACATTGCCTGGGATCTTTCGGGTTGGTGGCTGGGTCTTCGGGGGGACGCCCCCGGACCCTCTGGTCTTACGGGCGACGGATCGCGTCGGTCGCGGCCGTGGCGGCGGGACCGGCCGCCAGCTCGGTCTCCAGCAGCTGCTTGCCGAGGAGCTCCGGGTCGGGCAGCTCCATCGGGTACTCGCCGTCGAAGCAGGCGCGGCACAGGTTCGGCTTGGCGATGGCGGTCGCCTCGATCATGCCGTCGATCGAGATGTACGCCAGGGAGTCGGCGCCCAGGGAGCGACCGATCTCCTCGACCGACATGCCGTTGGCGATCAGCTCGGCGCGGGTCGCGAAGTCGATGCCGAAGAAGCAGGGCCACTTCACCGGCGGGGAGGAGATCCGGATGTGGACCTCGGCGGCGCCCGCCTCGCGCAGCATCCGCACCAGGGCGCGCTGGGTGTTGCCGCGCACGATCGAGTCGTCGACGACGACCAGGCGCTTGCCCTTGATGACTTCCTTCAGCGGGTTCAGCTTCAGCCGGATGCCGAGCTGGCGGATCGTCTGCGAGGGCTGGATGAAGGTTCGGCCGACGTAGGCGTTCTTCACCAGGCCGGAGCCGAACGGGATGCCGGAGGCCTCCGCGTAGCCGATCGCGGCGGGGGTGCCGGACTCGGGCGTCGCTATGACCAGATCGGCGTCGGCGGGCGCCTCCTTGGCGAGGCGGCGACCCATCTCGACGCGGGAGAGGTACACGTTCCGGCCGGCGATGTCGGTGTCCGGGCGGGCCAGGTACACGTACTCGAAGACACAGCCCTTCGGCTTCGCTTCCGCGAACCGCGAGGTGCGCAGGCCGTTCTCGTCGATCGCGACGAACTCGCCCGGGTCGATCTCGCGGACGAAGCTCGCGCCGACGATGTCCAGCGCGGCGGTCTCGGAGGCGACGACCCAGCCGCGCTCCAGCCGGCCGAGGACCAGCGGGCGGATGCCCTGCGGGTCACGGGCCGCGTAGAGGGTGTTCTCGTCCATGAAGACGAGCGAGAAGGCGCCCTTGACCTGAGGGAGGAGCTTGGGAGCCGCCTCTTCGACGGTCAGCGGCTTGCCGTCGTCGTCGACCTGGCCCGCGAGGAGGGCGGTGACGAGGTCGGTGTCGTTGGTGGCGGCGACCTGGGTGGCGCGGCCGTTCTCCTTGGGGAGGTCGGCGACCATCTCGGCGAGTTGCGCCGTGTTGACCAGGTTGCCGTTGTGGCCGAGCGCGATCGAACCGTGGGCGGTGGCCCGGAACGTCGGCTGGGCGTTCTCCCAGACGGAGGCACCGGTGGTCGAGTAGCGGGCGTGACCGACCGCGATGTGACCCTGGAGCGAACCGAGGGAGGTCTCGTCGAAGACCTGGGAGACCAGGCCCATGTCCTTGAAGACGAGGATCTGGGAGCCGTTGCTCACCGCGATACCCGCGGATTCCTGACCCCGGTGCTGGAGGGCGTAGAGCCCGAAGTACGTGAGCTTTGCGACCTCTTCGCCCGGAGCCCAGACACCGAAGACGCCGCACGCGTCCTGGGGGCCTTTCTCACCGGGGAGCAGATCGTGATTGAGTCGACCGTCACCACGTGGCACGCCACCGAGTGTAGGCGAGATCGTGCACTGGTCCGAATCCGGTCATCGATGCCGCACGCCGTGCGCAGTGGCCGCACGCCCGTGGTCGGCGCTCGGCGACCGCGCTGACACCCTTGCCGTTTTCGCTGGTCAGCGAGGCGCTCCGGTGGTCGGGGGCGGAGGACGAGCGGGCGGCCCGAGAGCTCGCTCAGCGGCTCGCCGGTGTCCATGAGTGAGCCGTCGCACATCTTCCGGGTGGGTGGCCGGGGATGCGCTGGGTGAAGCGACCGGCGCGTACCGTCGCCTTCGCGGGGCTCACGGCGGTCACGTCGTCACGCCATCAGGGGCAGCAGCCCGCTCAGGTCGGCCCGTTCGCCGCTCGCGCTGACCTTGGCGTCGGCGCGGGCCGTGTCCCAGCTCGTACGGCCGGTCGCGAGCCGGACCCAGGTCAGCGGGTCGGTCTCGACGACGTTGGGCGGGGTGCCGCGGGTGTGCCGGGGGCCTTCGATGCACTGCACGACGGCGTACGGCGGGACGCGCACCTCGGTGGAGGCGCCGGGCGCCTTCACGGCGAGCGCGTCGGCGAGCAGCCGGGTGGCGGCCGCGAGGGCCTGGCGGTCGTAGGAGATGTCGAGGCCGGGGACGGCGGCGTTCAGGTCGTCGGTGTGGACGACGAGTTCGACGGTGCGGGTGACCAGGTAGTCGGCGATCGGCATGGCGCCCACGGAGCTGTCGAGAAGCCGGGTGCCGGGGTGGGCGGCGAGGAGTTCCGAGAACTCCTTCTCGATGCCGGCGAGGTAGGTGTCGAGGTCGGGGTTCTGGGCGGCGAGTGTGCGGGTGGTGTCCGCGATGGCACCGGCGTTGGCGGAGGTCGCGAAGGGCCAGTCGAGGACGGTGGCGTTCTGCGCGGCGGGCTCCGGCCTGTCGAGGAACCGCCCGAAGGCCGAGAGGGCCATCCCGATGTGCGTGGCCAGTTCCCGTACGGTCCAGTCCCCGAGCCGGGTGGGCAGCGCGAGTTGTTCGGCCGTGAGGGTGCGCACGGCCTCCCGTACGTTCCCGAACTGCGCGAGAACGGCGGTGCGGGTCCTGACGGGGTCGTACGTCCGAGTGCGCTTCTTGGCCGGGGGCATGGCGCCGAGCCTAGTGGGCGTGGGAGGCGGGGGCGGAGGGAACGCGGGAGGCGGGGGCGGGGTCGGGGGGCGGGGGGAACGCGAACGGTGAAGGCCCCGCCCGTCGACCGGGTGGGGCCTTCACTGTCAGTCGTACTGCTGTCCGACGAACACCTACGCAAGCAGAGCCGGGATGGTGCCCTCGTGGGCCTCACGCAGTTCGGCCAGGGTCAGCTCGAACTCGCCCTGGACCTCGACGGTTTCCCCGTCCACGACACCGATGCGGGTGGCCGGCAGGCCGCGCGCACCGCACATGTCGTTGAATCGGACCTCCTCCGAGCGCGGCACGGCGACGATCGCGCGTCCCGCCGACTCGGAGAAGAGGAACGTGAACGCGTCCAGCCCGTCCGGCACGATCAGCCGCGCGCCCTTGCCGCCGAGCAGCGCCGACTCGACCACGGCCTGGATCAGACCGCCGTCGGACAGGTCGTGCGCGGAGTCGATCATGCCGTCGCGGGAGGCGGAGATGAGGATCTCGCCGAGGAGGCGCTCGCGCTCCAGGTCGACCTGCGGGGGCAGACCGCCGAGGTGGTCGTGGATCACCTGCGACCAGGCCGAACCGCCGAACTCCTCACGGGTGTCGCCGAGGAGGTACAGCAGCTGGCCCACCTCCTGGAAGGCGACCGGGGTGCGCCGGGCGACGTCGTCGATGACGCCCAGCACGGCGACCACCGGGGTCGGGTGGATGGCCGCCTCGCCCGTCTGGTTGTAGAGGGAGACGTTGCCGCCGGTCACCGGGGTGCCCAGCTGCCGGCAGCCGTCCGCCAGACCGCGGACGGCCTCCGCGAACTGCCACATCACCGCCGGGTCCTCGGGCGAGCCGAAGTTCAGGCAGTCGGAGACCGCCAGCGGCTTGGCGCCCGTGGTCGCCACGTTGCGGTACGCCTCCGCGAGGGCCAGCTGCGCGCCCGCGTACGGGTCGAGCTTGGCGTACCGGCCGTTGCCGTCCGTGGCGATGGCCACACCGAGGCCGGACTCCTCGTCGATGCGGATCATGCCGGAGTCCTCGGGCTGGGCGAGGACCGTGTTGCCCTGCACGAAGTGGTCGTACTGCTGCGTGATCCACTTCTTGGACGCCTGGTTGGGCGAGCCGACCAGCTTCAGGACCTGGTCCTTCAGCTCCTCGGACGTCGCCGGGCGCGGGAGCTTGTTCGCGTCGTCGGCCTGCAGCTCGTCCTGCCAGGACGGGCGGGCGTACGGGCGCTCGTAGACCGGGCCCTCGTGCGCGACCGTGCGCGGGTCGACGTCGACGATCTTCTCGCCGTGCCAGTAGATCTCCAGGCGGTCCCCGTCGGTCACCTCACCGATGACGGTGGCGATGACGTCCCACTTGGCGCAGATCTCCAGGAAGCGGTCGACCTTCTCTGGCTCGACGACCGCACACATCCTTTCCTGCGACTCGCTCATCAGGATCTCCTCGGGGGAGAGCGTCGAGTCACGCAGGGGGACGTCGTCGAGGGTGACGCGCATGCCGCCAGAGCCGTTCGAGGCCAGCTCCGAGGTCGCGCAGGACAGACCCGCCGCGCCCAGGTCCTGGATGCCGACGACCAGCTTCTCCCGGAACGCCTCCAGGGTGCACTCGATGAGGAGCTTCTCCTGGAAGGGGTCGCCCACCTGGACGGCGGGGCGCTTGGAGGGCTTGGCGTCGTCGAAGGTCTCGGAGGCGAGGATCGAGGCGCCGCCGATGCCGTCGCCGCCCGTGCGGGCGCCGTACAGGATGACCTTGTTACCCGCGCCGGACGCCTTCGCGAGGTGGATGTCCTCGTGCCGCATCACACCGATGGCGCCGGCGTTGACCAGCGGGTTGCCCTGGTAGCAGGCGTCGAAGACGACCTCGCCGCCGATGTTGGGCAGGCCCAGGCAGTTGCCGTAGCCGCCGATGCCGGCGACGACGCCCGGCAGGACGCGCTTGGTGTCGGGGTGGTCGGCCGCGCCGAAGCGCAGCGGGTCCACCACGGCGACCGGGCGCGCGCCCATCGCGATGATGTCGCGCACGATGCCGCCGACGCCCGTGGCCGCGCCCTGATAGGGCTCGACGTAGGAGGGGTGGTTGTGCGACTCCACCTTGAAGGTGACGGCGTAGCCCTGGCCGACGTCCACGACACCGGCGTTCTCGCCGATGCCGACGAGCAGGGCGTCGGACTCGGGGGCCTTCTCGCCGAACTGGCGCAGGTGGACCTTGCTGCTCTTGTACGAGCAGTGCTCGGACCACATGACCGAGTACATGGCGAGCTCGGCGCCGGTCGGGCGGCGGCCGAGGATCTCGACGATCCGCTCGTACTCGTCCTTCTTCAGGCCGAGTTCGGCCCAGGGCAGCGCGACGTCGGGGGTCGCGGTCGCGTGCTCGACCGTGTCCAGAGGCGTCCTGCTCATGCGGTGACCAGCTTCTTGAGGATCGAGGTGAAGAACGGGAGGCCGTCGGTACGACCGGTACCGATCAGCGGTTCGACGGCGTGCTCGGGGTGCGGCATGAGGCCCACGACGTTGCCGGCCTCGTTGGTGATGCCGGCGATGTCCCGCAGCGAGCCGTTGGGGTTGAAGCCCAAGTAGCGGAAGGCGACCCGGCCCTCGGCCTCGAGCTTGTCGAGGGTGTACTCGTCGGCGACGTACCGGCCGTCCATGTTCTTCAGCGGGATGTGGATCTCCTGGCCGGCGTCGTAGTCGCTGGTCCAGGAAGTGTCCGCGTTCTCCACCCGCAGCTTCTGGTCGCGGCAGATGAAGTGGAGGTGGTCGTTGCCGAGCATCGCGCCCGGGAGGAGGTGGGCCTCCGTGAGGATCTGGAAGCCGTTGCAGATGCCGAGGACCGGAAGGCCCGCCTTCGCCTGCTCGATGAGGGGCTCCATCACCGGCGAGAAGCGGGCGATGGCTCCGGCCCGCAGATAGTCGCCGTAGGAGAAACCGCCGCACAGGACAACGGCGTCGACCCGCTTGAGGTCCTTGTCCTTGTGCCAGAGGGCGACGGGCTCCGCCCCGGCGATACGGATCGCGCGCTGGGTGTCCCGGTCGTCGAGGCTGCCCGGGAAAGTGACGACGCCGATACGGGTGGTCACTTCGAGGCCTCCGCCACTTCCTCCACCTTGACGGTGAAGTCCTCGATCACGGTGTTGGCGAGGAAGGATTCGGCGAGATCGTGGATGCGGGCGAGCGCGGCGTCGTCGACCGGCCCGTCCACCTCGAGTTCGAATCGCTTTCCCTGACGTACGTCGGAGATGCCGTCGAAACCGAGGCGCGGCAGTGCGCGCTGCACCGCCTGGCCCTGGGGGTCGAGGATCTCCGGCTTGAGCATGACGTCGACTACGACGCGTGCCACTGGCACTCCCGGTGTGTGGTGCTGAGCAGGTTCCTTCAGACTACCCGCACACAATTTCTACTCGCGTAGATTCGTAGCATCCTACGTGACCGCCATCACGATCGCGCATCGACGCGGCGCCCTGCGCGGAAAATCCTCGGAAAAACCGCGAGAGAAGGCTGCCAGGACATTGCACGCGGACACGCGGAAGTATTCAGTCTCTCTTCACAATGCAATGCCGGGCACTGTACAAAGGAAAAGGCAATAGCCGATACTTTGCCCAATTACTGCCGGACAGTCGACACCTCCCCGACATCCGCCGGACGACTGCGCGCGTCATCGTTGCGCATGTCATGGCGTGTCATCGCGGGGGTGCCGCACGAAGGGACCGATATTCGTGGCGCAGCGTGTCGTGGTCACTCTCTTTGACGACATCGACGGCTCAGAAGCGGCGGAAACGATCGTCTTCGGACTGGACGGCAAGTCGTACGAGATCGACCTCAATCAAGCCAATGCCAAGAAACTGCGTAAGGCGCTGGAGCCGTACGTGGAGGCCGGGCGGAAGAAGGCCAAGTCGGGCCGGGCGTACACGCACACGGCCCTGACCCCGGACCCGGCCGCGGTCCGGGCGTGGGCCCGCTCCAACAAGCTGGACGTGCCGCCGCGAGGGCGGATCCCCAAGAAGGTGTACGAGGCGTTCGCCGAGGCGCAGTAACTGCGCGGGCTCGGCAGGGGAGCGGCGCGCGGCTGTGCCGGGCTCGGGGGGGCCGTCGCGGAACTCCACCCCGGGCCCCGGGTGTCATGCGCCGTGGGAGTTCTGCTCGTCACGGCCGTGCCGGTCGGTGCGGGTTTGCTCGCAGAGTTCCCGCGCCCCTCGTGGGGGCGCCTCAACTGCCCATCCGCGCACGCACGCAACCGACTTGCGTTGCACCCCTGGTGATCAGCTAGAGTCTGAGCACGCCGAGGGGCGAGGCCACGAAGGCCGAGGCCTGAGGGGTCACGCGGGTGTAGTTCAGTAGCAGAACACCCCCTTTCCAAGGGGGAGGCGCAGTGTGCAATCCCTGTCACCCGCTCCACGACACCGGTCCGACCACCCTTGTGGATCAGGTAGGCTGGTGCTCGCACCGATCGGTGAGAGCCGGTCGGAGGCAGTGCGGACGTAGCTCAGTTGGTAGAGCGCAACCTTGCCAAGGTTGAGGTCGCGAGTTCGAGCCTCGTCGTCCGCTCCACATGAGAAAGGCCCCGGTCGATCGACCGGGGCCTTTCTCGTGTCCGCGGCACCTCGGGCGGTGTGAAGGTTGCCACAGCGCCGCGTGCCCACGTGCGCACCACCCATGAGCGAGGTTGGGTATAGTTGGCTTCGCGCAGCGCGCAGTGCGGACGTAGCTCAGTTGGTAGAGCGCAACCTTGCCAAGGTTGAGGTCGCGAGTTCGAGCCTCGTCGTCCGCTCCAGAGAAAAGCCCCCGGCCCAGGCCGGGGGCTTTTCGTGTGCCTCGGGGTGCGTCCGGATGCTCGTGGCCGCCGTCGGGGCCCGGCCGAGCGCCGGGCCCTGTGTGCGGTCGTCTGCGGTCGGCCGGGTCGGCTAGGACCAGCGCACGCCGGTCAGGCGCTCGTACGCCTCCACGTACTTCGCGCGGGTCGCCTCCACGATCTCCTGCGGCAGCGGCGGCGGGGGCTGCTCGCTCGTGCGGTCCCAGCCGGAGGCGGGGGAGGTGAGCCAGTCCCGTACGAACTGCTTGTCGAACGACGGCTGGGAGCGGCCCGGCTGCCACTGGTCGGCCGGCCAGAAGCGGGAGGAGTCCGGGGTGAGGACCTCGTCGGCGAGGACGAGGGTGTCTCCGTCGTAGCCGAACTCGAACTTGGTGTCCGCGAGGATGATCCCGCGGTCGCGGGCGATGTCGCGGGCGCGTCCGTAGACGGCGAGAGTCGCCTGCCGCAGCTGGGCCGCGGTCTCGGCGCCGACCTTGCGGGCGACCTCCTCGTAGGAGACGTTCTCGTCGTGCTCGCCGACCGCGGCCTTGGTCGCCGGGGTGAAGATCGGGGCGGGCAGCTCCGAGCCGTCGACCAGGCCCTCGGGCAGGGCGAGGCCGCAGACGGTGCGGGACTCCTTGTACTCGGCGAGGCCCGAGCCGGTGAGGTAGCCGCGGGCCACGCACTCCACCGGGACCATCGTCAGGGACTTGCAGACCAGGGTGCGGCCGGCCCAGTCCGCGGGGGCGCCCGGCGGGAGTTCGGTGCTCAGGACGTGACTCGGAACCAGGTCCCGGAGCAGGTCGAACCACCAGAGCGACAGCTGGGTGAGGATCCGGCCCTTGTCCGGGATCTCGGTCGGCAGCACCCAGTCGAATGCGGACGTACGGTCGCTGGCGACCATCACGAGGTCACCCGCCTCGTTCTGGTACAGGTCGCGCACCTTCCCGGTGTGCAGATGCACCAGCCCCGGCACCTGGACGGGTTCGGGCTTTTCGACGAATCCGGACACGGTCCCTCCCCGTGGTTCTCTCCCAATGGCTCGATTGTCCCCCATGCCGGGAGCGCGTCGGTCCGCGGGGCCGGGGAGGGGTGGGTTCAGTCCCGTTTGCAGATGCGGTCCAGGAGGTTCGCCGTCGCCTGCTGGACACGGGGTTCGACGTGGCCTGGGCGGTCCAGCGCGGGGGACCAAGCGAACGTCCCGGACGCGAAGACCAGGGCGCCGGAAGGGGCGCGGTAGAGGGAGGTCTCCTGGTGGCGCGGGACGCCCTCGCCGTCACGGTACGGGGAGTGGGCGAGCAGGACGCGGCCCTCGTGGTCGGGCAGTGGGGCGCGCGGGAAGTAACGGTCCGCCTCCCCGGCGACCATCCCGTCCAGCTTGTCGCCCTCGTCGGCGCCGGTCCCCTCCCACAGCCAGTGGTCGGCGTTGCGGACCACGAGCGGGTGGGGCTCGGGCACCCGGCCCGCGTACTGGATGCCGATCAGCTCCTGCTCCGCACGGTCGATTTCCCGCCACAGAACCGGCTTTCCGGGGCCGCGTCGCTTGCGGCAGGTGAGCAGGCGGTCGGGGACGCCGGACGCGGACGGGCCGAGTTCCACCTGCCAGTACATGGTGTTGGCGGAGAGGAAGACCAGCGACGTGCCGTGCTCGCGGGCGAGCTCCACGGTGCGGCGCATCTGCGCCGACCAGTACTCGTCGTGCCCTGGGAAGACGAGGCCGCGGTAGCGGGTGGGGTCGACGCGGCCGGCGTGCAGATCGCGGGCGTCGGCGTAGGCGAGGTCGTAGCCGTACCGCTCGGCCCAGCGGATGAAGTCGTACGCGTGACCGACGTGCAGAGGCAGGCCCGCGCCGGCGTACGGGCGGTCGAAGGAGACCGTGGTGGCGGCGTCGGCCTCGCCGAGCAACCGACCGCTGTCGTCCCAGGCGTGGTAGAGGCTGGCTCCGGTGCGGCCGTCCTCCGGGTAGAGGTTGTACGCCTGCCAGGTGATGTCCGGGAGCAGTAGGAGCAGATCGGCCGGGCGGGCGTCGCGGACGGTGAACGGGACGTGGGAGCGGTAGCCGTCGGCGGTGGTCAGCACGGCGACGTAAGCGCCGACACTCCAGTACGACGGGATCTGCAGCCGCCAGGACAGCCACCAGTGATGACAGGAGACCGTGCGGTCCGCGGTGAGCGGCGGCGGCTGGACGATGCCCGAGAGACGGGGGCTCGTGGTGATCTTGGCCGCTCCGTCGCCGCTGTAGTGCCCGATCCGGTACACGTCGACGGCGAACTCCTGGGGCGGGTCGACGGTGATGTGGAAGTCCAGGGCCTCGCCGGGAGCGACGGCGCCGGTCGAGGTGAAGCCCTTGATCTGGCGGTGGACGTCGTCCGCGGAGCGGGGGCCGCCGGTGCGGGGCGCCGGGATCCGAGCCCCCTTCTGGCCCTGGGCGGGGACGTGGGCCGGGGCCGGGTCCACGTACCAGGGGACCACGTGGCCCGTGTCGTCGAAGTACGTCTCACTGCCCCGAAGCCAGGGAACGGGACCCTGGCCGAAAGGATCCGTCACGGCGTGCGCGAGAGCACCCGACTCCCACCGGCGGATGTGTTCCGACCCCATGCGTGTCCCCTCCCTCGTCCCCCGTGAGCCGTACGTAAGCCCTTACCGAGTACGCGATCGGTACCCAGCACATCACATAACGCACCCACTCCGTCACCGTTCGTCGCGAATTGACGTGAACGGAATGGGATTCTGCGGCCAGGGGTCGGGCTTGTGGAACGGGGCGGGCGGGGTTTCCCCAGGTCAGCCCCAAGTCAGCCCCAGGTCAGCCCCAGGTCAGTGCGGTCTCGGCCCAGGCGGAGCGGTCGTCGGATCATGCACATCGGTCCTCGGACCGGGCGGACCCCGCCCTCGGACCGGTCGGAGCGGTCGGAGCGGTCGTACGACCAGGCGGAGCGGCTGTCGGACCAGGCGGAGCAGTCGTCGGCGGTCGTCAGCGGTCGTCAGACCAGGCGGACCGGTTTCTCGGGGCGTACGCCGAGGGTGCGGAGCCAGGTGCGCAGCGGGGTGGGGTCGCCCTCCTCGACGAGGGTGCGGACCCGGGGGGAGAGGTCGGCCGCGCGTTCGCCCCTCACCAGGAGGGACGGGCCGTCCAGCCAGTCGAGGCCCGGTGCCGCTCCCGCCGTGTCCATCGCGGCGCAGCACACCACCGCGGCGACGTGGTCGACAAGCAGTTCGCGGCCGGTGCGGGGCGGCTGGAGCGGGAACAGCGGGAGCATCGCGGCGGCGTCCCACACCGCACGGTCCGGCCCCTGTCCCTGTACCCCGGCGCCGCCGGGCATCGCCCCCGCCGCCTCCTCCCGCGCCATCTCGGTGCTGAGCCCGGCGGCGAGCGCGGCGGTCCGCACACTGGCGACCGCGTCGTCGTCGGGAACGTCGGCGGTCTCGTCGTCGGCGCCGTCCTCGCCCGGGAGACGTACGCCGTCGGACCCACGCTCACCCCTGACGCTCCCGCCCTCACCCGTCGGCGTGCCGCTCGCGTCGGCGGCCGGGCGGACCGTCAGGTACTCCAGGACCCGCTCCAGCGTCGGTCCGCCCGCCTCGGGGACCGTTTCGTGGCGGGCGTGGTGGACGCCGAGGGCGTCCAGGACGCGGTGCAGGCGGGCCGCGTCCGTGCGCCACTTGCGGTCGACGACCTCGTCCGGGTACTCCTGCCAGTCCACCGGCGCCCAATGGGGACCGGGCTCGGCCGGGCCTCCGTGGAAGAGGCGGGCAGCGAGCAGGGACGCCGCCTCGTCCACCAGGCCGGGCTCCTCGAGCAGGTCACAGGCCGGCCGCTCTCCCAGCCGCGAGGTGAAGCCCTCGGCCAGCCGGTCCCGGCGCGACAGCTCCGTGAGCGCCGCGACCACGCCCGCGTCCAGGCGCGAGGGCCAACGGCCCATCCGCCAGGCCGGCAGCGCCACCCGGGTCAGCAGCCGGTCCCAGCCCGCGTACGCCAGCCCCACCTGCTCCTGCGCAACGATCCGCACCCCGTAGTCCACAGCCTGTGCCCGCTCGGCCGCAGCCGCCGCCACCCCCCGCTCCATCTCCTCCGCATGCCCGCGACAGCTGCGCAACAGCAGTCGCGCCACCCAGCCGACGCCCGCCAGCACCGTACGGATCACGGGCCCGTGCGCCGGTGCCGACGTCACCGCCACCGCGGCGTCCAGCCCCCGGACGAAGCGCCGTGCCGCCGCTATGTCCGGGTGCGCCGACGGTCCCGTACCGGCGACCACCGGGGCGAGGACCGCCCGCAGCTCGCCCACCCGCATCCACCACAGGAACGGCGAGCCGATGACGAGTACGGGCGCGGTCGCGGCCCGGTGCTGTCGGGGGGCCGAGAGACCGCGTATGCCGCGGGCGCCGGATATCTCCTCCCCGGGCGGCGGGCCCGGCGGGCCGTGAGCGGGGTGGGTGCGGTCCTCCAGCCAGCTGTCGCAGTCCGGGGTCAGCGCTATGGCGGACGGCGCCGGCACGTCGAGGCGGTCGGCCAGGTCTCTGACCATCCGGTACAGATCGGGTGCCGCGTCCTCCGCTATCGGCACCGTCGGGCTCATGGCCGGGCGGGCGCGGGCGATCACGAGGGCGATACCGGCGGCGCACAGCAGGACCACCACGGCGATGCCGGTCACGATCCAGCGGGCGGTCCCCCAGCGCTCTCCGCCGAGGTGACCCGTGGCACCGCCGACGAGCAGCACGACGGCGACGGCCGCGGGCAGCAGGGCGACGGCCAGCGCCCGGCTGCGGATCCGCAGCACGGCGAGGGCCCGTGAGCGCGCGGCCTGCGCGCCCGCCTCCACACCCATACCGGTCACGACCTGACGTCACCCCCTCCGACCCGCCTCTGCCCGGCACGACGCGTGCCGTGACGCTCTGCGTCACGGAAGTCGCCGCCGGATGCCCGTGCGTTGCTCACTCCCCCACTGTGGCACCCACCACTGACATCGCAATGCCGGTGGGCCAAGTGCCGGAACGCCTGCGCCGCACCCTAGTTGGGGGCTCCGGCCGTCGTCAGCCGGACGGGACACCGCTCACTCGATGGAATGGCTTTGGGGAAAGGTGGCTGACGCAGGGCAACGGCCGGGTCAGGATTCCGCCCGGTCCGCGCCGAGCCTTCGCGCGACACCACCACATGACACCACCGCATGACACGGGCCCCGCATCCTGAGACGGATCCGGGGCCCACGAGGTTCATCGCCCGGCGTGACCACGGCGCGGACGCGCCGAGGCCGGACGCCGGCGTGTCGGATGCCGGCGCCGACGTTTCAGATGCCGGCGCCCGCGGCCTTGGCCGCGATGTCCGTACGGTGCTGGGAGCCCTCGAGTCCGATGCGCCCCACCGCCGCGTACGCCCGGCGGCGCGCCTCGGTGAGGTCCGCACCGGTCGCCGTGACGGACAGCACGCGGCCGCCCGCGCTCACCACCGCGTCGCCCTCGCGCCGGGTGCCGGCGTGCAGGACGTAAGCGTGCGGGGCGTCCTGGACCGCCACCTCGTCGAGCCCGGTGATCGAGTCGCCGGTGCGCGGGGTGCCCGGGTAGTTGTGGGAGGCCACGACCACGGTGACGGCCGCGTCGTCGCTCCAGCGCAGTGGCGGGAGGTCGGCGAGGGTGCCGTTCGCGGCGGCCAGCAGCACACCGGCGAGCGGGGTCTTCAGCCGGGCGAGGACGACCTGGGTCTCGGGGTCGCCGAAACGGGCGTTGAACTCGATGACCCGAACGCCGCGCGAGGTGATCGCGAGTCCCGCGTACAGCAGCCCGGAGAACGGCGTGCCGCGGCGGCGCATCTCGTCGACGGTCGGCTGCAGAACCGTCTGCAGCACCTCCTCGACCAGCTTCGGGTCGGCCCACGGCAGCGGCGAGTACGCGCCCATGCCGCCGGTGTTCGGTCCCTCGTCGCCGTCCAGGGCGCGCTTGAAGTCCTGGGCGGGCTGGAGCGGGACGACCGTCTCGCCGTCGGTGACGGCGAACAGGGACACCTCGGGGCCGTCGAGGAACTCCTCGATGACGACACGCTCACAGGCGGCCGCGTGGTCCCTGGCGACCTCGAGGTCGGCGGTGACGACGACGCCCTTGCCGGCGGCGAGGCCGTCGTCCTTCACGACGTACGGGGCGCCGAAGGCGTCGAGCGCCTCCTCGACCTCCTCGGCGTTCGTGCAGACGTACGACCGTGCGGTGGGGACACCCGCGGCCGCCATCACGTCCTTGGCGAAGGCCTTGGAGCCCTCGAGCTGCGCGGCCTCCTTGGAGGGGCCGAAGACGGGGATCCCTGCCCCGCGCACGGCGTCGGCGACCCCTGCGACGAGCGGCGCCTCCGGGCCGACGACGACCAGCCCGGCGCCGAGCTCGCCGGCCAGCGCGGCCACGGCCTGTCCGTCGAGGGCGTCGACCTGGTGCAACCGGGCCACCTCGGCGATACCCGCGTTGCCGGGGGCACAGTGCAGCTCGGTGACGTCGGGGTCGAGGGAGAGGGAACGGCACAGGGCGTGTTCGCGGGCGCCGCTACCGATGACGAGGACCTTCACGGGGTCAGCCTAACGGGCGCGGGCGAGTGACCTTGTGGGGGCCGCCGAAGAGGGGCGGGGCGGAGGTTTGTGGGTTCCTCCCAGGACTCCCCGCTCATCGCGCTCTCGGGGTTCCTACTCGTTCGAGAACTCCTCGACCACCGTGGCCCCGAGCTCTCTGACGATCAGTTCGTGGCCGGAGAGGGCCGACTCGTCGAGGTCGGGGTCGTCGTCCTCCGGCATGTCGTCCTCGGGGGCGACCACATGACGCTCCGGTGCGGGGGGCGCGGTCGGTGCGGGGGCGGGCGCCGCCGGAGCCGGGGTTGGGGTCGCGGGCGCCGCCGGGCGCGGGGCCGGAGCCGGAGCCGGAGCCGGCTGCTGGGGTGCGGGACGGGGCGTCGACGGGGCGCCCGAGCCGTAGCCACCGCCCCCACCGGACGGATAACCGCCGCCGAAGCCGGGGCCCGAGGCCGGCGGTGCCGAGCCGCCCGAGGGGTCGACGATCGCCTCGATCTTCCACTGCACGTTGAACTGCTCGCCCAGGGCCTGCCGCAGGACGTCCTCGCTGCCGCTGCTGAGGAAGTTGTCCCGGGCCCCGGCGTTGACGAAGCCGATCTGCAGCGTCGTCCCGTCGAACCCCACGACCTGCGCGTTCTGACTGAGCAGGATCCAGGTGAAGCGGCGGCGGTTCTTCACCGCCTCCAGGATGTTCGGCCACATCCCGCGGGGGTCGAGCCCGCCGGACGCCGGTGCGGCGGCCGGTGCGGGAGCGGAGGCTGCCGGCGCCGGCGTGGCTGCGGGCGCCGCCGGTCGCGTGGGCGTGGCCGGGGGCTGCCCTCCGCCCGCGGGCGCCGCCGTGGGCCACCCGCCGGGCCGTCGGCCGCTGCCTGCGGCGGCCGCGGTGGGCCAGGCGCCGTGACCGGCGGGAGCAGGAGATGCCTGAGGCCCTGGCTGAGCGGGCGCAGGGGCGGCCTGGGGCCCTGGCTGAGCGGGCGCGGGGGTGGTCTGGGGCCCTGGCTGCACGGGAGCGGGAGCCGGCGGCGTCGCCGCGAGCGGGCCGGGCGGTGCGGGCGGTGCGGGAGCAGGCGTCGCCGCACCGTCGTACGCACCCGGCCCCTGCGCACTGCCTGCGCCTGGGCCCTGGGCCCGCACCGCCGCCCTGGCCGCGGCCGGACCACCGCCGGGCGGCACCGCGGGAACGGACGACACCCCCGCGCTCGCCCCGCCGTGCGCCTCGGGACCGGGGACATACCCCGTGGCGGGGCCCGCGCCGCCGCCGGAGAAGTTGACGCCGCGCTCCAGGCGGTCCAGGCGGGCCATGACGGACCGTGCGTCCCCGTATGCGGCGGGCAGCAGCACCCGTGCGCAGATCAGCTCGAGCTGCAGGCGGGGCGAGGTGGCCCCGCGCATCTCGGTGAGCCCCTCGTTGACGATGTCGGCGGCGCGGCTCAGCTCGGCCGGGCCGAAGACGCCCGCCTGGGCCTGCATGCGCTCCAGCACGTCGGCCGGGGCGTCGATCAGCCCCTTCTCGGCGGCGTCGGGCACGGCGGCGAGGATGACGAGGTCCCGAAGCCGCTCCAGCAGGTCGGCGACGAACCGACGGGGCTCGTTGCCCCCCTCGATCACGCGGTCGACGACCTCGAAGGCAGCGGCCCCGTCCCCGGTGGCGAAGGCCTCGACGACGGAGTCGAGGAGCGAGCCGTCCGTGTACCCGAGCAGCGAGGTGGCCATGGCATACGTCACACCGTCGGGGCCCGCGCCCGCGAGCAGCTGGTCCATGACGGACATGGAGTCACGCACGGACCCGGCGCCCGCCCGCACGACCAGCGGCAGAACCCCGTCCTCGACGGGGATCTTCTCCTTCTCGCACACCTCGGCGAGATAGTCCCGCAGGGTACCCGGCGGCACGAGCCGGAACGGGTAGTGGTGCGTACGCGACCGGATGGTCCCGATGACCTTCTCGGGCTCGGTGGTCGCGAAGATGAACTTGAGGTGCTCGGGCGGCTCCTCGACGACCTTGAGCAGCGCGTTGAAACCGGCCGACGTGACCATGTGGGCCTCGTCGATGATGTAGATCTTGTACCGGCTGCCCGCAGGCCCGAAGAAGGCCTTCTCCCGCAGGTCGCGGGCGTCGTCCACACCACCGTGACTGGCCGCGTCGATCTCGATGACGTCGATCGACCCCGGTCCGTTCCTCGCCAGGTCGCGGCAGGACTGGCACTCGCCGCACGGCGTCGGCGTGGGACCTTGCTCACAGTTCAGACAGCGGGCCAGGATCCGCGCGCTGGTCGTCTTGCCGCATCCGCGCGGCCCGCTGAACAGGTACGCGTGATTGACCCGGTTGTTCCGCAGCGCCTGCTGCAGCGGGTCGGTGACATGCTCTTGCCCGATGACCTCGGCGAAGGACTCCGGGCGATAGCGGCGGTACAGCGCGAGAGACGACACGCTTACGAGGTTATAGGCGCCCACTGACAAAGCGCCCGGCCCGAGTCGCAGCGCCGCCAGAGCCCCCGGCGCCCGCCCCTGGGCACCGGTCCCCGGACGCGAAAGACCCCCCACGCACCCGCCAGAGCCAACCTACCCTTGCTGCCTTCCGGCCCTGGGGGAGTTCAGTCAGATAGCGCCGCGTGAGGGGCTGAGCCCCAGCCTACCCGATCGCCGGGTCCCGAACGAGTTCGCTAGCACTCCCCGGCGTCATGTAATGTTTCCGGCGGAGGATTCGCCTAGAGGCCTAGGGCGCACGCTTGGAAAGCGTGTTGGGGGCAACCCCTCACGAGTTCGAATCTCGTATCCTCCGCCAGTGCCTCACCGGGCACGATGTCGAAGGGCTCCACTGTTCGCAGTGGGGCCCTTCGACGTTGTCCGTCTCAGTTTCCGTCAAGCCGCTTAGACGTCTCTGGTTGCGTCCAGGAGTGTCCGGTCAGGAGCATCGCGCCCGGTAAGTATCGGTAGCGATAGTATCTCCATCGATACTATCTCTTGCGGGAGACTGTGCATGCGTCGTTTCATCGGGCGGGACCGCGAGCTGAACGTCCTCGGCAACGCCTTGCAGGCGGTTCACGATGCCGTCGGGTCGGCGAAACCCGGTCAGTGCATCCTCATGCGCGGACGGAGGCGGGTCGGCAAGTCCAGCCTCGTCGAGGAATTTCTCCGGCGCACCGAGACGCCGTACCTCTTCTTCACTGCGGCGGGCGGCACGGCGGAGAACGAGCTGACGGAGTTGCTCGACGCCGTCGCCAGGTCCACTCTCCCGGGGCGGGAACTGTTCTCGGAGGAGGCCCCAGAGCAGTGGAATGCGGCATTCAGGCTGCTCGCGGAGATCCTTCCCGGCGACAGCCCGAGCGTGGTCGTCATCGACGAGGTTCCCTATCTCATGGACCGCATCGACGCCTTCGAGGGCATGCTCCAGCGGGCATGGGACCGTCTGCTCAGCCGCAAACCCGTACTCCTCCTCCTGGTCGGATCCGACCTGTCGATGATGGAAGCGCTCAACAGCTACGACCGCCCCTTCCACCAGAGGGGCCGGGAAATGGTCGTGGGGCCGCTGAACCCGGCCGACATCGGCGAGATGCTCGGACTTGAGCCGGCGGCCGCCTTCGACGCCGCCCTGGTCACGGGCGGTCTCCCGCTGATCTGCGCGGAGTGGCGGCCCGGAGCGGATCTCTGGGAGTTCCTTCGCGACTCGCTGGACAACCCGATCTCGGCGCTGTTGGTCTCCGCCGAGCGGTCACTGGCCGCGGAGTTTCCACCGCAGGCGATGAGCAGGGAAGTCCTACGCGCCATCGGCAGCGGAGAGCGAACCTTCACCAACATTGCGCGCGCCGCGGGTGGCATCGCCCACACCACACTCACCCGGGCCACTGATGTCCTGACCGAGAAACGGGTGGTGGCAGCCGAGCTGCCCCTGTCGCTGAGACCGTCGAAGGAGCGCCGCTACCGCGTGGCCGATCCCTACCTCCGGTTCTGGCTCGCGTTTCTGGATCCGCACATGGCGGAGATCGAGCGGATGCGGGGAGATCTCACGCTGAGCCGGATCAAGGAGCAGTGGACGAGCTGGCGGGGGCGGGCGATCGAGCCCCTCGTCCGGGAATCCCTCGCCCGCCTCCTGCCGGACGGACTCGTGCCCCCCACCCCGGTGATCGGCGGGTACTGGACGCGCAGCAACGACGTCGAAATCGACTTGGTGGGTGCCGACCGGCAGCCGGTGGCCAAGCAGTTGCTCTTCCTCGGTTCGGTCAAGTGGCTGGAGAACTCGGCGTTCGACAGCCACGACCTGGCCGCTCTGCAGAAGCATCGGGCGGCGATCACCGACGAGCCGGTACCGCTCGTGGCGGTCTCCCGCAACGGGGTCACTTGTTCCGGCCTTCAGGCGGCATACGGCCCTGAAGAACTGCTCAGCGCCTGGCGCAGGGCGTGAGCAGGTCGATTTCCCGGTGATCTTCGGCGTGGTGAAGGTTTCGGAGAGTTGCAAGGACACGGCGCCGAAGTGATGTGCGGGGTGGACGCGGCTGCCCCGCCCGTTCGTCGGGCGGGGCAGCCGGTGGTGGGGAAGGTCAGGGAACCGACTTGTAGGTGTTGCTGGCCCACAGGGCGCCGCCCGTGCCGGGGCCGCCGCCGCTCCTGTAGACGACGAAGTTGCCGTCGCTCTGCATGAGGGCGTAGGCGCCGGAGTGGCCGTAGGTGTGGGTGGACCACAGGGCGCCGCCGGTGCTGGGGCCGCCGCCGCTCTTGTAGACGACCAGGTTGCCGTCGCTCTGCATGTCCATGTAGGCGCCCGCGTGACCGTAGGTTCCGGTGGACCAGATGGCCTTGCCGTCGCGCGTGCGGTACATCACGACATTGCCGTCCGCCTGCACCACCAGGCGCGTGTACCGGGTCTGGGTCCACCAGCCGCCATTGAGCTTCAGGCCCGACTTGATCGTCGTCGCGCGCACGTTGGTGCCGTCCGCCCAGAGCGACCCGCCGGTGCTGGGGCCGCCGCCGGCGCCGTACACCACGAGGTTGCCGTCGTCCTGCAGCAGGAGGTAGGCGCCGGTGTGACCGTAGGTGTGGGTGGACCACAGGGCGCCGCCGTCGGCGGCGTAGACGACGAGGTTGCCGTCGCTCTGCATGTAGGCGTACGCCCCCGAGTGACCCGAGGTGTGGCTGGACCAGATCGCCGGGCCGTTGCCCGCCGCGCCGGTCTTGAGGTAGGCGACCAGGTTGCCGTCGCCGCCCATGGACAGCGTCACGTTCGCGCTGCTCAGCCGGTGGCCGGAGGTCAGTTTCTGTCCGGGCTGCAGCGCGTTGACGGTGTTCGGTCCGCCGGTGAAGGCGGCGGTGCCGTTGGGCGTGCCGAGGCCCGTCGGGCCGTCGTAACCGGAGCCCGCGGTGCACAGATAGGCGGGAGAACAGGTCCCGTTGGACCCCGTGGTGACGTCGTTCAGCGTCGCCGTGTTGCCGTAGAGGTACGAGGAGGGGTAGCTGTTCGCGGTCGGGGTGCCCGCGAGGGCGTAGGTGGCCGCGACGATGGGCGAGGACGCGCTGGTGCCGCCGTAGACGTCCCAGCCGGAGGCCCCGTAGGTGTCGTAGACGGCGACGCCGGTGGCCGGGTCGGCGACCGCCGAGACGTCCGCGACGCTGCGACCGGAGCAGCCGGTGTCCCACTGCCAGGACGGCTTGGGCTCGACCGCGGAGCATCCGGATCCCGTGCCGTCGGTGCTGTCGGTGGACCACACCGACTCGCTCCAGCCCCGGGAGGTGCTCGCGCGGACGAGCGAGGTGCCGCCGACCGCCGTGACGTACGGGGAGCTGGCGGGGTACTCGGCGCCGTAGCCGCCGTCACCGGCGCTGACCGTGATGGCGACGCCGGGGTGGTTGAAGTACTGGACGTCCGCGGTGGTCTCGCTCGGGTCCTCGGTGCCGCCGAAGGAGTTGGAGACGTACTTCGCGCCGAGGGCGACGGCCTCGTTCTCGGCCGTGCCGAGGTCGGACACGCTGGGGGAGTTCGCCTCGACGAGCAGGATGTGGCACTGCGGGCAGACGGCGCTGACCATGTCGAGGTCGAGGGATATCTCACCGGCCCATCCGGCGTCCGCACTCGGGTAGGTGGTGCCGCCGGTCTGGTTGACCTTGCGGAAGCAGCCGTTCGCGGTGGTGCAGGCGGGAAGGCCGTACTGGGACCGGTAGGTGGCGAGGTCCGACTCGGCGGTGGGGTCGTCCATGGCGTCGACGATCGCCACGGTCCGGCCCGAACCGGCCGTGCCGGACAGCAGGTTGTAGGCGCTCTGCAGGTCCGAGGGGCCGTAGCCGGACGGTGTGGCGTTCGGGCTGAGCGTCATGTGCTGGACGATGTCGGTCCTGGCCTCGGCGAGGCAGGCCATGTGACCCGGCTTGGTGGCGTGGGCGCACAGGTGCTTGACGTGGGCCGCCGAGGTGGCCGAGGCCGCGGACGCGGTCGCCGTGAGCGGTCCGCCGGCCAGGAGTGCGGCGGCGGACAGCAGAGCGGCCGCCGCGGAGCCCGCCCGGCGTCTGCGTCTGCCGCCCGGCTGCTTCGGTGTCGCGTGTTCGGCGCTTGAGCGCAAGGAAGTGCCCTTCTGTGTGGTGCCGATGGAGAGCGACTGGTCAGGGCTGGTCCGGCCGGGACCGCCGTGTCGGCGGATGTGCGGCGCGATGCCGCCGCTGCCGGTCACCGCCGAGTGGCGTGCGCGTGGGGACGGGAGGACTGCGTCAGTACGGTGCGCTCGACCGCGGACCGGGCGTTCCTGATGTTCCGTAAGTGACGCCACGGAAAACGGAAGAAGCCAATACCCCGGAAGAAGTGGAGCGCGTGACGGCTTCACGTGCACTCGGTTTCGACGGTGCTCCTTCGAACGCGTCGCCGCCTTCTTCCATGTCCCCGCCCTCGCCGGTTCCGCACGCGCGCACAGACAAGTTGACGGACCGGAAATGCTCGCAGAAGCCTTGCCCGACCCACGGTGTGCTGAGTGAGGGAGGCCTCTGCCAGGACGTTATCCGGGCGGTTCGTCCAGAAACAATCCGACGATGGTAAATCCTTGATCAGAGTCGGGTAGTCGCCGTTCATAACGTTGCCGATGCGCGCGGAGTCCGCGCGGAGTGGCTGAGTTGGGCGCCCTGAAACGGGCTGACCGGGGTACTCGCGAGCGCACCGGACGGTCGGGGCGCCAGGGCGCCGGCCGATCGCAGGAACCGATACGGATGGGTGGTGATCTCCGTGACGAGCACGCAGCCGCACTACACCGGACGCAACCACAGCGTGAACCGCTCCGGTCAGGAGCCGGTGAGTGAGCTGGTGCAGCGGGCCTCGCAGCAGTTGACGGAGTTGGTGCGCGGCGAACTGAGGCTGGCGCAGGCGGAGATGAAGGAGAAGGGCAAGCGCTACGGCAGGGGCGGCGGGCTGTTCGGCGGCGCCGGAGTCGTGGGTCTGCTCACCCTGCAGGCCCTGGTGGCCACGGTCATCGCGGCCCTGGCGGTACCACTGCCGGTGTGGGCCGCCGCCCTGATCGTCACCGTGGCGCTGGGCATTGTCGCCGCGGTCCTGGCCGTGACCGGGAAGAAGCAGGTCGGCCGGGCCGCGCCGCCCGCGCCCGAGCAGACGATCGAGAACGTGAAGGCCGACCTGGCCGAGATCAAGGAGAGTGCGCACCGATGAGCAAGCCGACTCGCGACGAGCGGACCGCCACGGGCACGGAGGAACTGCGCGTACAGCTCGAGCACCGCCGGGAGGAGCTGGGGCAGACGGTGGAGGCGCTGGTGGCCAAAACCGACGTCAAGGCCCGCGCCCAGGAGAAGGCGGCCGAGGTGAAGGAGCAGGCCGTGGTCAAAGCCGCCGAAGTCAAGGAGCAAGCCGTGGTCAAAGCCGCCGAAGTCAAGGAGCAAGCCGTGGTCAAAGCCGCCGAAGTCAAGGAGCAGGCCGCGGCGAAGGGCACCGAGCTGAAGGCCAAGGCCGCCGGCATCGCGCACCAGGTGCAGGACAGGCTGCCCGACATGGTCAGGGACAAGGCGGCCCGGGCTGTAGGCGAGGCCCGCGCGCAGGCGTCACAGGCCGGGCGGGTGTGGGAGGAGAAGGCGCCCGAGCCGTTGCGGCAGAAGGCGGCCCAGGGGGCCCGGGCGGCACGGGACAAGCGCACCGTGCTGCTGGTGGCCGCCGCCGGCGCCGTGACGCTGTGGCTGGCCCGGCGCCGCGGAAGCCGTCGTGGGGGCACCCGCTCGTGATCGTCCGCAGTCGGCCCACGGGGCGCCGGGCCGCCTAGTGCTGTGGCCGGAAAGGTTTGCCGGAAAGCTCGCGGCGTCCGGTGCTGGGGGCACCTCCCACGCCCTTCAGGCAGTGGGGGAGCATCGCAACGCGGAGCGTCGCCCGCGTACCGGATGTACTCGGGCGATGCGACAACGCGGCGAGGTGCCGTGCCGGGCGTCGTGAGCCGGTGAACCTTTCCGGCCACAGCACCAGGCACTGTCGTCACCGGTGGGGCAGGGGCGCGTCGCGCGCGGGTGGCGGTCGGGGCCGGGTGGCAGGGACACCACCGCGCGCCCCGAAGCCGCGCCCGGCGCGGTTCCCGGCTGCGGCCCCCGGCTTCCCCGGCTGTCCAGGTCACCCGCCCAGGGGCAGCATGGAGATACCGGAAGCCTGATTCAGGCGTGGAGCGATGGCGGTACAGGTCGCCATGCCACGTCGGCAGGCGGAGGGGAGGTCCCGATGTCAGCCGAACCCTTCCAGGTGGACGGCGACGATTCCGGCCCCGGGCACCCCCGGCGGACCGGCCTGCTGGACGTGCTCAGCGTCGCCGCGGTGGTGCTGGACGAGGATGGGCGCATCGTGTTCTGGAGCCCGCAGGCCCAGGAATTGTTCGGCTACACCCCGAAGGAGGCGCTCGGGCAGTTCGCGGCGCGGCTGCTGGTCCACCCGGAGCACTTCCAGACCGTGCTGAGTCTCTTCACCGAGGTCATGCAGACCGGCCGGAGCTGGGCCGGTGCCTTCCCCATCCGGCACAAGAACGGCGACACCAGGCTGATGGAGTTCCGCAACATGCGGTTGTGGAACGACCGCGGGGAGGTCTACGCCCTGGGGATCGGCGCCGACCACACCATCCTCCAGCGTCTGGAGACCGACCTGGCGCTGTGCGAGCGGCTGGTCAACCAGTCCCCGATCGGCCTCGCCCTCATGGACCCCGACCTGTGCTACCTCCTGGTGAACCCCGCCCTGGAGCGCATCGACGGCATCCCCGCCGAGGAGCACATCGGCCGGCATCTGCGGGAGACCGCGCCCTTCGCCGACGTCGACACCGTCGAGTCCGCCCTGCACCAGGTGCTGGCCACCGGCACCCCCCTCCTGGACCAGTACCACGTGGGCCGTACCCCCGCCGACCCCGAGCACGACCATGCCTGGTCCCTGTCCTTCTACCGCCTCGAGGACCCCGGCGGACGCGTTCTCGGCGCCGCCGCCTCGGTCGTCGACGTCACCGAGCGGCACCGCGCGGCCACCGAGGCGGACCGGGCCCGGCGGCGCCTCGCCCTCATCGCCGACGCCTCCGCCCGCGTGGGCAACACCCTGGAGGTGGAGCAGACCGCCCGCGAGCTGGCCGAGGTCGCCGCGCCCGAGCTGGCCGACGTGGTCGCCGTGGACGTCCTCGACTCCGCCCTCGCCTTCCGCCGTACCGGCAAACTGGACAGCGGCCCGGAGCTGTTCCGCGCCCTGGCCCTCAAGGCGGCCCATCCCACCGTGGCCCTGCGCGCCGCCGACTCCCCCGGCGACCTCGCCGCCTACGACGGCGACCGGCTGGTCACCCTGTGCGTGCACACCGGCCGGCCGGTCCTGGTGCGCCATGTGGGCGAGCACGACCTGCAGCGCATCGCCCGCGACCCCGAGGGCACCACGTTGCTGGCGCGTGCCGGGGTCCACTCCTACCTCGCGGTGCCGCTGATCGCGCGCGGCGAGGTGCTCGGCGCCCTCGACCTCAAGCGCACCCGCAACCCGCTGCCGTTCGACGAGGACGACGTCATCCTGGCCACCGAGCTGGCCGGCCGGGCCGCCGTGGCCATGGACAACGCCCGCTGGTACCAGAGCGTCCGCAACACCGCCCTCACTCTGCAGCGCAGCCTGCTGCCCGACCACGCCCCGCACCACACCGGCCTGGACCTCGCCACCCGCTACCAGCCCGCCCAGACCACCAGCGAGGTCGGCGGGGACTGGTACGACGTCATCCCGCTGACCGGCGACAAGACGGCGCTGGTCGTCGGCGACGTCATGGGCAACGGCATCGACGCCGCCGCCACCATGGGCCGGCTGCGCACGGCGACCTGCGCCTACGCGGACCTCGACCTCGACCCCGAGGTGGTGCTCCAGCACCTCGACAAGATCACCTGCGATCTGGAGCACTACATCGTCACCTGCCTGTACGCGGTCTACGACCCCCACCAGGGGCTGTGCCGCATCGCCAACGCGGGACACCTGCCGCCCGCGCTGGCCCGCGTCGGCCGTGCCCCTGCCCTGCTGGACCTGCCCAGCGGGGCCCCGCTGGGCGTCGGCGGCATCCCCTTCGAGACCGCCACCACCGAACTGGACCCCGGTGACCTGCTGGTCCTGTACACGGACGGCCTGGTGGAGACCCGTCACCACTCCATCGACGACCGCCTGAACATGCTGCTCGCCCTCCTCGACCAGCCCCAGCGGCCCCTGGAGGAGACCTGCGACCTCCTGCTGGACGGCCTGCGCCACCCTGACGACCACGACGACGTCGCCCTCCTCGTCGCCCGCGCCCATTAGGGCCACCCGGATCGGCCGAACGGTCGAGGGAGCCCGCGCACCCCTCGGGAAGGCCGAGCTCATGCCGAGGCGGGCGCGCGGGGCCGCGGGGGAGGTGGAGGAGACGTGGCAGGGGCCCCTGCCGAGATCGGCCGGGGCCCCTGCCACGGTCGCGTCACGGCCGCCGGGGCTCCCGCACGACGGCCACCTCGCCCGGCTCGACCGTCACCGAGCCGGGTGCCGGCTTGCCCGTCAGCAGCTCCACCGCGTCCTCGGCGACGGTCACCCGCGCGCCGCGGCGCGTGTGGTCGATGACGAACAGGTAGTCCGCGGACGGACCCCGCCGCCGGACGACCTCCACGCCCTCCGGGGCGGTCCGCACCGGCTCCACGCCCGCCTCGCCGCGGATGCGGGTCAGGAGGGCGTCGAGGGTGTCCGGGTCGGGCCGGGTCGCCAGGTACCAGGCGGTGCCCTCGCCATGGGCGTGGCGCGTCACGGCGGGCACGCCCTTCAGGGGGCCCTCCTCGTACGACGACACGGCCTCGGCGCCCTCCAGGCGCAGCCGCTCCGACCACAGGGTCGCCGTCCCGCCGCCGCTCAGCGGCACCGACTCGCCCGACAGCAGCGGGAACAGCTCGTCCGACCTGACACCCAGCGCCTCCCGGAAGGCTCCGGGGTAACCGCCCAGCCGGACGTGGCAGTTCTCGTCCACCGCCCCGCTGTGGAAGCCCACCGCGAGGGTTCCGCCGCGCTCCGCGAACCCGGTGAGGTTCGCCGCTCCCGCGTCGTCGACCAGGTACAGGCTGGGCGCCAGGACCAGGCGATACGGGGACAGGTCCGCGTCAGGGCGGACGAAGTCCACGGCGACGCCCGTGCGCCACAGCGGCTCGTACCAGGCGCGGACCAGCTCCGCGAAGCGGACGTCGGTGCTGGGCTGGGAGGGGAGTTCCAGGGCCCAGCGGGCGTTGTAGTCCCAGACGATCGCGACCTCGGCGGTGCCGGTGCTGCCGCGCACTTCCGCGAGCGCCTTCAGGTCGGCGCCGAGGCGGACCACGTCCCGCCAGACCTGAGTGTCCGTGCCCGCGTGCGGCAGCATCGCCGAGTGCCACTGCTCGGCGCCCGCCTTCGAGGCCCGCCACTGGAAGTAGGCGATGCCGTCGGCGCCGTGGGCGACGTGCGCGAGGGCGTTGCGGCGCAGCTCGCCCGGGCCCTTGGCGCGGTTGACGGGCTGCCAGTTCACGGCTCCCGTGGAGTGCTCCATCAGGAACCAGGGCCCGCCCGCCATCGAGCGCATCAGGTCACCGCTCAGCGCGATGTCGATGTGCGACTCGGGGTCCGTCGAGCGCAGGTAGTGGTCGTTCGAGACGACGTCCAGCTCCGGGGCCCAGCGCCAGTAGTCCAGCGCCTCGAAGCTGAAGTTCACCATGAAGTTGGTGGTGGCCGGGGTCGAGGGGGCCGCCGCGCGCAGCACGTCCCGCTCCGCCGTGTACAGCTCCAGCAGCTCGTCGGAGCAGAAGCGGCGCCAGTCCAGCCGGTGGGTCGGGTTGGGGACGGCGCCCGTCGCGCGCGGGGGCAGGATCTCGTCCCAGTCGTAGTACCACTGGCTCCAGAAGGCGGTGCCCCAGGCGTGGTTGAGCGCCGCCAGGTCGTCGCCGTACTTGGCGCGCAGCCAGCCCCTGAAGGACGCCGCGCTGGTGTCGCAGTAGCACTCGGCGTTGTGGCAGCCGTACTCGTTGTGGACGTGCCACATCGCGAGGGCCGGGTGGTCGGCGTACCGCTCGGCCAGCCTGCCCGCGATGCGCAGGGCCGCCTCCCGGTAGGCGGGGCTGGACGGGCAGAAGGTCTGCCGGCTGCCGTAGGACAGGGTGCGGCCTTCGCGGTCGACGGGCAGCGCCTCGGGGTGGGCCCGGAAGAACCAGGCCGGCGGGGCCGCGGTGGGCGTGGCGAGGTCGGCGGCGATGCCGTTCTCGTGCAGCAGATCGAGGATCCGGTCCATGCGCGAGAAGTCGTACACGCCTTCGACGGGCTCCAGCAGCGCCCAGGAGAAGATGCCGACGCTGACCATCGTGACCCCGGCCTCGCGCATCAGGCGCATGTCCTCGGCCCAGACCTCCTCGGGCCACTGCTCGGGGTTGTAGTCGCCGCCGTAGGCGATGCCGGGTACGGACAAGGTGCGCTTCATCGGGCGCCTCTCGTGAGGAGACGGCGGGTCGTGGCCACGCCCCACGCGTCCAGGGACAGCAGACGGTCGCTGGAGGCCATCAGGCCCCCGGTGGCCTCGACATGGGCGGCCCAGCGTTCGCGGGTCTCCACGGCCGGGCGCGCCATCAGGCAGTCGGGGTCGTTGATCCAGAGGCGGCCCCGCTGCCACTGGCGTGCCCGGCCGGTGAACTCGGCGGGGTCCTGCCCGGGCTGGCTGAAGTCGTCCGCCTCCGGGCGGCGGTGCGGGGCCGTGTCGGGGCTGACCCGCATCGCGTCGAACAGGCCGATGGACGGCAGGATCGGCGCGCCGCAGCCCAGCAGGTACGCGTCCGGGCCGATGGCTTCGCGGATCAGGGCGATGCCCGCCCGGTACGCCGTCAGCGGATCGGCGCCAAGGTGCCGTACGCCGTCCAGGGCGCCCGCGTAGAGGAAGTCGACCTTGAAGTAGTCGTAGCCCTCGCTGCGCAGGGTGGCGAAGACGTGCGTCAGGTACGCCGCCGCATCCGGGTGGGTGGTGTCCAGGGCGTACAGGTCGTGGCCCCAGTTGTGGCCCGCGTGCACGGGCGCGCCCTCGATGTCCCGGACCAGCCAGTCGGGGTGGGCGGTGGCCAGCTCGCTGTCCGGGGCGACCAGGAACGGCGCCGTCCAGATACCGGCCCGGCGTCCCCGCGCCCGGATCGTGTCGGCGATTCCCGCGCGCGAGCGGAAGCGGCCGGAGAGGGTGAGCCAGTCGCCGAGGGCGCTCTGGTAGCCGTCGTCGATCTGGACCACGTCGACGGGCAGGTCCAGGGTGTCCATCGCCCGCAGGTTCTCGTGGATGTCGTCCTCGGTGACCTCGGTGAAGTACTCGTACCAGGAGCACCACACGGTCGGCGCGGGGCGCGGCGGCGCCACGCCGAGACCGTCGGCCCACTCGGCGAGGACGGACTGGATGTCCGGGCCGGTCAGCTCCCGGACCGGCCCGTCCGCGCTCACCTCGGCCCGGTCGCCGTGCACCTCCAGCCGGATGGAGGGCACGGCTCGGTACGGGTCGGTCGCCGCCCACAGCCGGACCGGCGTGCCGTCGCCCGGGTCGAGCGCCAGCAGCCCCTCGCCCTGGAAGGCGCCGGAGGGGACGGTGCGGCCGGGGCGGTAGCAGACGGTCGCCCAGTTGTCGTCCGCCGGGCGGTGCGGCTTCTCACCGAGGGCGTAGGCGCCGCTCGGGCTCCAGGACTGCCAGCCCTCCTCGTGGACCCGTGCCCGGGCGACGTCCACGGGCACGGAGGCGAGCGGCGTGAAGGGGTGGTGCACAGTGCTTCTCTTCTCGGAAAAAGGGTCGGTCAGCCCTTGTTGGCGCCCAGGGTCAGGCCGCTGACGAACTGGCGTTGGAGCACGAAGTACACGATCAGCGTGGGGATCGCGGTGAGCAGGGCGCCTGCGGCGACCAGGTTGGGGTCGGTGAAGTACTGCCCGGACAGGTTGTTCAGCGCCGAGGTGATCGGCATGTTGTCGCCGGTGGAGATCAGCACGATGGCCCAGAAGAAGTCGTTGTAGATCCAGATGGACAGCAACGTCGCCAGCGCGGCCATCGCGGGCTTGCACAGCGGCAGCACGATCTGCCAGTACATCCGCCACACCGACGCGCCGTCGACCAGCGCGGCCTCGGTCAGCTCGTGCGGCAGCATCCGCATGTAGTTGCTCAGCACGAAGGCGCAGAAGCCGGACTGGAACGCCACGTGGATGAGGACCAGACCCAGCGCGGAGTCGTACAGCTTGCCGCTGACCGTGATGCCGGGCAGGTCGATCAGCAGGTACATGCGGTACAGCGGGGTGATGATGACCTGCTGCGGCAGCAGGTTGCCGGCCGTGAAGACCAGCAGCAGAGCGATGTTGAGCCGGAAGTCGAAGCGGCTGACGTAGAACGCGACCATCGACGACAGCAGCAGCGTCAGCAGCACGGCCGGTACCGCGATGATCAGCGTGTTGCCGAAGTAGTGCATCATGTCGGACTGCTCGAACGCGTTCGTGAAGTTGTCGAAGCTCAAGCGGTCCGGCCAGGAGACGTAGCCCTTGGCGCTGGTCTCCGAGTACGGCCGCAGGGCCGCGAAGACCGCCCACAGCAGCGGTCCGAGCCAGGCGAGCGAGGTGACGACGAGGAACACGTGCAGCAGGACCCGGGCCGGGCGGAGGGGGGTGCGCTGCTTGGCGCCGAGCGCGACGGTGGGGGTGCTCATGCGCGCCGCTCCTTCCGGAAGGTCGCGATCAGGTACGGGATGATGACCGCGAGGGAGATGACCAGCAGGACGACGGCGATCGCGGAGCCGTATCCGATCCGGCTGGACTCACCGATGATGTTGTTGGTGATCAGGATCGACAGCAGCTCGGTGCCCTGAGCGCCCTTGTTGAAGACGAACACCAGGTCGAAGGCGCGCAGGGCCTCGATGATGGTGACGACCAGGACGACGGTGTTGGTGGGCCGCAGCGTGGGGAAGATGACGTTCTTGAACGTCTGCCACTCGTTCGCGCCGTCGAGCGCGGAGGCCTCCCGCAGGGACGGGTCGACGCCCTTCAGACCGGCCAGGTAGAGGATCATCATGTAGCCGGTGTGCCGCCAGGACGCGGCGACCAGGACGGCCCACAGGTTGAGGTGCGGGTTGCCGATCCAGTCGATGTAGTGGCCGGGCTTGTTGGCCCCGATGAGGCTGTTGATCAGGCCGGTGTCGGGGTTGTAGACGAGCTGCCAGACGAACCCGGTGACCGCCAGCGACACCACGACCGGCAGGAAGAACGCGGTCTGGTAGATGCGGGTGAAGCGGATCTTCTTGTCCAACTGCACGGCCAGGAAGAGCCCGAACGGGGTCGGGATCAGGATGAGCACGACGAACCAGACGATGTTGTGCTCGACGGCCGGCCAGAACTGCGGGTTGTCGGTGAACAGTTGCTTGAAGTTCTGCAGCCCGACCCACTTGATCGAGTCGAACCCGATGCCGTCCCAGGTGGTGAAGGCCAGTGCGATGGAGGCTAGGGCGGTGACCCACACCAGCGCGACGTGCAGGATCGTGGGAACGCCCGCCATCAGCCCGAGCGTGATGCGGTCGCGGCGGGTGAGCAGGCGGTTGTGCCCCTGCGGGGCGCGCTTCTTCTGAGCGGGCGCGCCGCCCGGAGGCGGCACCTCGGCCGCCTCCGGGTTCTGGATACCGGTTTCGATGCTCATGAGGACGCGAAGATCGTCTTCTTCTGGCGCTCGATGGACGACAGGATGCTGTCCACGCCCTTGGGGTTACGGACGAAGTTCTGCAGCGCGGGCTGCATCACCGTGGAGGTGAAGTCCGGGCGGCTGTCGCGGTCCATGAACTGCGTCAGGTTCTTGGCGCCCGAGATCATCGTGTACGCCTTCTTCTGCAGCGCCGTGTACGAGGAGGTGTCGGCCTTGCTGGAGGCGGCCACCACGCTCGGGTCGGACTTGAGGTAGATCGCCTCGGCCTCCGGGGTGCCCAGGTACTCGAGCAGCTTCACGGCACCCGCGTGGTTCTTCGGGCTCTTGCTGAGCATGAACCCGTCGGTCGGCGCCTCGACGGTGTCCTGGCCGTACGCGGAGTTGATCTCCGGGAAGGCGAAGAAGTCGAGGTCCTCGACATCGGCCTTGTTGGTGAACTGCTGCGCCACGAAGGAGCCCAGCAGGTACATGCCCGCCTTCTTGGACACCAGCGTCTGCGCGGCGTCCTGCCAGGTGCGGCCCACCGCTCCGTCCTGGTGGTAGGGCAGCAGTTCGGCCCAGTGGTCGAAGACGGCCTTCACCTTC
The DNA here is from genome assembly GCF_055639175.1 of Streptomyces sp. NPDC107546. Classification (NCBI taxonomy): domain Bacteria; kingdom Bacillati; phylum Actinomycetota; class Actinomycetes; order Kitasatosporales; family Streptomycetaceae; genus Streptomyces; species Streptomyces sp. NPDC107546. Next base: position 323,772 of record NZ_JBVKBA010000004.1, on the reverse strand, counting down.
GCGTCGGTCCACGACTCCTTGCCCGCCATCAGGGACTTGTGGAAGTCGTAGCCGTTGAGGCGGAAGTTGATCTGGTCGAAGGTGCCCATCGCCGGCCAGGCGTCCTTGTCGCCGAAGGCGATCGGGACGAGGTTGTCCTTCTTCATCTGCCTGCACAGGGCCACGAGTTCGTCCCACGTGGTGGGGACCTTGTAGCCGTGCTGCTGGAAGACGCTCTTGCGGTAGAAGATCGCCCACGGGTACGTGTACAGCGGCACGAAGTAGTACTTGCCGTCCTCGCCCTTGCTGAGCTGCTTCATCGCGTCGGGGAAGTTGGCGCCGATGGTCTGCCACACGTCGTCGATCGGGGAGGCGAGACCCTTGGCCGCGAAGAACTGCATGCGGTAGCCGGCGAACCAGGTGAACACGTCGTCCGGCGTGCCCTGCAGGTAGGAGTTGATCTGCTCCTGGAACGTGTTGTGGTCCTTGGTGTTCACCGCGACCTTGACGCCTTCCTTCTTCTGGAAGGCCGCGTAGATGTCGGCGAACGCTTTCTTCGGCACCGCGTCCGAGGAGTTGGAGCCCAGGCTGACGGTCTTCGAGTCACCACCCGAGCCACTGCTGCCGGCGCAGGCGCTCAGCAGCGGAACGGCCGCGCTCAGCGCTGCGGCGCCGCCTATCCCGCGCAGCAGGGTGCGGCGGCTCGGGCCGGGAAGGGACAGACCGGAGGGTGAGTGATGCATTGACGGCTCCTGAGGGCAGTGGGTCCCGGCTGGCTCCGATCGAGGGGTCAGAAACGATCAGAATCCAACTTGACCAAACATCGTGGGCGTCATAAGACGCGAATGTCCGCTCATACGTCAAGAGCCGCCGGGGGCCGTTTTTGAAACGTGACCGACACGTCCTTGATCGGTAGCGCTTACACCGGGCCACCTCAAGGACAGCTTCCGGCAAAGAAAGTAAACAGATTCAGACAGCATCTATCGGCGGGCCGGGGCGGAGCCGGTGGTTCCGCTAGCCGATCCGCACCGTCGCCGAGACCGTGACCTGGTCGATGTCGCTCGTACGGACCGTCGCCCGCATCGTCCACCGGCCCGGCAACGGGAGGTTGAGGGTGTCCGTGGCCCAGTAGCCGCCCCGGTCGGTCAGCCTGGCGTCGAGCGGGCCGACGTCGCGGCCCTCGAGCGTGAAGGTGAGCCGCAGTTCGGGGACCGTCGCGATGCCGCCGTCGGGCCCGAAGATCAGCGCCTGGACGCCGTTCTCGCCCACCCGGCCGGGCGTCAGCTCGATCTGCACCTTCCCGTGCCCGCCGGGGGTGCCCACGTCGAAGGGGATCACCGTGGCGGAGCCGAGGGGCTGTCCGGCGGCGGCCGTCGACGCCGCCGCCTCCTCGGCCGCCCGGCCCGGCTGGGTCCCGGTGAGCAGCGTGGTGAGCGCGAGGACGACGAGCCCGAGGGAGATCTCGGCGAGCACGGAGCGGCGCAGGGCCCGGAGATGGGGCGCGGGGGCGCGATCTCCCGGCGCGGGCCCCGCCGGTGCGTCCTGAGGGTCTGTGTCCGTGCCCGTCCGTACGTCCACGGCGTCCCGTACGCCCCGTGCGTGCGAGGCGTCCCGTACGCGCGCGGCATCCCGTACGTGCGCCGCGTCGGCGTCCCCCGTGGCGGCGCCCACCGTCTCCCGGACCCGCTCCGGCGGCGCCTGAGCCTCCGCCGCCGGCAGCGCGAGCCGTGCCGTGAAGCGGCGGGAGCAGGCCGCCGCCGTGAGCAGCAGCGCGACCCCGACCAGCTTGACGACGAGCAGCCTGCCGTACGACGTCGAAGCGAGCGCGTCGAGGGAACCGAGGCCCCGCCAGGACTGGTAGGCACCGGTGGCGGCAAGGACGGCGACCGCGGCGAACGCCAGCCGCGAGAAGCGGGCGACCGCGGGGGCGGGCAGTTCCCCGGGCGTCCGTTTCACCACCGTCACCAGGGCCGCGAGCCCGCCCAGCCACACCGCCATCGCCAGCAGGTGCAGCACGGCCGAGGTCATCGCGAGCGGCACCTGGATCCCGGCGGACGCGTGCTCCGCCACCGCCCAGGTCAGGGCCAGCCCGAGCGACAGAAGGCTCACGATCGCGAACCGGAGCCGACCGGAACCCGCCGGGCCACGCCCGTCGGCCGGTGCGCGCAGCACCCCGGCCCGCGCCGTGACCGGTGCCGCCACCGCCAGCAGCGCCATCCGCACGAGCAGCGCGATGCCCGGGCGGCTCGTCGCCGTCTCCCGCAGCACCGTGAGGTCGAAGGCCGCCGCCGGGCCGCTGCCGCGCTCGTACGGACCCCGGAGCAGCAGCAGGGCGAGCGTGGTCGCGAGCAGCGTCCACCAGCCGCCCACGAGCAGCCCGCGCGGCGCTACCACGCCCGTGACCAGGGCGAACGCGGTGGCGCCGAGCAGCAGCGCGAGGCCGCCGTAGGCGATGTAGCGGGCGGTGTTGTACAGCGCCGTGGAGGCGGCGTCCTGGGCCTCGTCGTCCGGCAGGGCGGCCGTCGTCGCGGAGCGCTGTCCGACGGAGAAGGTGAGCGCGCCGGACACCGGGTGGCTGTCGGCCGACACCACCCGCCAGGCCACGATGTACGTGCCCTGCTTCAGGTCCGGCAGTGTGACGCGCGCCGTGTCCGAGCGGCCGTCCGCATGTTCCTGTTTGCCTGTGTGAAGCCGACGGTTCTCCGGGTCGAACACCCGGATGGAGTTGTCCAGCAGGCCGACCGACTCGGTGAAGGTGAGGGTGACGGCCTTCGGTGCCGTCTTCAGCACACTGCCGTCCACCGGGTCGGTGCCCCTCAGGGCGGCGTGCGCGGAGGCCGAACCGGCACCCGCGAGGAGCAGCAGGGGGGCGACGAGCAGGACCAGGGCGAGGTGCCGCAGCCGCCTCCCGCGCCGGTCCGCGCCCCGACTCCCCCCGTCCACACGTCCTCCGTCCACGTCACGTCTCCCGTATCCGCCGGTCCCGGGTCTCGGTTACGTACGGACGCGGCGCGCCCTGTTCTCATCGGCGGCCGGTGCAATCCCGGCCGCCGAAGGCGGAGTCGTCCATCATCTCCGTCCTCGCCGGCGTGGACTGCCCCGGCTGCGGTCCGCGCGCCGCCGGGCGACCATCGGGTCATGGACGTCACCCTTCACCTCGCCCAGGATCCCGAGGCCGACGCGCTCCTCGGGCGCAGTCCGCTCGCCGCACTGATCGGGATGCTGCTGGACCAGCAGGTCCCGATGGAGTGGGCGTTCAAGGGACCGTGGACCATCGCGCGACGACTCGGTGCCGACGACCTCGACGCGCACGACATCGCGGCCCAGGACCCGGATGCCTTCACGGAACTGCTGTCGCGCAAGCCCGCGGTGCATCGTTACCCGGGGTCGATGGCGCGGCGGGTCCAGCAACTGTGCCAGTACCTCGTCGAGCACTACGACGGGGACCCCGAGGCCCTGTGGGCCGACGCCGGCAGCGGGCGGGAACTGCTCGGGCGGCTCCAGGACCTGCCCGGCTTCGGCAAGCAGAAGGCGCAGATCTTCCTCGCGCTGCTCGGCAAGCAACTCGGCGTACGGCCCGAGGGGTGGCGGGAGGCCGCGGGTCCCTACGGAGAGGCCACGTCGTTCCGGTCCGTGGCCGACATCACCGGGCCCGAGTCCCTGGCGAAGGTCCGGGCGCACAAGCAGGAGATGAAGGCGGCGGCGAAGGCCGCGAAGGGCCGTCGGTAGCAGTCGGCGGGCGTCAGTCGGTCGGACCGTCCGGGGTGGCGGGGCGTCCGCACCCGTTCCCAGCATGGATCATGACCGACGCACCGACCGGACCCCCCGGTGGCCCGGAATACGACGACCGTCACGTCCACGCCGCGCGCGGCACGCACACGACGAGACCGGCGTGGGACCTGCAGGAGCCGCCCTTCGAGGGGCCGTTGCACGTCCTCGCCCGCACCGCCTGGCAGGTCGTGCTGCTCACCGGCATCGCGTCGCTGATCCTCGGCGTCCTGGTCCTCGTCTGGCCGGGCCCGTCCCTGCTCGCGGCCGGGGTGCTCTTCGGCGTGTACCTGCTCATGAGCGGTGTGTTCCAACTGGCCGCCGCCTTCGGCACGCACAAGACCACCTCGCTGCGCGTCCTGGCCTTCATCAGCGGCGCCCTGTCGATCCTGCTGGGCCTGTTCTGCTTCCGCAGCCGTCTGGAGTCGATCCTGCTGCTCGCGCTGTGGATCGGGATCGGCTGGCTGATCCGCGGAATCACCCAGACCATGGCCGCCGCCCACGATCCGGCGGTGCCCGCACGCGGCTGGCAGATCTTCCTCGGCGTCGTGACCTTCATCGCCGGGATCGTGCTGATCGTCTCGCCGTTCCGGTCGATCGCCGTGCTCACCCTGGTCGCCGGGTGGTGGCTGGTGGTGGTCGGCATCGTCGAGATCGTCACGGCGGTCCGGGTCCGGGGCGGGGCGCGGCGGATCCCGCACATCGTGTGAAGACCTCCGGTGATCTCGTGACGATCGCATGGAGAACGTCAATCACACGCCCAGCCGGTACACCGTGCGAGCGGTTCTCGGGGCCGACACGATGAAGGACGTGAGTCCGACGGGGAGATGACCCCATGTGAGCCACGCACCCTACCCCCCACGCACCGCTGGACGGTATGCCTGGCTCAGGGTGCTCGTGGTGCTCGTCAGCCTCCTCCTGGTCGGCGCGTACACCGATGCGGTGGAGGCCGACTCCGTCCCCGCGTCCGCGGTCCAGGCGTGCGACGCGGACAACGACGTCCTCGCGCCCGCCCCGCGGACCGTGACGCTCCAGGGGCCGCGCACCGTCACGCCGCTGCGACCGGGGCCGCAGGCCGTCCCCGCGCCGTCCGGCCCGGACGACCTGCCTCCCGCCCCCGTCCGGACGTCGCGCTCGGCCGCACTGCACGCCCTGCGCACCGTGGTCCTGCGCTGCTGACAGGTCCGGCCCACCCGGAACCGTCACACCATCGGCAACGCGAGGAACCCTTACATGCTCATCGACCCCTACGCGGTCCTGCACGCCCTGGTGCGTGCCGAGGCCCTGCGCACCACGAAACCGAAGCAGGAACCCGAGCCGGAGCCCGACGCGGTGGACCCGTCCACCCCGGCGATCCCGCCGGAGCGGGACCGCGGGCGGCGACCGTGGACCCGTCCCCATCCGTGACCCATGACAGCGGCCGCCCCGGGCGGGGCGGCCGCGCCACTTCCCGCACACATACCGAACCCTCTCCCTTTTTACCCCGTTTACCGCATCTTTTCCGAGGGCGCACTCCGTCGCCATGGCTGCGCCCGGAACGTGTCGACCGGTAGGCTTTCCGTGTGATCTTCAAGCGCATCGGAAACGGCCGGCCGTACCCCGACCACGGCCGGGAGAGCACCCGGCAGTGGGCGGACGTCGCGCCGCGCCCGGTCCGCCTCGATCAGCTGGTGACGACCAAGCAGCAGCTCGACCTGGAGACCCTGCTCGCCGAGGACTCGACGTTCTACGGCGACCTCTTCGCGCACGTCGTGAAGTGGCAGGGCGACCTGTACCTGGAGGACGGCCTGCACCGCGCGGTCCGCGCCGCACTGCAGCAGCGTCAGGTGCTGCACGCGCGGGTGCTCGAACTCGACTGACTCCTCCGCGAGGCAGCCCCTGGGCGCCCGGTCCGCTTCCGCCGTCCGCGGGCCGTACGGGCGCCCTTTGACCCTTTCGGGTTGGAGTCCGAGCATCCGATGATCATCTAGTAGGCATTGCTGCCCGGGCGCACTACGCTGCGCCCATGAGCATGCTGACTCCCCCCGGCATGGGTGGCCAGTACCGGATCACGGGGGACAAGTACCCGCGGATGCGCCCACCCCGGCGCCGCGGCAGGCTCGTGGTCGCCATCGTCGCCTCCGTGGCCGCCATCGGGCTGATCGGTTGGGGGACCCTGCAGCTCATCGACGTCTTCACCGGCGGCAGTGGCAGAACCTCGGCGTCCGGCACCAAGGCGGACTGCGCCGGCAAGGTGAGCGCGTCGCCCGCAGCCGCCAAGGCCCTGCCCGAGCCGGGCCGGATCACGGTCAACGTCCTCAACGCCACGGAGCGCGGCGGCCTCGCCAAGGAGACCGCGGACGAGCTGAAGAAGCGCGGCTTCCACATCGGCACCGTGGGCAACGCGACGCAGCAGTACGACAAGAAGGTCAAGGGCGTCGGGATACTGCTCGGCCCGAAGACCTCCCTGCACACCGCGCTGCCGGTTCTCGCCACCCAGCTCGCGGGCGCCGACCAGCGCACCGACGCCCGCACGGACGCGTCCGTCGACCTGATCCTGGGCGACGACTTCAAGTCCCTGACGGCCAAGCCGGACGCGGACAAGGCGCTGGCGGCCCTGGCGAACCCGACGCCGGCGGCGTCGCCGGGCAGCACCGGCAAGAAGAGCTGCTGAGGTTCCTCCGGCCCCGGCACCGGCCCCCGTTGCTGGTCGCCGGCCGGTCTCCGTGCGGTGCGGCCGTGCCGCCTCGCACGGAGACCGTACGGCCGTCTCGGGCCGTGTCGCCTCTGCGTCCCCTACTCAGCCGCCCCGTACAGCCGGTCCCCGGCGTCCCCGAGGCCCGGAACGATGTAGCCCTGCTCGTTCAGGTGCTCGTCGACCGCGGCCGTCACCACCGTGACCGGCGTGCCCGCCAGTTCACGCTCCATGACCTCGACGCCCTCCGGAGCGGCCAGCAGCACCACGGCCGTCACATCGTCAGCGCCGCGCCTGATCAGCTCCTGGATCGCCGCGACGAGCGTGCCACCGGTCGCGAGCATCGGGTCCAGGACGTACACCTGCCGCCCGGAGAGGTCCTCCGGCATGCGCGTCGCATACGTGGAGGCCTGGAGGGTCTCCTCGTTGCGGATCATGCCCAGGAAGCCCACCTCGGCGGTCGGCAGCAGCCGCACCATGCCGTCCAGCATGCCGAGCCCGGCGCGCAGGATCGGCACCACCAGCGGGCGCGGACGCGACAGCTTGACGCCGGTGGTCGTGGCGACCGGCGTCTCGATGTCGATCGCCTCGGTGCGCACGTCCCGCGTGGCCTCGTAGGCGAGCAGGGTGACGAGTTCGTCGGCCAGCCGACGGAAGGTCGCGGAGTCGGTGCGCCGGTCGCGCAACGTGGTGAGCTTGTGGGCGACCAGGGGGTGGTCGACGACATGGAGACGCATGCCCCCACAGTAACCGGGCCACCGCGTCCGTCCGGACCTGGCATCGAACCCCCCATCAGAGGGAAAGTGGGAGGAACGGAACAGGGGTGGTGTGACGATGCCGGACCAGGAGTCCCCCAAGGAGCCGGAGGCACAGGAGTCGGACGCCGAGCGCAGGCGGCGACGCGCCAGGTTCCTGCGTGAACTGGCGGAGGCACGGGAGCTGCGCGCCCGCGTCCAGCCCCGCCGCGCCAAGGCCGCACGGCTGCGTCACGCCATGCGTATGCGCACCTTCCGCTGGTAGCGACGCGGCCGTCGTGGGGGTGGCCGTGCGGCCACACCGGCAAAGGCCGCGTACGATCCGCAGGTGGCGGCAACGAGTGCGCTGGTGAGTGGACCGCTCCGCTCGAGTGCTCGCGATCAAAACAGCCAGACACAGGGAGCCGAAGACGTCCCCTGAACGCCTTGTTTCTGCCACGATTCCGAGTGGGTGGGGCTCGGAGCCCAGCTCTCTCCGCCCAGAACCTCCGCCGGGGGGACCCCCAACCGGCACGCCTATGACCAGTGGGAGAGTCACGGTGTACTTCGCCGCACTGCTCGCGCGCACCGAAGACGGGTGGGAAGCGAGCGACACAGAGCTCGACGATGTGGAGACGCTGTCCGACCTGGCCGACCTGGCCCGGGAAGCCTCGGCCGAGGACGACACGGTGCTCGTCCTGATCGAGCAGGAGGACGCGTGGTTCGGCGTCGTCCGCGTGGACGGCGAGGAGGACCCTCGTATCTACGTCTCGGACGCCGCTGCCGCAGCCCGCAGTTCGTACGGCGAGATCCTGCTCACCGACGAACTGCTCGGAAGGGAGCCCGGCGACGACGGTCCGGACCTGGACTCCCTCGACCTCGACGGCACGGAGGACGGTGAGCCCGAGGAGGCCGACGACGAGGACACGCCCGGCACAGGCGCCGCCGTGCCGCACGGCCCCGTGGGAGACAGCGAGATCCTCGACGACCTCGGCGTCTCCGAGAAGGAGCTGCGTGCCCTGGACGCCGACGACGCGCTCAACGCGATCGCCGAGGCCCTGGGTGCCTCGGAGGTCCTGGAGACCGTCCGCTAGGTGTTCTCCGTGACCGAGGACCGGGCGCCGGCCCCCGACCCGGTGCGCGACCGGTGGCGGGCCGCGATGCGTCTCGCCCTGGACGAGGCCGCGCGGGCCGTCGAGGGCGGTGACGTGCCCGTCGGTGCCGTCGTGCTGTCCCAGGACGGCTCGGTGCTGGCCACCGGTCACAACGAGCGCGAGGCGACGGGCGATCCGTCGGCCCACGCGGAGATCGTCGCGCTCCGACGGGCGGCGGCGGCGCTCGGCGAGTGGCGGCTGCCCGGCTGCACGCTCGTCGTCACCCTGGAGCCCTGCACCATGTGTGCCGGCGCGGTGCAGCAGTCCCGGGTGGAGCGGCTGGTCTACGGCGCGCGCGACGAGAAGGCGGGTGCGGTCGGGTCGCTGTGGGACCTGGTGCGCGACCGGCGCCTGAACCACCGTCCGGAGGTGATCGCCGGCGTGCTCGAGGACGACTGCGCACGGCTCCTGACGGACTTCTTCCGGGCTCGCTGAGACGTAGGCCTGTCGGAGGCGGCGTCGGCCCCGGGCGATCCCGGAAACGGATTTCAGACCATGGCCCACCTTGGGGTAGGGTCTCCCTCGGTAGCGTGTCCGAGCGGCCGAAGGAGCTCGCCTCGAAAGCGAGTGTGGCGCAAGTCACCGAGGGTTCAAATCCCTCCGCTACCGCTGAAGAAGGGCCTCACCTGTCGGTGGGGCCCTTCGCGTGTGCGCCGGACGTGTGCGGGGTCCACCACGCGCCGGATCTGTTCAGGGGACCGGACGTATCCGAGCGGCACGAAGCCCCGGCGTGCCGCTCAGTGCGCCGGGGCTTCGGCCCGCCCCCTGGAGCGGGGCGGCGGCCTCGGGGGAACAGGACGCCGTCCCTCCCCTGAGGACACGGGCGTCGGGGCCGCCTCGCGGCTCGGGGACCTCGCGGTGCGGGTCCCAGCCGGGTCCGGTCACCCGGTCCGGTCCTCCCTGCCCTCCGGGCCCCTGCCGGTCCGGTGGGCTCCTCTCCATCCTCCGGCTTCGCCACGTCCCGGCAACCCGGCCGAACGGCCCCCGCCCCCGGGCCATTGGTCCCGGAGTCCCCTTACGGAAGGAACGGGTGAGGACCTGGTGCATACGGGATCTTTTGCGAAGCCCCGAACACCTGGCCGGGTTACACTCACCCGCGGCGAACCGGCCCCTCGGGGCGGAAGAGACGGGGGAGGCCACGGTGGCGGTACCGGGAAAGAAGATCGCGTTCTACGTGCTCGTGGTCTTCGTGCTCTATGTGATCATCACCGATCCGGCCAAGGCCGCCGACTACGTGCAGATAGGGTTCGAGGGCATCTCGAGCGCCGCCAAGGCCATCGGCCACTTCATGACCTGGATCGCCGACGGCGCCAAGTAGGGCCCTCCGAGGCCCCGCGCCAATCGCCGGCCGGCGGCCGCCGCCGTTGCCGTACCCCTGGGAGCACCCGTGATCCGCCACCTGGTCCTCTTCAAGCTCAACGAGGGCGTCCGGCGCGACGACCCGCGCGTCGTGGAGGGCGTCCGCGCCTTCGAGGCCCTCGGCGGCCTGATCGACGAGCTCCGCTTCTGGGAGCTGGGCTGGAACATCAGCGACCGCCCCATCGCCCACGACTTCGCGATCAACTCGGCGGTGGACGACGCGGACGCCCTCAAGCGGTACCTGGAACACCCGGCGCACCAGGCGGGCGTCGCCCTGTGGCGCGAGTTCGCCACTTGGGTGATCGCCGACTACGAAATCTGAGCGACACCGCCCACCGATTCCGGGCGACACAACCGACGGAGCCCTCCACCGGAACAGTGGAGGGCTTTCCTGCGTCTTGTGCCCCAATCTCTGTCCCGACCCCTTCGCCAACACGGAGTTATGCGGTGCTTGCACACAGTGTCCATTTCTTGTGATGCTATGACCGCTTTTGACGGTGAGTTGACAGATGTGTTGATGGATGAAGAGGTGGCGTTGACCGTGTCGGCCAGTACTGCGCCGCCCCAGGAGGACGAGGCTCCGGCCCCGTCCTCCGACCGGCATCAGGCATCCGCCACGGACCCCGCCCGCCCCCACGCGACCGAACCGACCCCCGACACCGCCCCCGTGCACCCCCAGGAAGCCGCCAGACGCCGCGGCGCCGACACCCGGGCCCTCACCCAGATGCTCTTCGCCCAGCTCAAGGAGCTTCAGCCGGGCACCCCCGAGCACCACCGCGTGCGCGGCGCGCTCATCGAGGCGAACCTCCCCCTCGTCCGCTACGCCGCCGCCCGCTTCCGCTCCCGCAACGAGCCCATGGAGGACGTCGTCCAGGTCGGCACCATCGGCCTGATCAACGCCATCGACCGCTTCGACCCCGACCGCGGCGTGCAGTTCCCGACCTTCGCGATGCCCACCGTCGTCGGCGAGATCAAGCGCTACTTCCGCGACAACGTCCGCACCGTCCACGTCCCGCGCCGGCTGCACGAGCTGTGGGTGCAGGTCAACAGCGCCACCGAGGACCTGACGACGGCGTACGGACGCTCCCCCACCACCGCCGAGATCGCCGAGCGGCTGCGCATCTCCGAGGACGAGGTGCTGTCCTGCATCGAGGCGGGCCGTTCGTACCACGCGACCTCCCTCGAAGCCGCCCAGGAGGGCGACGGACTCCCCGGCCTGCTCGACCGGCTCGGCTACGAGGACCCGGCCCTCGACGGCGTCGAGCACCGCGACCTCGTACGGCACCTGCTCGTCCAGCTGCCCGAGCGCGAGCAGCGGATCCTGCTGCTGCGCTACTACAGCAACCTCACCCAGTCCCAGATCAGCGCCGAGCTGGGTGTCTCCCAGATGCATGTGTCAAGGCTCCTGGCGCGGAGCTTCGCGCGTCTGAGATCCGCAAACAGGATCGACGCATAACTCACGCGAGCGAATCATCCGCAAGCGCCCTTCCCGACAACTCTGCGCTGAAAAAGCCTCAGAAGCCTTCCAACCAGGGCGCATTGGCGTTTCACATATCGACATGTCACTACAGCGTGTTGCCGACATGTGACATTCTTCCGGGAGCGCGTTTGCCGCGGCCTCGCGACCGGTATTTCAGGGGAGGCTGCGTTCCTTACGACGGGAGCGTCCGCCGCGACCGTCCCGCGACCCAAAGGGGGTGGCATGTCCGCAGACCAGGGCAGCTCGAAGGTGCTCACGCTCATGCAGAGCGACCCCGCGCCCGACGTGCTCCAGGACCTTCAGGCCCCTCAGGACCTCCCGGGTGCCGAGACCCTTCCCGCCCAGGACCTCCCGGGCGCCGAGGCTCTTGCGGCCCCCGAGGCCCCGGACCTTCCGTCCACGGAGGGCATCGACACCCGCACCCTGTCCCGCTCCCTGTTCCTGCGGCTCGCCGCACTCGACGAGAACAGCCCGGAGCGTGCCTACGTCCGGGACACGCTCATCGAGCTCAACCTCCCGCTCGTCCGGTACGCGGCGGCCCGCTTCCGCAGCCGCAACGAACCGATGGAGGACATCGTCCAGGTCGGCACCATCGGGCTGATCAAGGCGATCGACCGCTTCGACTGCGAGCGGGGCGTGGAGTTCCCGACCTTCGCGATGCCGACGGTCGTGGGTGAGATCAAGCGGTTCTTCCGGGACACGTCCTGGTCGGTGCGGGTGCCGCGCCGCCTCCAGGAGCTGCGCCTGGCCCTCACCAAGGCCAGTGACGAGCTGTCCCAGAAGCTGGACCGCTCCCCGACGGTCACCGAACTGGCCTCCGCGCTGGGCGTGTCGGAGGAGGACGTGGTCGACGGCCTCGCGGTCGGCAACGCGTACACGGCGTCCTCGCTGGACTCCCCGACCCCCGAGGACGACGGCGGCGAGGGCTCGCTCGCGGACCGGCTCGGCTACGAGGACACGGCCCTGGAAGGCGTGGAGTACCGCGAGTCCCTCAAGCCGCTGCTGGCCAAGCTGCCGCCGCGCGAGCGGCAGATCATCATGCTCCGCTTCTTCGCGAACATGACGCAGTCGCAGATCGGCGAGGAGGTCGGCATCTCCCAGATGCACGTCTCCCGCCTCCTGACCCGCACGCTGGCACAGCTGCGCGAGGGTCTGATCTCGGACTGAGCCATCCGACGGCCGCGGGCGGGCCGGCCCTCGCCGGCTGTGGTGCGGGGCGGCCGGTACCGGCGCCAGGCGCCGACCCGCTCCCTCGGGAGCGGGTCGGCGTGGATACGGAACATACGCTGCCGTACGCGACTTCCGACATGACGGTGCGTCAGTCACACTGGCGCAATGCTTCCAGCGACGTGGTTGCGGGGCCGTCAGGGGCTGGTGGTCGGGGCATCGGCGGTCGTCGTCTGCCTGGGCGGGGTTCTGGCCGCGAGCACCGGCGGCGCGGACGGTGAGGCATACGTGGCGGTCGGCCCGGCGGGCGGCGGGCCCCCGGCATCCGGTACGGCGGTGGCGCCGACCGGAGACATGACACTGGCCCCTCTCGACGGACCGTCCGGGGCCGCGACCGCCGGGACCAAGGCCTCCGGAACCAGGACTCCGGGTATCCCGGACTCCCGCACGAGCGCCCCGGCGACAGCCGGTGACGGTCCGGCTTTCAGCCCGACAGCCGCGCGCGAAACAGCCGGTACGGCCACCGAGACCGGCACCGGTACCAAGTCGCCTGCGCCCAGCCCCGTTTCACCTTCCCCGACGCCAACCGCCCCTCATCCCACAACGAGCGGACCCGCAGTGATCACCGCGGGCCGACCCGAGCGGCAGCCCACCGACCACCGCTGGTGCGAGAACGTGACCGTCCTCTTCCGCAACACCGGCGGCACCCCGGTGCGTTCGGGCACGGTGACCCTCGGAACCCACATCATCGGGGCGCTCGGGACCGACTGGGCGACGACCGAGTCCACGGAGGCGCTACCCGCGCCGATCGCCGCCGGGACATCGGTGAAGGGGACCTGGACGGTGTGCGTCGAGGCCCTGGCGAGTACCGCCGGGTATGCACATCGAGACGCGGGACGTGTCCGTCCGGTGGACGTAGCGGAGGTGCGGTCGCCCGCCTACCTCAGCGCCAGCCAGGCCACCGCGGCGACGATCGCGACGGCGACGACGACGCCGATGATCAGGCCGATACGGGGACCGGCCGGAGCGGCCGCCTGCTGCCGGCCCTGAGGGGCCGCCTCGTCGACGAACGCGCGGAACATCTGCGTGCTGCCAGCGGGGTCGTAGTTGCCCTGGGGGCCCTGGGTGTTAGCCATGGCCCCGGACCCTAGCGAATACGTGGGGGACTGCCCAAGTGAGGGTTCTGTGAGTGGGCCCCTCCGGGGACCTGCCGCGAGGCCGTTCACAGCCATGCCACAGACAGGCACCCCCCACCACCTGCACATTTACTTTCGCCAATGCTTGCCTTTGCCAAGTTTTTAGTTCCGTAGCCCCCGTTTCATTTGCCTGCAGCAACCAATCTCCCTATGGTTGCTCTAGGCAACGATAAGAAGGAGGTGCCATGGCCGAGCGAGCGCAGTACGAGGAACTGGCGCGTCAGCTCAGCGCCTTCGGCGCCGTGAAGCGAGACCTCGGGCGCTGCCTGCCGCCCGACTGCCCCGGAGGATCCGCCGCCGTACTCACACTGCTCGGCCGCCACGGCGACATGCGCATGAGCAAGCTCGCGGAGCTGCTCGCCGTCGACATGTCGGTCACCAGCCGCCACGTCGCGCACGTCGCGGACCGCGGCTGGATCGAGCGCTGCCCGGACCCCGCGGACAAGCGCTCCCGCATCCTGCGCCTGACGGCACCCGGCCGTATCCAGCTCGACGAGCTGTCCCGGCGCACCGCCGCACTGCTCGCCGACCGGCTGAGCGACTGGTCGGAGGACGACGTCGGCCGGCTCATCCAGCTCATGGCGCGGCTCAGGGAGAGCTTCGGCGACTGCCGTTCCACTCCCCGGCTCGCGCAGGCCGCACCCGCGACGGAATCCGTTGCCCACAGGACCACCCGTACACCCGCAAGCACGTAAGTAAAGGAAGCCCATGGCAACGACCACACCAGCCGGTGTGCGGGCCCACGCCAAGCACGGGGGAGGCTCCCCGGACGGCGCTCCGATGACGCACCGGCAGATCATGGAGGCCCTCTCCGGGCTTCTGCTCGGCATGTTCGTGGCGATCCTGTCGTCCACGATCGTCACCAACGCGCTGCCGCACATCATCGGCGACCTCGGCGGCGGCCAGTCCGCCTACACCTGGGTCGTCACCGCCTCGCTGCTGGCGATGACCGCGACCACCCCGCTGTGGGGCAAGCTCGCCGACCTGTACAGCAAGAAGGCCCTCGTCCAGATAGCCCTGATCGTCTACGTCCTGGGCTCGATGGCGGCCGGCCTGTCGCAGAACCCGGGCATGCTGATCGCCTGCCGTGTCGTGCAGGGCGTCGGCGTCGGCGGTCTGTCCGCGCTGGCGCAGATCGTCATGGCAGCGATGATCTCCCCGCGTGAGCGCGGGCGTTACTCCGGTTACCTGGGCGCCACGTTCGCCATCGCCACCGTCGGCGGCCCGCTGCTCGGCGGTGTCATCACCGACACCTCGTGGCTGGGCTGGCGCTGGTGCTTCTACGTCGGCGTGCCCTTCGCGGTGATCGCGCTGATCGTGCTGCAGAAGACCCTGCACCTGCCCGTGGTCAAGCGGGAGGCCAAGGTCGACTGGGGCGGCGCGTTCTTCATCGCCGCCGCGGTCTCGCTGCTGCTGGTCTGGGTGACCTTCGCCGGTGACAAGTACGACTGGCTGTCCTGGCAGACGTACACCATGGTCGGCGGTTCGATCGTCCTCGGTGCGCTGTTCGTGCTGATCGAGACCAAGGCGAGCGAGCCGATCATCCCGCTGCGGCTGTTCCGCAACCGCACCATCACGCTGGCGTCGCTCGCCTCGCTCTTCGTGGGTGTCGCGATGTTCACCGGCACGGTGTTCTTCAGCCAGTACTTCCAGCTGGCCCGCGACAAGTCCCCGACGATGTCGGGTGTCCTGACGATCCCGATGATCGGTGGCCTGTTCGTCTCCTCCACCGTCTCCGGCCAGTTCATCACCCGCACAGGACGCTGGAAGGCGTGGCTGGTCAGCGGTGGTGTGCTGGTGACGGCCGGCCTGGGCCTGCTCGGCACCATCCGGTACGACACGGCCTACTGGAAGATGTCGATCTTCATGGCCCTGATGGGTCTCGGCATCGGCATGATGATGCAGAACCTGGTGCTGTGCACCCAGAACCAGGTGGCGCCGCGGGACCTGGGTTCGGCCAGCTCCACGGTCACCTTCTTCCGTTCCCTCGGCGGTGCGGTCGGCGTCTCCGCGCTCGGCGCGGTGCTCTCCCACCGGATCACCCACTACATCACCGACGGCATCAGCGCCCTGAGCCCGAAGTACCAGGCCGCCCTGGCCGGCTCGAGCTCCACGGACAGCATCCCGGACATGAACAAGCTGCCGGCCCCGCTGCGCACGCTGCTGGAGAGCGCCTACGGCCACGGCATCGCCGACGTCTTCCTGATCGCCGGCTGCCTGGCGGCCGTCGCCTTCCTGATCACCCTGTTCATCAAGGAGGTCCCGTTGAAGACCAAGGGCGCGCTGGCGCAGGCCGCTGCCGACTCGGCCCCGCAGGAGACCCCCGCGGCGGCCACCCCGGCAAAGGCGCCGGCGCCGGCCGCGGTTGCCGCGCCGGCCGAGGAGAGGGTCCCGAGCTGGGCGGTGGCGAGCACCGAGACCACGGGCGAGGGCACGGGTACGCAGCGCCTGGCGGCCGTCGCCACGATCGCCCGGCCGGAGGCGGCCGGTGACGGCGGTGGCATCCCGGTCCGCGGCTTCGTCCGCGGTGGCGAAGGCGCGCCGGTCCCGCAGGCCGCCGTCACCCTGATATCCCTCGGGGGTCGGCAGCTGGGCCGGTCGGTCGCGCAGGCGGACGGTTCCTACGCGGTGCACGCCCCGGGCACCGGCTCCTACGTCCTGATCGCCTCCGCCGACGGCCACCAGCCGCAGGCCTCCACGATCGTCGTGCACGACGAGCCGGTGTCGTACGACGTCCTGCTCAGCGGCACCAGTGGCCTGAGCGGCGTCGTCCGCGCCGCCGAGACCGGGCTGCCGGTCAAGGACGCGATGGTCATCGTCACCGACGTGCGCGGTGACCTGCTGGCCACCGCCACCACCGGCGAACAGGGCACCTTCTCCTTCGCCGAGCTGGTGCCGGGTGCCGTGACCGTCGCGGTGAACGCCGCCGGGCACCGCCCGCGGGCCCTGCCCGTCGAGGTCGGCGCCACCGGAGTGACGCGGGTCGAGATCGACCTCGACTCCGGCTCCCAGGTCCAGGGCGTCGTACGGGCCCCGCACGGCCCCCTCGCGGACGCCCGGGTGACCCTGGTGGACGCGGCGGGCAACGTGGTCGGCACGGCCACCACCGGCGCGGACGGGGCGTACGCCTTCACCGACCTGAACAGCGGCGAGTACACCGTCATCGCGACGGGCTACCCGCCGGTGGCCACCGCGGTGACCGTCTCCGGCCGCGGCGTCGACGACCACGACATCGAACTCGCCCACCCGGGCGAGTAGTGCGGAGTCCGGCTCGTGGGGGCGCGCTGTGAGCGACAAGCGCCCCCGCGGGCCGGATTTTTTTCGGCCGCCACGGGGATTTATCAAGGATTCAAGGGATTTAGAGGGGAACCACGCGATGGGACTGACCGCACGGATCCGTACGCGAGACGGATGGGCCGTGTCGCACGCGGTCGTCACCGTGACCGACATGACCGGGACACAGGTCCTGCGCGCCGAGGCCGACGCGGAGGGCGCCGTCCGGGACGCGACCGAGCTGGCGCCCGGCGCCTACACCGTGATCGTCACGGCGGTCGGGTACGCCCCCGCCGCCTCCAGCGCGATCGTCACCGCGAGCGGGCGGGCCGAGGTCGGCACCGTGACGCTCGCCCGGCAGGGCGGCACCGAACTGCCCCCGCCCGGGCCGTGGACCATCGACCCGGCGCACTCCTCGGTGGGCGCGGTCGCGCAGCACCTGGGGATCTCCAGCGTGCACGGGCGGTTCACGGACTTCGCCGGGCGCATCGAGATCGCCCCGGACGAGGTGGAGAAGTCCCGCGTCGAGGCCGTCATCCGCGCCGAGTCCGTCGACACGGGCAACGGCATGCGCGACACCCACCTGAGGTCGGCCGACTTCCTGGACGTCGAGAAGTACCCGGAGATCACCTACCGCTCGACCGGCCTGGCGGCCGCGGGCGCGGACCGCTGGACGGTCCACGGCGAGCTGACCCTGCACGGGGTGGTCCGCCCGGTGGATCTGGACCTCGCCTACCTGGGCACCGGCTCCGACCCGTGGGGCGGTACCCGTGCGGCTTTCCGCGCGACCACGGAACTGCGCCGCGAGGACTTCGCGATGAACTACAACCAGATCGTCCAGGCGGGCATCGCCGCCATCGGCACCACGCTGAAGGTGGAGCTGGACATCCAGGCGGTGCAGGGCGAGTCGCTACCGTCCGCGTGACGGCGGACCGCCGTCACCCGAGACCCGGGACACCAGATCGGTGGCGAGGTCGCGGAGCTTGGTGTTCGTGTGCTGGGAGATCCGGCGCAGGTGCTCCAGGGCGATCCGGGCACTGACCCGTTCCTGCGCCATCAGGATGCCGATCGCCTGGTCGATGACGCTGCGGGAGAGCAGCGCGGTGCGCACGTCGGCGGCGTCGGCGCGCTCGCGTTCCACGCGCAGGGCGACGTCGACGGCCTCGGCGGTCCGCGCCGCGAAGGCGCGGGCCTGGTCACGGGCCGGGCCGAGCACGCCGGGCTCGAGGCCGTAGAAGTTCAGTGCGGCGCCGGTGTCGCCCTCGACGGTGAGCGGCACCGCGAGCACGCAGCGCACCCCGACCGACAGCGCGTACTGCGTGTACGTGGGCCAGCGGGTCTCGACGGCCAGGTCGGAGGCGTACTGCTCGGTCTCCGTCTCGGCGGCCGTGACGCAGGGGCCGGTGCCGTTCTCGTACTGGCGCAGATCCAGGCCCCTGGGCAGGGTTCCGCTGCCGGCGAGGGTCAGCAGGCGGTCGCCGCGGCGGACGGTGATGCTGCAGGCGGCGCAGCCGGGCACGGCCTCGACCGCACGGTCGGTCAGGTCCCGCAGCAGCGTGTCGAGACCGCCGCTGCGCACGATCGCCTGGTCGAGCGGGTAGGGCATCTCGGGTCTCATGTCATGCTTTTGTCCCCGTCTCGGCGATCAACGCCTGGCCGTCATGTGGTGTGGTTCGCATCGACGATGCGGCGGGCGAGGTCCCGCAGCTTGACGTTCTCCCGCTGCGAGGCGCGGACCAGGCTGTCGAAAGCCTCCGTGGCGTCCATGTTCAGGCGTTCCATGAGGATGCCGGTGGCCTGGCCGATCAGGTCCCGGGTGTGCATCGCCTCGGTGAGCTGCTCGCGGACTGTCACCGAGTCCAGCGCGAGGCCGACGTGTGCGGTGAACAGCCGGCCGATCCGCGTCGCGGCGTCGTCGAAGGCGTGCGGCTTGCGGGCGTACACGGTGAGCACGGTGAGGCGTCGCTTGTCCGCGCGCAGCCGCAGCGCGAGCGCCGAGCGCAGGCCCAGGCCCGCCGGCACGGAGCCGCCCGCGTCACTCTCGCTGTCCGCCACGCGCACGACAGGCGCGTGCCACAAGTGGTCCCAGTACGGGGCACGGTCGCGGCCCGGCCGGGAGTCGTGGGCGGTGCGGACGACCTCGTCGCTCCAGGCGAGCGTACGGAAGTGGCTGCCGCGCTCCGCCTCGGAGATGGCCGCGTGTTCGGCGCCCGGCACCAGGCGCACGGCGAGGCCGACGGCGGTGCTCATGGTGCTGTGAGGGGTGGCCGTGTCGTGCAGTTGCCGAGCCGCCGCGGTCAACGCTTCGGCCAGCTCGAAACCCCGTGGAAAATCAGGCAAATCAGAAAAGTCGGACGCAGGCACACGAACCTCTTCGGCGTGCACGGCCAAACGGCCATGCGCAGGAGAGCTCCGCAGCACATTCCCGACTGCGAGCGCAGGACGGACAGAACTTTATCTCCTTCCTGCCGGGCGATTGACGCCCGGTTGACTCTCGGCGGTCCCTCTTTCGGAGCGGCGCACGGGAGTGGTGGAATGAGGCGGCAGGTCAGGAAGCGGCCTCCCTGAGCCCGGACGAACCTCTGCCAGGTGAGTGCCATGACCCATGTCCCGAGCCCGTGCCGGGTGCGCGATCTGCCCGGCCGCAGCCTGATCGCCCTGCCCCAGGAGATCGACCTGTCCAACTCCCCCACGCTGTGCGCCGCCATCACGTCCTTCGCCGCGGCGCGCGCCGCCCGGCTCAGCGTACTGATCCTGGACTTCACCCGCACCGGCTTCATGGACTCCCAGGGCGCCCGCCTCGTCCAGGACGTACGGTGCCGGCTGCCCGCGCGGATCGGGGTACGGGTGGTGGCGGCACCGCTCGGCGTCCCGAGCCGCGTCCTGGAGCTGACCGGGGTACGGCGGGACGTGCCCGTGTACGACAGCCTGGCGGAGGCGTTGGAGTCCTGAAGCCGACGTGCGGTCGTAGGCACGACAGGGTCAGCCTCGGCACGGCCCGGGACCTCTAGGCTGCGGGCATGGCACCGAACATCGCGACCAACACCGACGTATCACTGGACGAGTTGCTGGACTTCGTACGCCCTCGTCACCGCGCGATCCTGCTGACCCGCCGCGCCGACGGCAGCCCCCAGGGGTCGCCGCTGACCTGCGGCGTCGACGACTCGGGGCGGATCGTCGTCTCCACGTACCCGGAGCGCGCCAAGACCCGCAACGCCAAGCGGGACGAGCGGGTCAGCGTCATCGTGCTCAGCGACGACTGGAACGGGCCCTGGGTCCAGATCGACGGCACGGCCGAGGTCATCGACACACCGGATTCCGTCGAACCACTCGTCGAGTACTACCGCAACATCGCGGGCGAGCACCCGGACTGGGACGAGTACCGCGAGGCCATGGTCAAGCAGGGCAAGTCGATCATCCGGATCACCCCGGTGCGCTGGGGGCCGGTGGCGACGGGCGGCTTCCCGGCCCGCCTGGTCTCCTCCGAGGACTGAGAGCCCGCGGACTGACCCTCGGGGCCAGGGGACACCTCTATCCCCGGGCGACCATCGCCTCGATCCCCGCGATGAGCGTCTGAAGCGCGAAGGCGAAGTCCCGCTCGCGCATCTCCTGCACCGTGTCGCCGCCGCGGGCCTGCACGAGGTCCGCGGACCGGTGCACGACCTCGCTCAGACCGGGGCTCTCGGTCACCGCGCTCATGGCGTGGCGGAAGTACTCGTCCTGGCTCAGTCCTGCCGCCGCGCAGCGCGCGATGAAGTGGCCCTCGATCGTGCCGAAGCCGTACACGAACTGGAAGACCGCCGAGATCGCGCCCATCCGGCCGTGCGCCGGCAGCCCGGTCAGCCGGATCACCCGCTGCACGGCGAGCGAGAAGGCGACCGCGTGCGGGCCGATGTTGAGGAAGGTCCCGGCGAGCGGCGACAGCCAGGGATGGCGCACCAACAGCGCCCGGTACTCGGCGGCGAGGTCCCGCAGCTGGTCGCGCCAGTCCTCGCCGGTGTCGCCGGCCGGCAGCCGCACCTCCCCGAAGGCCGCGTCCAGCGCCAGCTCCAGCAGGTCGTCCTTGGTGTCCACGTACCAGTAGACGGACATCGCCGTCACGTCGAGCTCGGCGGCGAGCCGCCGCATGGAGAACCTGGCGAGCCCCTCGGCGTCCAGCAGCCGTACGGTCGCCTCGGTGATCCGCTCCCGGTCCAGCCCGGAGGGCTGCCCGCTCCCGCGCCCGCCACGGCGCGCCTTGCCCTCCAGCCAGACGCTGGTCCGCTGGGCTGCCTTCACCATGGCACACCTTTCCCGACATTCCGTTCCCAGGCGACCACCACCTCCCGAGTCTTCCCGCTCCGCCCGCGCGGCAACGCCGCCGCGTCGCACGGTGAGTTGTGTGAGACAGAAGACGCAAAGGCGGTGGGCCGGGCATGGGTGCCCGGCCCACCGCTCGGTGCGGGAACCGTCAGCCGCTGCTCGAGCCGCCGCTCGTCTTCTGCGTGAGGTCGTAGAAGGTGGCCGAACCGACCGTCACCTTCTTGAAGTTCTGCTGAACCCACGAACTGATCTGCGACGAGACGTTGGAGCCGCCGTTGCTGCCTCCGCCGCCGAAGCCGCCGCCCGAGATGAAGTAGTGGATCTTTCCTTGCGCCACGTACTTCTGGAACTGGGCCGGCGTCGGGGACGGGTCGCTGCCGTTGAACCCGCCGATCGCCATCACCGGGTCGCCGGTGGCGAGCTGGTAGCTGGCGGCGTTCTGGGAGCCGATGGACGCGGCCACCCAGGTGTAGTCGCTCGCGTCCTTCTCCAGCAGCGCCTTGGCCGCGGAGCTGACGTTCGCGCCGTTGAGCAGGCCGCCGATGCCGCCGCCACCGCCCATACCGCCGTCACCCATGCGCCCACCGCCGGGGAAGCCCTGCTGACCGTTTTGGCCCTGCGTGGTGCCGTTGCCCTGCTGCTGGTTCCGGCCCGGCACACCGCCGCCCGGGAATCCGCCGGTGCCGTTGCCGCCGCCGGGGAAGCCCCGCTGACCGTTTTGGCCCTGCGTGGTGCCGTTGCCCTGCTGCTGGTTCCGGCCCGGCATACCGCCGCCGAAGCCGCCTCGCACACCGCCGGCGCCCGGGCCGCCGCGACCGCCGAAGCCCATGCTGCTCGCGCCCGCCGGACCGGCCGTGACGATCGACCCGGCGTGGCCCTGGTTCACGGTGGTGAGGGTGTACGCCGTCGGACCCGCGAGCGCGGCCACGAAGCCGAGGCCCACCGCGGCGAGCGCGAGCTGCCGTCCGAGCCGGGCCACGAAGACGAGCCCCAGGGCGCCGACCAGGCCGCCGACGAGGACGAGCCACTTCAGCCAGGGCAGGTAGTCCGGGGTGCGGTTGAGGAGCACGTACCCCCAGGCCGCGGTCGCCGTGGCGGTGGCCGCGAGCGTGAGCGACGCCCACGTCCTCGACCGCTCCTCCCACAGGACTGTGACGCCCATGCCGACCAGGGCGGCGATGTAGGGGGCAAGGGCCACCGTGTAGTACTGGTGGAAGATGCCCGCCATGTAGCTGAAGATCACGGCGGTCATCAGCAGCGAGCCGCCCCAGGCGAGGAACGAGCCGCGGACCAGGTCCGTGCGCCCCGCCTTCCGGGTGAGCACCAGGCCAGCGACGAGCAGGATCAGCGCCGCCGGGAGCAGCCAGGAGATCTGGGAGCCGATCTCGGAGTTGAACATCCGGTCCCAGCCGGTCGCGCCCCACTGGCCGCCGTTGCCGCCACCACCGCCGCCGCCACCACCGCCGACGCTGCCGGTCTCGTCGCCGTTGATGCGGCCGAGGCCGTTGTAGCCGAAGGTCAGCTCCAGGAAGGAGTTGTTCTGCGAGCCGCCGATGTACGGGCGGGACGAGGCGGGCCACAGCTCCACGATCGCGACCCACCAGCCGCCCGAGACGACCAGCGCGACGGTCGCGAGGCCCAGCTGCAGTAGCCGCTTCCTCAACTTCACCGGGGCGCAGACGCCGTACACGAGCGCCAGCGCCGGAAGGATCAGGAAGGCCTGAAGGGTCTTCGTCAGGAAGGCGAAGCCGACCGCGACCCCCGCCCACACCAGCCACTTGGTGCGGCCGTCCTCCAGGCCCCGGACGACGAAGTAGACGGTGAGCGCCATCAGCAGCGCGAGCAGCGCGTCCGGGTTGTTGAACCGGAACATCAGCGCCGCGACCGGGGTGAGCGCGAGCACCGCGGCCGCGATCAGACCGGCCGCCGGGCTGAACCGGCGCCGGACGGCCGCGTACACCACGGCGACCGTGAGGACGCCCATGACGACCTCGGGGACGAGGATCGCCCACGAGTTGAGGCCGAAGATCCTGACCGACAGGGCCATCGGCCACAGGGAGGCCGGGGGCTTGTCGACGGTGATGGCGTTGCCCGCGTCCAGCGAGCCGAAGAAGAACGCCTTCCAGGACTTGCTGCCGGCCTGGACCGCCGCCGAGTAGAAGGAGTTGGCGTACCCGGAGGCGCTCAGGTCGTACAGGTACAGCAGCCCGGTGGCGAGCAGCAGGCCGAGGAACGCGGGGCGCGCCCAGCGAGGGTCCTCGGGCCGCCCGCGCCAGAGTCTGCGCGTGAGCGGCTGCTGGGGCTCACCGGCTCCGGGGGCGGGAGCGGGTGGTGTGGCGGGTGCCTGCGGGGGAGTGGTCGGCGGTCCCCAGGCGTGGGGGGCCGCACCACCCTGATGGGTCGGCTGTCCGTACTGCGTGGTCATCGGTAGTCCCTCGGGTCGGTGTCCTGCGGGCGCACCGGCTGCAGCGGCATGGTGGCGTCCCTGAAGGGGGTGCGGTCCGCGTCGGCACCGGCGCGGAAGGGGATGGCGTCGTACTCGGTGTCGTACGAGGACTGCGGTGCCGCGTGGCGTTGGGGCAGCGGCGGGAGCGGCTGGTACGCGGGCCCCTGGGTGTGACGCTGGTGGGGCGCCTCGGCCTGGGGCGTCGGGGTGTCGTCGCGGCGGTCCGGGAACACCCAGGCCCTGAAGAGCAGGAACCGCAGCACGGTCGCCGCGAGGTTGGCGGCGATCAGCACCGCCAGCTCGGTGGAGTGCGCCGGGCTGCTCGTCGCCGCGTTCAGGGCGGCGAGGGAGCCGCTGGTCAGGGCGAGGCCGATGCCGAACACCACCAGACCCTGCGCCTGATGGCGGACGGCGCCGCCC
Organism: Streptomyces sp. NPDC107546; assembly: GCF_055639175.1. Lineage (NCBI taxonomy): Bacteria > Bacillati > Actinomycetota > Actinomycetes > Kitasatosporales > Streptomycetaceae > Streptomyces > Streptomyces sp. NPDC107546. The sequence goes on along the minus strand of NZ_JBVKBA010000004.1, from coordinate 299,820 downwards.
CTGCCGCGGACGCCGAAGGTGAGCCGGCGGTTGGCCGCCGTGTTGGCGACCGCCGAGACCAGCAGGGCGAGCGCGTTGGCGATCTGCGAGCCCGAGAACTGCCGGAAGACGCTGTAGAGCACCAGATAGAACAGGGTGGACAGGCCGCCGACCACGCAGAAGCCGACGAGCTGGCGGGCCAGGCCGCCCGGCACGTCTCTGAGGTCGCGGTCGCGCGGATCGTCACCGAACGGCCGGGTCAGCCGGTCCAGCGGCAGCGACCCGGTGGCCAGCGCCTTGCCGATGCGCCACACCCCCTTGAGGTCGTCGGTCGCGGTCTTCACGATGTTCACCGTGGAGTCCGGGTCGTCGACCCAGTCGACCGGCACCTCGTGGATGCGCAGCCCGGCGCGCTCGGCGAGCACCAGCATCTCGGTGTCGAAGAACCAACCGGTGTCCTCCACCAGCGGCAGCAGCACCTGGGCCACATCACGGCGGATCGCCTTGAAGCCGCACTGCGCGTCGGAGAACCGGGCCTGCAGCGAACCGCGCAGGATGAGGTTGTAGGCGCGGCTGATGAACTCCCGCTTGGGGCCGCGCACGACCCGGGAGCTGCGGGCGAGCCGGGACCCGATCGCCAGGTCGGAGTGACCGGAGATCAGCGGCGCGACCAGCGGGAGGAGTGCGTTGAGGTCGGTGGACAGGTCCACGTCCATGTAGGCGAGGATCGGGGCGTCGGAGGCGGACCAGACGGCCCGCAGCGCCCGGCCGCGGCCCTTCTGCTCCAGCCGGAAGGACCTCACCTCGGGGATCCGCTCCTCCAGCCGCGCCGCCACCTGCGGGGTGGTGTCCGTGGACGCGTTGTCCGCGATCGTGATGCGGAACGCGTACGGGAACGTGCGCTTGAGGTGCTCGTGCAGTCTGAGCACACATGGCCGGAGGTCCTTCTCCTCGTCGTAGACGGGGATCACTACGTCCAGGACAGGCGTACCGGCTCCTGCGGCCGGGAGGTGCTCCCGCGCCGGCAGGGTGCCGGGAGAAGAGTCGGTTCGCATGGAACCGACTCTTCTCAAGCGCCCTGTCGCACCCGTGTGGTGGCGCTGTGCTGTGCCTGTGAGTGCTGTTGCCAGGCTGTTTCGGGGGCCGGCGAGGACACGCGCGGGGTCAGCGCCGGCAGATGCAGGGTGAACACCGTGCGCCCGGGAACGCTGTCGACGATGACGGCGCCGCCGTGCGCGGTCGCGACGGCCTGCACGATGGCGAGCCCGAGCCCGGTGGAGCCGGTGGCCCGGGAGCGCGCCGAGTCACCGCGCGCGAACCGTTCGAAGACGTGCGGCAGCAGATCGGGCGGGATGCCCTGCCCGTCGTCCTCGACGTCCACGCACAGCCACGGTCCGCGCCGCTGCACGCGTGCGGTGACGGTCGTACCGGGCGGGGTGTGGGTCCGGGCGTTGGCGAGCAGGTTGACGAGCACCTGTTGCAGTCGTGCGGCATCCGCCGACACGAGCGCCGGCTCGTCGGGCAGTTCGAGCCGCCAGTTGTGGTCGGGGCCCGCGGCGCGCGCGTCGCTGATGGTGTCCACGACGAGCGGGACGAGGTCGGTCTGCTCGAACTGCAGCGGGCGGCCGGCATCCAGCCGGGCGAGCAGCAGCAGGTCCTCGACGAGGAGGGTCATGCGCCCGGCCTCGGACTCGATCCGGCCGAGGGCGTGCCGGGTGTCGGGTCCCTGTTCCTCGCGTCCCCTTCTGGTCAGCTCGGCGTACCCGCGGATGGAGGCGAGCGGGGTGCGCAGCTCGTGACTGGCGTCCGCGACGAACTGCCGTACCCGCATCTCGCTCTGCTGCCGAGCGTGCAGGGCGCCGTGGACGTGGTCGAGCATGCGGTTGAGGGCGGCCCCGACCTGCCCGACCTCGGTGTAAGGATCGGTCTCGGACTCCGGGACCCGCTCGTCGAGGGTCACCTCACCGGTGTGCAGCGGGAGTTCGGAGACACGGGTGGCGGTCGCGGCGACCTTGCGCAGGGGCCGCAGGGCGATCCCCACGAGCACGGAACCGGCGATGCCGGCGGCGACCAGGCCGGCGGCGGTGACGCTGACCTCCACGATGACGAGGGTGTCGATGGTGTTGGTGACGGTCGGGGTGGGCAGGGCGACGTAGAAGGTGCCGTGGGCGCCGGTGACGTACTTGGCGCGGTAGTCCCCGAGCCCCGGGAGCGTGACGGTGTGCACCTTGCCGTCACGGGGAACGGAGGCGAGCGCTGTGATCTGGGCCTGGGACAGCTCGACGGCCTTCATGCGCTCGAAGCCGGCGCTGGCGGAGGAGACCTCTTTCTTGATGACCGCCTTCGTGACGGTACCGGTGGAGTCCGTCTGGGCGGCGACGGTGTCGGATGGAGCCGGTCCCTTGGTGATGAAGTCGTCCAACCTGTCCTGCGCCGTTGCAGTGCCGGAGGAGGTCCCCGCGGCGTCGCCGTTCGGGGTGTCCGGGCCGCCCGGATGACCGTTCCCGGGGCCTCGCAGGCTCCCCCCGACCGGACCCGAGACGCCGTGGCCGACATCGGCCACCTGCCCGTCCAGCTCCCCGTACAGGTGCTGCCCCAGCGCGATGGTCGTCACGGTGCCGATCACGGCGCACACCACCGCGATCAGACTGACCGCCGAGACGACGAGCCGCGTCCGCAGCGTGCGCGGCTGTCGTCCTCGCCTCTGCGTACGCGGCCGTCGTCGCCCGCTCATGACGCCGCGGGCTTGATCATGTAACCGGCGCCGCGCCGAGTGTGGATCATCGGCTCGCGGCCCGCGTCGATCTTCCTGCGCAGGTAGGAGATGTACAGCTCCACGACGTTGGCCTGGCCGCCGAAGTCGTACGACCACACGCGGTCGAGGATCTGCGCCTTGCTGAGCACGCGCCGCGGGTTGCGCATCAGGAAACGCAGCAGCTCGAACTCGGTGGCGGTGAGGTGGATGTTCTCCCCGCCCCGGGACACCTCGTGGCTGTCCTCGTCGAGCATGAGGTCCCCGACGACCAGAACGGAGTCGGAGCGGCGGTCGGCGGCGCCGGACCGCCGGATCAGCCCGCGCAGCCGGGCCACGACCTCTTCCAGGCTGAACGGCTTGGTGACGTAGTCGTCGCCCCCGGCCGTCAGTCCCGCGATCCGGTCCTCGACGGCGTCCTTGGCGGTGAGGAACAGAACCGGCACGTCGGGCAGTTCGCGTCGCAGCCGGCCGAGGACGGTCAGGCCGTCCATGTCCGGGAGCATCATGTCGAGCACGACGGCGTCGGGCCGGAAGTCACGCACTGTCTGAATCGCGCCGTGTCCGTCACCCGCGCTGCGGATCTGCCAGCCTTCGTAACGAAGGGCCATGGACAGCAGTTCGGTGATCGACAGCTCGTCGTCCACTACCAGCACTCGGACGGGGCTCCCGTCCGGCCTCAGCAGTTCGGTGCGCCCCTGGGGCGAGGTCGTGGTCATGGTGGACACCTTGTCGGGATCCTCTGAGAGCGCCCTTTCACGAATCTGTGATTTTCCTGAGAAGCGCACAGGCACCTCTCAGGGAACTCCTGGGAAGATCCCTTGACGCGGCATCAGAGGACGACAGTACGACGGCCCCGGGGCGACCCGTCCCGCTCACTCACGCGCCGGATCCCGCTCGGACGTATGGCTGCGCTCGACCTTGGCGACGTGCAGGGTGTACGCCTCGTACCACTGGGCGCGCCCGCGCTTCTGGGCGGCGCGGTGCTGCAGGTTGCTCCGCCACTCCTCGATGGCGGCCAGGTCCCGGAAGTACCCGACCGTGATCGACAGGCCGCCCGGGGTCCGGGCCTGGTCCATCCCGAGGAACCCGGGGACCTCTCGGACGAGTTCTTCCATCCGCTCGGCGGTCTCGCCGTACCCCTCGTCGTCCTCGGTCCGCACGGAGGTGAAGACGACGGCGTAGTAGGGGGGTTCATGGGCGGTGACAGGCGCAACGCGGTGATCGCTCATGTCGCCACGATCGGTCACGGCGGCACGCACGTCCAGCCCCTTTCCGAACGGGACCCGAACGGGACCGAAGTGAAGGGCAGGCTTTCGCCAACAAGGGAACGGCTGTCAGAACAGCCCGTCCTGCACCCCCGTCTCCCCCACCTCCCGCACCGGCACGGTCACCTCGTCCCGCTCGGCGCCCGTCAGCTCCCACCCCGTCATCAGTCGTGTATCCAGCACCAGGACCCCGCGCCCGGTGGCGAGGTGAAGATCAGGCCCGGCGGCCGCCAGCACATCGCCGCTCACCCCTGTGCCCGCCACCAGCTCGCTCACCACGCTGTCCATGGGCGGCAGCCCCTCCAGCCCGAACACCCCGCCGTGGTCGACGGCCAGGAACGGCGCCCGCTCCAGCGACTCCGGCCAGCCGCCCAGCGCAACGGCCCGGGAGTGCAACTCCTCCAGTTCGGCGACTCGCTCCCCGGTCGGCGGCAACACGGCCCGCACCGCCCGCTTGTCGGCGTACGGGATCCGGTCGGGCACCCGGAGGGCGGCCCGCAGCAGCTCCTCCGCGCGCCGCGCCGCCATCAGCGGCCCGCACCCCAGCCAGCTGAAACAGACGGCACCCTGCTCCAGCAACCGCGCGGAGCCCCGCTCGGCCGCGGTGATCCCGACCTTGACCATGCCGGGCCCGAACCAGGCGAGATAGACGCGGTACGGCCGCGGATCGTCGGCGAAGGTATCAGCGGCGACGGAACGGGCCCGGTCGAGGCGGGCGCACTCCTCACACCGCCCGCCCGTACTCCGCCCGGGCACCACGGCCCGCGCCGCACACCCATGCCCCCGTGCCCCCACACACCGGCGCACACCCCCCGCGACCACCGCGAAGGCCACCCGCTTCCCCCGCTCCAGCGCACTGTGCCGCCCCCCTTCCCATGCCAGCACGGGGCCGCCCTCACCCCACCGCAGCCCCGCACATCTCCACACCTGAGTCATCACTGCCGAGAGTAGGCGCCACCACTGACAACGCGGCCAGAAGGATCACGGCGCGTTGTGGGGCCGCGATCGCCGCCCGTGTCGCCGCGCCGCCTCCTACCGTCCCGGACTCCGCGGATCCCCCGGCACCGCTTCCCCCCTCCGGGCAGCCACGAGAACGGCCAAAGTGGTGCGCGCCTCGCGCCTCACCACCTCACGACGCGCGAAGGTCGCGGTCAGGGCGAGAACCGAGGCCGTCACCGCATAGAGGGCGACGCCAACCGCAGACAGAAGCCCGACGATCACCGGGCACGCACCTTTCTCCCCCCGCTCGGGTGACCCGGTCCTCGGGACCGGGGTGCGTTCTGCGTTTCCACCATACGAGGACTGTCAACGGCCCCGACGGCACCGGGACTTGGATGCCCGGCCGGGGACACGCCACCGGGCATCCGGTCGGCCTGAGGGCTGGTTCCGACCCGTCGATGTCATTGACTGACGTCAGAAGCCCTCCGGGATGATCCCGGAGGGCTTCCGATCTGTGCGCACTCGGCAGGATTCGAACCTGCAACCTTCTGATCCGTAGGCGCGTGCACGTTGCGCACAGCTTCCGCGCACCTGCATTTTCACGCTGGTGATCCACCAGCGCGGACCAACGCACATCCGTGATCGTGCATCGGTGTATGTGGTTGTTGATGTCAGGTGTCGATGTCAGGGCGTCGGGTGCTTTCTGCTGGTCAAGTCACCATTGGCAAAAGTTGCCTGTCACTTACGGCTGCGAGGGCTGGTCCCGTCGGCCGGGGTCGTCACCGATGAGGATGACTGAGGTTGTCGTACCAGTGGTGGTCGTGCCAGTGCCAGCCGCCCCCGCCGCCTTTGGCCCTCACGGTGAAGCACTCGCTGCTGCCGTCCGCCGACACGGCGGCGTAGTTCGGGTTGCCCGAGTACTCCGCGCGCCAGCAGTAGGTCCCTGCGACAGTCGGCCGGAACGGCGGGGACGTCGCGGTGGCGGTGGTCGACAACGTGGCGGTCAGCGGTCGTGGGCCGTCCACCGCGGTGCCGCCGCTCGTGCAGCTCGTGGCCGGCGGACCGCAGACGAAGAAGGTCACCGTCGCACCGGACGCCGCAGGGTTGCCTTCCTGGGCGTTCCCGGTCACCGTCGCGTGGTCGACGACCGTGGTGCCGACCCGGAGCCTAGTCCTGGAGGGTGTGGTGACGATGCTCGGCGGGGACGTGTAGCTGATGGTCACCGAGGGAGTACCGGTGGGGTTGGCGACGGTGGAGACGTTGCTGGCGCTTGCGAAGGCGAAACTGGAGCCGCCGCCCCCGCCGGCACCGGCGTTGCTCCCCGTAGCGCCGCCGCCCCCGCCCCAAAAACCGGCACCGCCTCCGCCGCCACCGGCCCCGAACGGGTAGCTGCCACCGCTGCCACCGACACCCGGTGTTCCGCTCCCACCGTTGGATTGGGGGCCGACTGAGCCCCCGCCGCCCGTTCCTCCGGACGTGCACGTTCCACCGGTGCCCGGCCCGGCACCGGCGGCCCCGGTGCCATCAGTGCCGGGATTGCAGTAGGCGAGCCCGACACCACCGGCGCCACCGCTCAGGGAGAGGCCGCCTCCACCACCACCCCCGCCGCCTGCACCCACCAGCCAGCGCGGGTCCGCCGAATCACCGGTCAGCATGCAGCCGGACGAGGTCGCTGAGCACGTGCGGAGGTCGGACTCGCCGCCGCCCGCCCCACCGTGGGTGGTACCACCGGGGCCTCCGCCCACTCCGACCTCGACGTACAGCGTGCTGCCGGGGGTGACCGGGACGTCGGCCGTCACCTGTGCGCCCGCGCCTCCGGCGCCGCTCGAGGTGGCACCGGCTGCACCGTCGGTGACCACATGGATGCTGGTCACTCCGGAGGGCACGGTGAACGTGTCTTCACCGGTGGTGGTGTACGTACAGGTGGGCGGCGGCCCGCTACTGAAGACCCCGTTGGTCCCGCACGGACTCTGCGCGGACGCCTCCTGCCCCGTCATCCCCACGACACCGAGCGCCAGACCCACGGCAAGCGTCGCGGCCGGCGCCCGGCCGAGCAGGCCGAGCGCCCTTGCCCCACCACCGTACTTGTGATGCATCGAACCTCCCGAGGGACACGGCCGCCTGTAGCCGCGTTTCTGACGTACCGTCAGTAAACCCAAGGAGGATTATTGTCCCCACGCGGCGCGCTGACCGGTGCAGCCATGCGGACGAGCCGGTGCCTCGGGGCACACTGGACACGACAATCTTCATGGGGCCCTGCCGTCCGATGATCGGAAAAGTCAGAGGCGCTGTGGATCACTCCAGAGGACCTCATCAGCCGGCGAGTCGGAGCCGGACACCGAGGAGTGATCAGCGTTTCCGTCCGCGTCGACGCCAGAGGCCCCCTGGGATCATCCCAGGGGGCCTCTGACCTGTGCGCACTCGGCAGGATTCGAACCTGCAACCTTCTGATCCGTAGTCAGATGCTCTATCCGTTAAGCTACGAGTGCTTGTTCTGTTTTCGTCTCCGCTCCCGGCCCTTCCGGCCCGCCCGCGGCGACAGGAAGAACATTACATGACTGCCGCCGCCATGTGAAATCCGTTTGCCCTACCCCTTGTGACCTGCAGAAACGCGCTGCCGGGTGGATCCCGGGGCGGCTGCGGGACGGGCGTCGGGAGCGGCTCCCGGCGCCTGTCCCAGAAACAGCGAAGCCCCGGTCGCGGGGACCGGGGCTTCGGTGATCTAGCGCGGAGGCGGAGGGATTTGAACCCTCGATGGGCTTTAAGGCCCAAACCGCATTAGCAGTGCGGCGCCATAGACCGGACTAGGCGACGCCTCCAGCACAACCGCTCACACGCGAGCGCGAGTGGTGCGTGCAGATGATGACACAGCCGAGCGGGGTGTCACCAATCGGCTCCCACGGTACTAGGCGGAAAGCCCGCAGGGCAAAGCACTGGGCCGCATCAGGCCCCATTGGGTCGTATCGCCCGCCACCAGGGCCCATGGGCGTCGCCGATGCGCCTGACGTGACCCTTCGTGGCATCCGCCGGCACGCTCCGCAACCGCTCCACTCCGCTGCCGTTAGGCAGGCCATGGACCACTTCCGCCTTCGCCACCGCCCTCTCCTCCTCGGGGCCCTCGCGCTTCTGCCTCTCACCGCCGCGGTCGATCCCGCGTACGCGCACGGTCAGCGCTCGGCTCCTCAGGGTGACCGGCTCCTCGTCACCGTCCACAACACCGGGGGCGCCGACGGGATCTACGTGTTGCGGTGCCATCCGGCAGGCGGCACCCACCCCGCCGCCGGCCGCGCGTGCGCCGTGCTCGAGCGACGGACCGTCTGGGGGCGGGACCCGTTCGCCCCGGTGCCGCCGGACAGGCACTGCACCCTCCAGTACGGCGGACCCGCCACCGCGCACGTCACCGGGAGGTGGGCCGGGAGGCCGGTCGACGCGTGGTTCGACCGCAGGAACGGGTGCCGGATCGCCCGCTGGGACGCGCTGGTGCCGCTGCTGCCGGACGTTCGTTCGTAGCGAGTGACGGCGCCGGGCCCCCCGTGCACGGCCACCTGCGCGGTCACAGGTTCTGCGTCAGTTCCGCGTGCGACCTCCCTCTCATCCGGCGCCGCGGGCGCCAGGACTGCCCGTAGACTCCCTCGCGTGACACGCTGCGGGCCGGTTGGCAAGATGGCCCTCGCGGTCAGCAAGGTGCGGTAACAGGGAGGAAGCGTCTCGTGAGCAGCAGGCCATCCCGAGGCGCTGCTCGCCTCGCTGCCATACTGGACGCGCTCCCCGACGCATTGGTGCTGGTCAACGCCAACGGCACGGTCGTCAACGCCAACACCATCGCCCTGGAGGCCTTCGAGACACCCGGGACCGCGCTCGTCGGGCGCGGGCTGCTCGATCTGCTCCCCCAGTTCGACTCTCGGCTGATCCCCGGCTCCATGCGGCGCCCCGACTCCCTCGACCCGCGCGGACAGACCAAGCCGACCCGGATGATCGCCCGGCGCACGGACGGCACCGAGTTCCCCGTCGAGGTCACGAGCGCCAACCTGGAGGACGGCCGGCAGGCCTACGACGGCTACGGCTACACCGGCGACGAACTGCTGATGCTCGTCGTCCGCGACCTGTCCGGCACCGTCGACACCGAGGCCGAACTCGCCCGCTCGCAGCGGCAGACCGAGATGATCCTGCGCGCCGCGGCCGAGGGCGTGGTGGGCACGGACACCGACGGACGGATCGTCCTCGTCAACCCGGCCGCCGCCCAGATCCTCGGGTACCGGGCCAGCGACCTCGGCGGCAAGGAGCTGCACACCCTCGTCCTGCACTCCCGCGACGACGGCTCCCCCTTCCCGTACACCGAGTCACCGCTGTACGACACCCTGCGCTCCGGGCGCAAGCACCGGGTGCGCGGGCAGGTGCTGTGGTCGAAGCCCGGGGACAAGGTGCCGGTCGACCTGACGACCTCGCCGGTGCGCGACGGCGACCAGATCGTCGGCGCCGTGATGACGTTCACCGACCGGCGCCCGTTCGACGCGCTCGTCGCGGAGAAGGACGAGGCCGCCAAGCAGCACCGGGAGGAGCTGGAGCGGGTCGCCGAGGAGCACCGGGAGGAGCTGGAGCGGCTGCGCGGGGAGCATGCCGCCGAGCTCGCCGAGTTGCGCGAGCGGCACGCCGAGGAGATCGCGGCCGGGGAGGAGCGCTACGCCGCCCTCGCCGAGCGCGAGAAGGACCGCTACGAGGCGCTGACCGCCCGGCACGACCAACTGCTCGCGGTGCTCGGCCAGTCGCTGCGCGGCCCCCTCGACGAACTGCGCGGTGAACTGTCCAAGCTCGCCGCTGACGACGCCGGCCAGCTGTGGCCGGAGGCCAACCAGGTGCTCCACCACCTCGCGGCCGGTTACTCGCGCATCACCACGCTCATCGACAACGTCCTCGGCTACCAGCGGCTCGACGCCGGCGACGACGACCTCGTCCGGACGGCCGTCATGCTCGACGCGGTGGTCGCCGCCGGTGTCGACGGCGCCGTCGAGCTGATCGGGCCGGGCCGGGTCCAGTTCGCGGTGCACGCTCCGCCCATCGAGGCCGAGGTCGACCCGCAGCGGCTCGCGCAGGCGCTCGCGCATCTGATCGCGGACGTGGCGGGCGTCGACTCGACGGGCAACGCGCCGGTCTCGGCGGGCGGTTACATGGACAACACCGTCGTCGTGGCTGCCGCGCAGCGCGGCGAGGTCGCACGGATCGAGGTGCGCGGCCCGTACGCCGGGGGAGACGCGGTGCACCAGCCGATCGTCGGCGGCATCGTGCGCGCGCACGGCGGTGTGCTGCAGACGCACGAGGTGCCGGGCATGAGCGGCAGCGCGTACGTGCTCGAAGTGCCGCTCGGTGGCGGCGCGGGCGCGGTCGCGGCGGCCCCGGCTGAGCTCGCGGCCGACACCCCGGCGGAGGGGCACGGGACCGAGCTCGCGCTGCCCGAACAGGGTGAGCCGCAGGGCGGCGGCCGACGGCGCGCTCGCCGGTCGTCCGTGGACGCGTTCCTGGAGAGCGAGGTCGGCGACTCCGCCCCCGCTCCGTCCGAGACGACCGCGGCGCCCACCGGGCGGCGTCGGCGACGTGCGGCGCAGGAACCCGCCGCCGAGGCAGCGGTTCCGACGCAGGCGACCGGTGGCGACGGTGCCGAAGCCGCCGGAGGCACGGGACGCCGGCGCGGCCGGCCGAACCTCGCCGAGGACGTGGCCGAGGGCTCGGTGGTGACCGCCGCCGAGCACGCCGCAGGAGCCCCCGCCGCGGCCACCGGACTCGGCGGAACCGTGCCGCCGCAGGGCGTGCCCGCGCCCTCGGGTCGCCGCGCCCGCCGGGACACCGAGCAGCAGGCGCTGCCGCCCGCGCTGCCCGCCGCCTCCGGTACCTCCTCCCCCGGCGAGGCCCCCGCGCCCACCGGACGCCGCCGGCGTGCCCTGGCTGCCGCGAACGAACGTGCCGCCGCCGCGGAAGCCGCTCCCCGTACGGTGTTCGCGCTGCCGCCCGCCGAGGCGGACCGCACGCCGGAGCAGAGCACGGCCGACGAGGGCCGCCATGACGCCGTTCCGCACGATGCCGCCGAGGAGCACACGCCGCCGCAGCCGCACCCGGTGTCCGCGCCCACGGGCCGCCGCCGCGCCCGCCCGGCCGCCGCGCCCGGACAGCCGCAGCCGGCCCCGGACGGCGCCTCCGCCACCGGGACACCGCCTCAGGGCGTGCCCGCGCAGATGACGCCCGGTGCCCCTGCCGGGGGCGTTCCCGGGCAGGAGGGCCCGCAGCCCGTTCCGGCCCAGGGAGTGCCGACCGCTCCGGCCGCGCAGGGCGGGCCGGCGGTGCCCGACGGGCCGCCGCTGCCGGCTCAGGCGGCGCCCGGCCGGCCCGGCCCCGCCGTCCAGTCCGTACCCATGGCGCCGGGCCGATCGGTGGTGGCCCCGGGGCAGCCCATGGCCCCGGCTCAGCCGGTCCCCGCCGCCATGCCCGCCCAGCCCGTCACGGGACAGCCGGGTCGGCCCCCCGTCGCGCCCCAGCCCGCGGCGCAGCCACAGCCCGGCCCGCAGGCAACGCCGGCCGCGGCGCCCACGGCAGCCGCCCCGACCGCCGGCGCCCCGGTGCCTCCGCAGGCTCCCCACCAGGCAGCCCCCGGCATCCCGGTGCCCCCGCAGGCGTCCCGGCCCGCCCCGGGCACCACCGTGCCCCCGCAGGTCTCCCAGCCCGCTCCCGGCACTCCGGTACCCCCGCACCGGGCTCAGCAACAGCCCCAGGCCTGGCCCGGTTCCGGTGACACCGGCGCCGGCACGCCCGTGCCGCAGGCACCGGGGACCACCCCGTCCGCGGGCACGCCGCTGCCGCCGGAGCAGCAGCGCACGCCCCAGCCGCGCGCAGCCCAGCCGCTGCCCGCTGAGTCGGCCGCCCCCGTCCACTCCCACTCGACACAGGGCCGCCCGATCAGCGTGCGCACGCTCGGTCAGGGGGTGCCCTTCGCACGGCAGGCGACGCAGACCGGTGTCCCGCCCCGCCCCACGGCGCCGACGCCTCCCCCACACGCATCCAACGGTTCCGGCCGCCGCCGCAAGCTCGGCACGCCTCCCGAGCCGGCCGGTGAGCGCCCGGAGGCGACCGCCCGCCCGCACCCACAGCCCGTGTCGGCTCCGGTCCCGCCCCAGCCGTCCCTGGCCGGGCAGTCACGCCCGGCCCCGGCCACCGAGGGCGCCGGACGGTCGTACGCCATAGGGGCCCCGGACGAGAACGCCGACGAAGGTCCCGAGCCGCTCGACGGGCCCGGCGGTGCCGTGGAGATCGCCGACCAGCCTCAGCTGCAGCCGATGGACGACGAGCTGCCCCCGGAGCCGCTCGACAACCCGCGCCGGCTGCTCGTGTGGCCCGCGCCGGACGTGACGACCCAGCAGGCGCTCAGCGACCGCGGCTACCGGCCCGTCGTCGTCAACTCCCGTGAGGAGGTCGACGCGCAGATCGCCGCGTTCCCGGCAGCGCTCTTCGTCGACCCGCTCACCGGCCCGATCACGCGCACCGCGCTCCAGTCGCTGCGCCAGGCCGCGGTGGCCGCGGAGGTCCCCGTCATGGTCACGGCCGGCCTCGGGCAGGCGACACGGGAGGCGGCGTACGGCGCCGACCCGGCCGTCCTGCTGAAGGCGCTGGCCCCGCGCGACTCCGAGCAGCACCCGCCGCGCGTGCTGCTCATCGAGGAGCACGCGGAGATCGCCCTCGCCCTGACGGCCACGCTGGAGCGGCGCGGTATGCAGGTCGCGCGGGCCGCGTCGGACGCGGACGCGGTCACCCTGGCCGCGCAGATGCGGCCGAACCTGGTGGTGATGGACCTGATGCAGGTGCACCGCCCCCAGGCCGGGGTCGTCGACTGGCTGCGCGCGAACAACCTGCTCAACCGCACCCCCCTCGTCGTCTACACCGCCGCCGTGGACCCCGCCGATCTGCCGCGGCTGGTCTCGGGTGAGACGGTCCTGTTCCTGGCGGAACGCTCGACCAGCACCGAGGTGCAGGACCGGATCGTGGATCTGCTGGCCCGCATCGGCACCAACTGAGGTCACTCAGCCCATGGTCGGCACAGGGCGCTGTTTCACGTGAAACAGCGCCCCGGCCACCGTACGTCCGACGTCAGATCCGCGTGACGTCCAGCTCGCCCTCCGCGTACCGCCGCCGCAGTACCTTCTTGTCGAACTTGCCGACGCTCGTCTTGGGTACCGTCTCGATGATCGTCCAGCGCTCGGGCAGCTGCCACTTGGCGATCCCGCGCTCATCGGCGAGGAAGGAGCGGAGGACTGTGAAGTCGGCCGTGGCGCCCTCCTTCAGCACCACGGTGGCCAGCGGCCGTTCGCCCCATTTCTCGTCCGGGACCGCGACGACGGCGGCCTCGGCGACGTCCGGGTGGGCCATCAGGGCGTTCTCCAGGTCCACCGACGAGATCCACTCGCCGCCGGACTTGATGACGTCCTTGGCGCGATCGGTGAGGGTGAGGAAGCCCTCGGGGCTGATGGTGCCGACATCACCGGTCTTGAGCCAGCCGTCCTCGCTGAACTTGTCGGCGGGGCGCAGGGGCTGGGCGTCCGGACCGTTGTAATAGGCCCCCGCGATCCATGGGCCGCGCACCTCCAGTTCGCCCGCGGACTCGCCGTCCCAGGGAAGCCGCTCTCCGCCGGGGCCGGTGAGTCGGGCCTCGACCCCGGCGGGGAAGCGGCCCTGGGTGAGCCGGTAGGTGGACTCCTCGTCCGTGCCGACGGCGTGGGCGGGCGGCCGGGCCACCGTGCCCAGCGGGGACGTCTCGGTCATGCCCCAGGCGTGGCAGACCCGCATGCCGAGCTTGTCGAAGGCCTCCATGAGGGAAGGCGGGCAGGCGGAGCCGCCGATGGTGACCTGGGTGAGGGAGGCGACGTCGCGGGGCCGGGAGCTGAGCTCGGCGAGCAGGCCCTGCCAGATGGTGGGGACGGCGGCGGCGTGCGTGGGCCGCTCCTTCTCGATCATCTCGGCGAGGGGGGCGGGTTGCAGGAAGCGGTCCGGCATCAGCATGTTGACGCCGGTCATGAAGGTGGCGTGCGGCAGGCCCCAGGCGTTGACGTGGAACTGCGGGACCACGACGAGCGAGGTGTCCTGGTCGGTCAGGCCCATCGACTGGGCCATGTTGACCTGCATGGAGTGCAGGTAGATCGAGCGGTGGGAGTAGACGACGCCCTTGGGGTCGCCGGTGGTGCCGGAGGTGTAGCACATGGCGGCGGCCTGGCGTTCGTCGATCTCGGGCCAGTCGAACGTCGTGGGCTTGCCCGCGATCAGCTCCTCGTACTCGTGCACCTGGGCGCGCGCGCCCTCGAGGAGGGAACGGTCACCGGGGCCCGAGACGACGACGTGCTCGACCGTCGGCAGCTTCGGGAGCAGCGGCGCGAGCAGCGGGAGCAGCGAGCCGTTGACGATGATCACGCGGTCGGCGGCATGGTTGGCGATCCACACCAGCTGCTCGGCGGGCAGGCGGAGGTTGAGCGTGTGCAGGACCGCGCCCATGGAGGGGATCGCGAAGTAGGCCTCGACATGCTCGGCGTTGTTCCACATGAGGGTCGCGACCCGGTCGTCGCCCCGGACGCCGAGGTCGTCGCGGAGAGCGGCTGCGAGCTGCACAGCACGGATGCCCGCCTCGGCGAAGCTGCGGCGCTGCGGCTCGCCCTCACCGGTCCAGGTGGTGATCCGGGACGTCCCGTGCACCAGCGCTCCATGCGCAAGGATGCGCGTGACGGTCAGCGGTACGTCCTGCATGGTGCTCAGCACGGAGTCCTCCCGGGCGTCATTGCCTACGCGGCAGTAGGGGTCGCGCTGATTCTGCGCACATACCGTGCGGTATGTCACTAGGCCACGGGATGATCGATCAAGGCATCGGTCACCCGCCACCGGCGATCGGCCCCCCAACCGGCGATGGGCCACCGGCCACCGGCCACCGGCGCTCAGCGCACCGGTGCGAGTTCGGGATCCTCGCGGAGCTTGCCCAGGGCGCGGGACACCGCCGACTTCACCGTGCCGATGGATACACCGAGCACCTCGGCCGTCTGCGCCTCGCTCAGATCCTCGTAGTAGCGCAGGACGACCATCGCCCGCTGGCGTGCGGGCAGTTTCATGATCGCGCGCCACAGGGCGTCGTGCAGCGCCTGCTCCTCGGCCGGATCGGCGGCCGGCAGACCCTCCGGCTCGGGCAGCTCGTCGCACACGAACTCGTCGACCTTGCGCTTGCGCCACTGGGAGGTCCGCGTGTTCAGCAGCGCGCGGCGCACGTACCCGTCGAGCGCGCGGTGGTCCTCGATCCGGTCCCAGGCGACGTACGTCTTGGTCAACGCGGTCTGCAGCAGGTCCTCCGCGTCGCTGACGTTGGCGGTGAGCGACCTGGCGGTGCGCAGCAGCACCGGCTGACGGGCCTTCACGTACGACGAGAACGAAGGGAACGGAAGGGTCTGCCTCGCCGGCGTGGCGGCGTCCGAAGCGCTGGTGCAGACGGGTGTGGTCATGGCTCCACGCTAGGATCGCGCCCCTTGCGGCGGATCGGCCGCAGGTCCCGAAGACGCCTCCCCCTCAGGTTGTAGGCGGGGGGCTGCCCCCACCTCCTGAAGGTGGACGAGCCGGCGCCTACGCCTGAGGGTTCGCCCCTGGGGGACGACTACGGGCGGAACAGGCGAGCCGCGCGCGTACGGCAACGGTACCGGGGCGAACGCCGGCGCGGCCCGCGCCGCTCATCGGTCCGCCGTCAGGATCAGACCGGAGGTGGGGACGCCGGTGCCCGCGGTGACCAGGGTTCGGGCGGCGCCGGGTATCTGGTTGACGGCGGTGCCACGCAGTTGCCGTACGGCTTCCGCGATGCCGTTCATGCCGTGCAGGTACGCCTCCCCGAGCTGCCCTCCGTGGGTGTTCAGCGGCAGCGCCCGCGCGGCGACGAAATCCGCCGCCGTACCCCGCTCGCAGAACCCGAACTCCTCCAGCTGCATCAGCACGAACGGCGTGAAGTGGTCGTACAGGATGCCCACGTCGATGTCCGCGGGGCCCATTCCCGACGTCCGCCACAGCTGGCGGGCCACCACGCCCATCTCCGGCAGGCCGGTCAGGTCGTCCCGGTAGAAGCTGGTCATCTGCTCCTGGCCGCGCCCCGCGCCCTGGGCGGCGGCCGTGACCACCGCGGGCGGGTGGGGCAGATCGCGTGCCCGTTCCAGGGAGGTGACCACCAGCGCCTGGCCGCCGTCCGTCTCCTGGCAGCAGTCGAGCAGCCGCAGCGGTTCCACGATCCAGCGTGAGGCCGCATGGTCGGCGAGGGTGATGGGACGGCCGTGGAAGTGGGCCGCCGGGTTCGTCGCCGCGTACGCGCGGTCGACGACGGCCACATGGCCGAACGCCTCCGGTGTCAGACCGTGGGCGTACAGGTACCGCTGGGCCGCCATCGCCACCCAGGACGCCGGGGTGAGCAGCCCGAACGGCAGCGACCAGCCCAGCGCGACCCCCTCCGCCGACGGCTCGCGGTGCTGCACCCCGGAGCCGAAGCGGCGGCCGGAGCGCTCGTTGAACGCCCGGTAGCAGACCACGACCTCGGCCACCCCGGTCGCCACCGCGAGCGCGGCCTGCTGGACGGTCGCGCACGCCGCCCCGCCGCCGTAGTGGATCCGGGAGAAGAAGGACAGTTCCCCGATGCCGGCGGCCTGGGCGACGGTGATCTCGGGGCTCGTGTCCATCGTGAACGTGACCATGCCGTCCACGTCCGCGGGCGTGAGTCCCGCGTCGTCCAGCGCGGCCCGCACCGCCTCCACGGCCAGCCGCAGCTCGCTGCGCCCGGAGTCCTTGGAGAACCCGGTGGCCCCGATCCCGACGACGGCGGCCCGCCCACCGAGGGTGTCCCTCGTCCGTGCGCTCATACGGCATCCCCGTCCGGGACGGTCACCGTGACCGTGCCGGTGACGTGCCGGCCGATGCCGTTGGCCCCGACCACCCCCACCGTGGCCGTGTCCCCGTCGACCTCCTCGACCGTGCCGGTCAGCACCATCGTGTCCCCCGGGTGATTGGGCGCGCCGAGCCGGATGGCGACCCTGCGCAGGACGGCCGCCGGGCCGAAGTGGTCAGTGACGTACCGGCCGACCAGCCCGTTCGTGGTGAGGATGTTCATTAAGATGTCGGGGGAGCCCTTCTGCCGGGCCAGCTCGGCGTCGTGGTGCACGTCCTGGTAGTCCCGGGAGGCGATCGCACCGGCCACGATCAGCGTGCGGGTGATCTCGATCTCCAGCGGCGGCAGCTCCGTCCCCGCGCGCAGCCCCCTCATGGCTCCACCCCACGGCCGTCGTCGGCGCGGAACACCGGAAGCTCCAGTTCTTCGTCGTATCGCTCGAACGCCAGGCGCACGGGCATGCCGATGCGCACCTTGTCAGGGGGCACCCCGGTGACGTTGCCGACGATCCGGACGCCCTCGGCCAGCTCGATCAGACCGACCGCGTAGGGAGGGTCGAAGGCCGGGAAGGGCGGATGGTGCAGGACGACGTACGAGTAGACCGTGCCCGCGCCGCTCGCCTCGAACGTGTCCCACTCCGGTGAGCCGCACGCGTTGCACCCCGGCAGCCAGGGGAAGCGGGGGGTGCCGCAGTCGCCGCACCGCTGGATCAGCAGCCGGTGCCGGGCGACGCCCTCCCAGAACCCGGCGTTGTCCCGGTTGATCACCGGGCGGGGCCGTCTGGCCCCGGGCCTGGTGCGAGGAGGCTCTGTGCGGGCGGGCTTGCCGGCGGGCGCGTACCTGAGGATCCGGAACCGATGCGTCCCGACCGGTTCGCCGTCCACGCGCACGTCCATCCGTGTCGTCACGAAGTACCCCGTGCCGAGCTTCGTGCGCGTTCGGCCCGAGACCGACTCGATGACCGCGTCGTACGTGACCTCGTCACCGGGGCGCAGCGGCCGCAGGTACTCCTGTTCGCAGTCGGTGGCGACGACGGAGGTGCAGCCCGCCTCGTCGAGCAGGGCCAACAGCTCGTCGTACGCCTGTGTGCGCCCCGCGTGGCCGGAGAGGCCGCTCATCGTCCACACCTGGAGCATGGTGGGCGGTGCGACGGCGTCCGGGCCGGTGTACGCGGGATTGGTGTCGCCCATCGCCTCGCACCAGTGCCGGATCATCGGCGCGTTGACCGGGTCCTTGCCGACGCCCGCGACGACGGCCGGCCGGCCCTCGTACGCCTTCAGCCGCGCGGCGAAGTCCTCCTCGAGCCGCATCGTTGCGGGCCTCCCGGATCTCGTGGCACCTGGGTCCAAGACTTTCTGACTGTCCGTCAGATATCGGCGGGCTGTCAAGACCGTCGCCTCATGCGACCGAACCGTTCAGGGCACCGATCGCGTGAAGCGAGCCTTCCGGGGCAGCCGGGACGCGACGGACGGAGCGGAGGGGGTCGGATGTTCGACGGTTTCGAACTGACGCGGCGCGAGGGGGACGGGGCCAGGCTGCTGGTGCGGCACGGCGGCAGCGGTCCGGCCGTGCTGCTCCTGCACGGCCATCCACGTACCCACGCGACCTGGCATCGGGTCGCTCCGCTGCTGGCCTCGACCGGTCACACCGTGGTCTGCCCGGACCTGCGGGGCTACGGCCGGTCCGCCAAGCCCCCGACCGACCCGGAGCACCGTCCGTACTCCAAGCGCGCCATGGCCCGGGACTGCCTGGCGGTGATGCGCGGCCTCGGGCACGAGCGTTTCGCCGTCGTAGGCCACGACCGCGGCGCGTACGTGGCCACCCGCCTCGCCCTGGACCACCCGGAGGCGGTCTCCGCGCTGAGCGTGCTGGACGCGGTCCCCATCGGGGAGGCGCTGGGACGCTGCGACGCGGCGTTCGCCGCCAGTTGGTGGCACTGGTTCTTCCTGGGACAGACCGACAAGCCCGCCGAGCGGGTCATCAACGCGGACCCCGACGCCTGGTACCGGGCCACCCGCGAGCAGATGGGCGCCGAGGCGTACGAGGACTACCACCGCGCCATCCACGATCCGGCCACCGTGCACGCCATGTGCGAGGACTACCGGGCCGGCCTCGGCGTCGACCGGGAGCACGACGACGCCGACCGACGGGCCGGCCGACGCGTCGCCTGCCCTCTGCAGGTGCTCTGGGCCATCCGCGACGACATGGCCGACCTCTATGGCGACGTGCTCGACGTCTGGCGCGACTGGGCGGGCGACGTGCTGGAAGGCGGCCCGATCGACAGCGGGCACCACATGGCCGAGGAGGCACCCGGGGCACTCGCCACCGCGCTGCGCGCCTTCTGGCAGGCGCACCAGAGCTGACCGCCCCGGAGAAACCGTCCGCCGGCTCACCGCCCCTGGAAGCCGCCAGGCCGCCCCCAGGAGAACCACCACGCCCCCTTCCCATTTTCGAACACACGTACGAAAATGGGGTGCATGGCCACCACCGACCGGCAGGCCACCACCCTGGCCCTGGCCCACGCCCTGTCCGCCGCGGAGCGCGGGCTGGCGGTGATCCCGCTGTCCCGTACGAAACTGCCGGCCCTGCGTTCCCCGCACCGCGACGAGCCCGACCCGACGGCACCCGTCTGCCACGGCGCATGCGGCCGTTTCGGACACGGGGTGTACGACGCCACCACCGACCCCCGCCGCATCCGCGAGCTGTTCGCGGCCGCGCCCTGGGCCACCGGCTACGGCATCGCCTGTGGTCTGCACCCCCACCACCTGATCGGCATCGACCTCGACACCAAGTCGGGCACCGACTCCTCAGCGGCCCTGCGCGAACTCGCCCTGCGCCACCTGTTCACGATCCCTGCGACGGTGGTCGTGCTCACCCCGAGCGGCGGCCGCCACCTGTGGCTGAGCGGCCCGCCGGACGTCGTCGTACCGAACTCGGCGAGCCGCCTCGCCCCCGGTATCGACGTCCGGGGCGCCGGCGGTTACCTGGTCGGCCCCGGCTCGCGCACCGACCACGGCGTGTACAGCACGGCACGGGGCACCGCCCGGCTGCCGCCCGCACCCTGCCCGCCCGCCCTGCTGCGCCTGCTCACGCCCCCACCGCGCCCGCGCCACGCGACTCCCCCGTCGGCGGGCCGGCACGGCCAGGGCCTGGTCCAGTTCGTCCTCGCGGCGCACGAGGGCCAGCGCAACACCCGCCTGTTCTGGGCCGCCTGCCGGGCTTACGAGAACGGCTTCGGCCCCGACCTGGCCCCCGCCCTCCTCGACGCGGCGATCCGCACGGGTCTCACCCCGCGCGAGGCCCGTTCGACTCTGGCGTCGGCGGCACGGA
This sequence comes from Streptomyces sp. NPDC107546, assembly GCF_055639175.1. NCBI lineage: Bacteria > Bacillati > Actinomycetota > Actinomycetes > Kitasatosporales > Streptomycetaceae > Streptomyces > Streptomyces sp. NPDC107546. Next base: position 279,626 of record NZ_JBVKBA010000004.1, on the reverse strand, counting down.
TGACCGCGCAGCGGCCCTGAGACCGTTCGAGGTGGTGGTCAAAGGTGCACCCCGATCGCCGCACGCCCCGCGACAAGGGGAAGCCCCGGCCTCGCACTGTGCGAGGCCGGGGCTTCCAGCTGGGTCCGGGTCGCTGCTCACTGCGTGACGGTGAAGTACTGCCAGGCGCCCCAGGTGGTGAGGTTGGTGTTGTCCTTGCCGCTGTGGACATACTCCGCAGCCACACGGAACCTGCTGTTCACGGCCTTGCTGAGGGACATCTGCTGGCGCCCGGTGCTGGTGGAACCGAGGGAGGAGCAGGGTGTGGTGCTCTGCGTGTGCCAGGCGCCGCTGTAGTACCGCTGCACGCGGTAGACGACGCACTGACCCGCCTTGCCGGGTGTGACGGTGACGGCGAGTTGCTCCTTGGCGGTTTGGTGGTACACGCGGTAAAGGGTGCTGCCGTTGTACGTGCTCGTGTAGTAACCGGACAGTTTCTCCGAGATCGCCACATAGGCGTACACGCTTCCGGCGACGGTCCTCGGGGAGTACTGGTAGTCGCCGGCGAACACCGCGCTGAACGTGGTGTTGTGGGCGAGTTTGTAGGACGCCGTCACATTGCCGTGGGAGTCCACGGTGCCCGACTTCACCAGGACCGCCTTGCCGCCGTACGGCTGGGCGTAGATCGCCACCGTACGCAGGTTGTAGGTCGTACCCAGGTGGGCGGTGACCTTCGCGTACTGGCCGTAGTTGTACGCCGAGTGGTCGGTGGCGATGGTCAGGGACGTGGCGGCCCGGGACACCAGGACGGTGACGGTGCGGCTGCCCGCCGTGTGTGAGACGTCGCCGCTGTAGGCCACCTTGTAGGCGTTGGCGCCGCCGGTCTGCGGCGTGTCCGCGAACCTGAACGAACCGTCCGCGGCGACCTTGGCGTCGGCGAGTGCGACACCGGACGGGTGGGCGGGGTCGGTCTTCGTCACCTTGAGGACCTGACCGGCGGCGAACGGCGAGCCGGAGAGCTTGCCGGACACGGTCAGCGTGCGCGTGCGGATGGCGGTGGCCGGAGCCGTAAGAGTGACCGAGGTGGTCAGCTTGGAGACCTGGACGAGGCCCGCGGCGCTCGCCGTCTCGTGGGTCTCGTCCCCCGCGTAGCTTGCGGCGTAGGTGTACGTGCCGTCCGCCGGCGGAGTGTCGCTGAACGTGAAGGAGCCGTCCGCCGCCGTCGTCACATCGCGCAGTGCCGCTCCGTTCCGCGTGAGGTGTACGAGCTGCCCCGGGGCAAGGGCCGCGGTCGACGTCAGCGTGCCGCCGACGGTCAGCGGCCGGCCCGGGACACCCGTGCTCGGGGCCGTGAGGTTGAGCGAGGTCGCCGCCTTGAGCTGCGGAGCGGGGGGCGCCGCCTCGCTGACGACCAGACCGCTCACCGTCTGCGTGTCGGCGCCGTCTCCCGTGGCGCCGGAGAAGGCGACGAGTGCGCTGGACGTCAGCGTCGGTGTCGCGTCCAGTACCTGCGTCCCGTCGATCCAGACGTACACATGGTCGGCGTCCACCTGGACGTCCACCTGGTGCGTGCCCTGGCGCAGGGAGGTGCCGAGTTTGGCCACCGACTGGTAGTCGATCGCCGAGGAGCCGACCGAACTGGAGCCCACGGCCGCGAAGTTCTGGGTCTGGAGCGTGTTGTTCCAGCCGGTGCCGAACGCGATCACCGCACCCGGCCGCCCCGCGATACCGAGGCCGCCGCCGGCCGCGCCCAGTGCCGAGGCGGAGTTCCGGGCGGGGTCGAGGAGCGAGAGCGTCATGCCGTTTCCGCCGCTGCCAGGACCGAACTTCGCGGTGAAGGTGGCCCGCAGGCCGTCGGTCCGGAGCGGCTTGGTGTACACCGCCGTGCCCGCCTGGTTGCCGGTGGCCGGGGTCAGCTGGACGCTGCCGTCGTCGGCAGCCACCGCCGAGCCGTTGGCCTGCCACAGACCGTCCTTGGCCGACGTGGTCGTGGCGGTGCCGGTGCCGCTGCCCTTGACCGACACGTACATGGCGCCCTGGGCGCTGCCGTTCGCGTCGACCCCGGTTCCGGTGACCTCGTAGGAGGCGCTCAGGTCCGCGGCCGAACGCGGAGTGAACGTCACGCTCTGCACGGCGGTCTGTTCCGGACCGATGACCAGTCCCTCGGACAGCTGCATGGGGCTGTTGAAGTCACCCGTCGGCGCCTTGGCCTTGGTCACGGTCACCGGGATGTTGCCGGTGTTGGTGAGGGTGAAGGAGAGCGACTTGGAGCTGCCGATCGGGACCGAGCCGAAGTCGAGCGAGCTGGTGGAGAACTCCAGGTGCCCCTGTCCCGTGATGGCCGTTCCGTTGACCGGAACGCTCAGAGTGTGCGCCTCGCCACCGCTGCTGCTGCTGACCACGAGGGCGTCGCTGTCGTCCTGGCCGCCGACCGGTGTGTAGGTGACCGAGAGCACGAACGAACCACCGGCCGGCACGACCGTGCCCGCGTTCGGCAGTCCCGAGGCGGTGAACGAGCCGGTGGGCGAGTCGATCGAGTCGATCGTCTCCGCTTCGGTACCGGTGTTGGTGATCTGCAGGTTCAGCGTCGAGGTGCTGCCGGTGGGCACTTCCCCGAAGTCCACGGCTCCCGGCGCCGCCCCCAGACCGGGCCTGGTGCCGACGCCGTGGAGTGCGAAGACCAGCTTCTGGCCGTCCGACAGGTTCGCGGTCAGCGTGCCGTTGACGCCGCCGGTGGTCGTGGGAGTGAAGCTGATCGGTACATCCAGTGTGGCATCCGACGCCAGCGCCGTGGGCTGCTCGGCCGTGGGCACGGCGGACGGGTCGACCGAGAACGCGCCGGAGGCCCTGAGCCCGGTGATGCTGACGTCCTGCGTGGCCGTCAGCTTCATGGCGGCGGAGCTGCTGGTGCCCAGGCCGACCTGGCCGAAGTCGAGAGAGGCGGCGGTCAGGGCGGTCCTGGCCGGGCTGCCGAAACCGTAGAGCACACCGTCCCGGGTGCCGACGTAGACCTTGCCGTCGCCGGCGGTGGGAGTGCTGAACTTCGTCGCCGTGCCGATCGGTGCGGACCACATCAGCTGCAGCAGGCCGTTGCCGTCGGGGGTGGGGCTGTAGGCACGCAGGGTGCCGTCGGCGCCGGAGGCGTTGCTCGCGGAGACCATCCACACGAGGGCACTGGAATCGTCCGTGCCGTGGGATGTGACGAGGGGAGAGCCGCTGGTGTAGCCGAAGGTGTCCTGGCTCTGGCCGGTGAGGGTGAGCGCGGGCGTGCCGCCGTTGCGTACGCCGTACTTGAGTGCGCGCAGCGGGCCGTAGTTGCCGACGACATAGACATAGCCGCCGTCGCCGCCCCAGAACGCGGGGTGCCCCCACATTCCCTGGTAGGGGCCGGACACGCTCACCGCGGCGTCGCCGCCAGAGCCCCCCTGGCCCATGCCGCCGAGGTTGTCGCGGTCGAGCAGGAACACGCGGCCGTCCTTGCCCTGCTGGACCAGCAGGTGCGGGTGCTCGCTGGTGCCGAAGCCGTCCGGCAGTGCCATCGGTGCGCCCGAGGAGATGTCCTGGTCGTTCAGGTCCAGGGTGGGGGCGTCGCTCGGGCTGAAGAAGTCGGCCGTGCTGAGGCTGTTGTCCGCGTTGACCTGGAGGCGGACGACGGACTCGGCCAGGGTTCCCTGCACGGTCTTGCCCGGACCGGGGGCCGGGCTGATGCCGTTTCCGGTGCTGAAGAAGATCCGGCCGGAACCGTCGGAGACCAGGCCGCCGCCGGACTGCCAGATGCCGGCGCCGCCCGTGCCGGCACCGGTCGCCGTGGCCCACATCGAGGTGATGGTGTGTTCGGTGGTGCTCACGCCGACCACGTAGCCGCGGTACGGCCACGCGTCGCAGTGACCCCCGAAGCCCGCGTAGACGACGCCGTCCATCAGCAGCAGGCCGGGGCGCTGCTGCTCGTAGTAGGCGTCGAAGCCGGCGCTCGGGTCATTGACGGGGCTCCCGCTGATGGTGACCGGCCACCCCGGGAGCTCGGTCCCGGAGGCCGGGTCCACAGCGTGCATCAGCCACTTGGGGTGGCGGTGCGTGGAGGTTCCGTCGTCGACCTTGGTGGTGAAGTAGAGGGCGTTGGTGGCGGGATCGTAGACGGGTGTCGCGGTCGCCCCCACATTGGGCACCAGGTCACCGCAGCCGATCGCGGAGGCCGGCCACGCCGGTCCGTAGTTCTTGCTCCACTTGATCGCACCGGTGGTGCGGTCGAGGCCATAGACGGTGTTGCTCTCGGTGACCGCTATCACCTGGTCGCCCAGCACCAGCGGCTGGGCGTATATCTGCCCGTCCAACTTGGTGGCGAAGAGCCGGCCGAAGGCGGACGACTGGACAACCGCCGGGGAGAGCCCGGCTTCGTTCCGGTCCCAGTTGGTGCGCAGGTTGTCGACGCCCTGGGTGGTCTGGTCGGCCTGGGCCGACTGTACTGCCAGATCGATCGTCGTACCGAGCAGTGCCGCACCGGCCACGGCGGCGATGGCGGACAGCCATCTGCGTCGCCGGTCGCGGTGGCGGCCACGGCGTGCGGGCGCGAAAAACCCGGCCAAACCGGGACCTCCTCTGGTGTTCGCACCCGGAGCGGTCACAGGCGCGGCGCAAAAAGTAAAGACCAAGTGGCTGTTCTTACCATCGAATGATCGATTTCCACACCACTCGCACACACTTCGTTCTAAGATCGTCATCTGCCCTGTGCGAGTGCCGGAGGCTCAGCTGCGCGGCCTCCTGCCTGACCGACACCAGCCGCGCCGGGCACGATCTCGGCATGGCACGGCACTCACGGACAGCGCACAACACGACGGCCCCTGACCGATCTACCTGGTCAGGGGCCGTCAATCTGCGCGGTGGGTGTGGGATTTGAACCCACGGTGGCTTGCGCCACGACGGTTTTCAAGACCGTTCCCTTAGGCCGCTCGGGCAACCCACCTCGGCCCCGGTCCGCCTGGGCCGGGGCGGGACCAGCCTACCGGTCCCGGGCGGTGCTCGTCCGTGCCACCTGGCTCACCGTGCGGCTCAGTTGTCGCCGACTCGGGAGCCCAGGGTCACTTCCGCCGTGTGGGTCCTGCCGCCGCGCTGGTAGGTGATCGTCACCTTGTCGCCCGGCTTGTGGGTCCAGATCTCGCCGATCAGGGTCGGGCCGCTGTCGATCACCCTGTCGTCCAGCTTGGTGATCACATCGCCCGGCTTGAGGCCCGCCTTGTCCGCGGGGCCGCCGGACTCGACCGGGGCGGACCCGCCCGTGCCCTGGTCGGTGATCTTCGCGCCGCCGGAGGAGTCGTCCAGCGAGACCGAGGCGCCGATCTTCGCGTAGACCGGCTTGCCCGTGGCGATCAGCTGCTGGGCGACGTACTTCGCCTGGTCGATCGGGATCGCGAAGCCCAGGCCGATCGAACCGGACTGGCCGCTGCTGCCGAACCCGCTGTTGTTCGTCGACTGGATCGCGGAGTTGATGCCGATGACCGCGCCCTGGGCGTCCAGCAGGGGGCCGCCGGAGTTCCCGGGGTTGATCGAGGCGTCCGTCTGCAGGGCGCTCATGTAGGACGCCTTGCTGCCGGAGCTGCCGTCGCTGGAGGCCACCGGACGGTGCTTGGCGCTGATGATGCCCGAGGTCACCGTGTTCGACAGGCCGAAGGGCGCGCCGATGGCGATCGCCGGATCGCCGACCTCCACCTTGTCCGAATCGCCGAGGGCGAGCGGCTTGAGGTCCGACGGCGCGTTCTTGAGCTTGATGACGGCAACGTCGTAGCCCTGCGCGTGACCGATGATCTCGGCGTCGTACTTCTTGCCGCTCGGGAACGTCGCCGTGAGCTTGCCGCCGTCGACCGCGTCGGCCACCACGTGGTTGTTGGTGATGATGTGGCCCTGCTTGTCGAAGACGAAGCCCGTGCCGGTGCCGCCCTGGCCGCCTGTGGACTCGGCCTCGATGGTGACCGTGCTCGGCAGCGCCCTGGCGGCCACGGCGGCGACCGTGCCGTTGTCGTGCCTCACATCGCCGCCGCTGGTGGCCGCGGAGACCGTCGTGGAGCCGCTGGAGTCGTCGTCCTTGGCCAGCTGGTAACCGATGCCGCCACCGACACCACCCGCGACCAGCGCGGCGACGAGGATCGCGGCGACCAGACCGCCCCGCCTGTTCTTCGGCTTCGGGGCGGGGCTCTCGTAGGGGGCACCCCAGGGGTCGCCCGCACCGCCGCCGCCCGCGTACGCCGGAGTGGTCGGCGGAGGCGGCGGCCAGCCGGACTCGGGGGCGGAGGAGGCAACGGGGTGCCCCGGCGGCACCGGCGGGAGCTGCGCGGTCGGCGCGCCCTCCGGCCGCGGCGGCTGCGGGGCGCCGTGCCCGAAGGGCGCGCCCCCCGCGGGTGGAGTGCCCCCCGCGCCCGGGGTGCCTGCGGACGGCGCCTGCCCTTCGGGGGCCTCGCCCGGCGCGGAAGCGGGAGCGTCCACCGGCACAGGAGGTGCAGACGGGGCCGGGGGTACCGAAGTGCCCTCGTTCTCGGTGCTCACAGCTCTTCTCCTCGTTCCACGGCTGTCTTCTCTGTCGCACTCGGTCGCACTCGGTCGCACTCGCACACCCACGCGCGGCGCCGGGCGCTCTCAGCTGTGCGTGTCCCTTTGTACGCCGTCAAGCTTTTCCCACCGGACGTCAGGGCACCATAAGCGGTGGCTGTGGGTCCGTGACCATCCTTTATATCGGACCGGTGCGAACAAAAATCTGCATTCCCGACACCTCGCCGATTCCCTCACGTCGCCCACCGGTCCCACGTGTACCCCTCGACGGTGGGACGATGACGCGGTGACCCACGCACGACAGCACCAGGTTCAGGTCGTCGCCCACCGGGGGGCCTCCGAGGACGCCCCCGAGCACACCCTTGCCGCGTACCGGAAGGCGATCGAGGACGGTGCCGACGCCCTCGAGTGCGATGTCCGGCTGACCGCGGACGGACACCTCGTCTGCGTCCACGACCGGCGCGTCAACCGTACGTCCAACGGGCGCGGCGCGGTCTCGGCCCTGGAACTCGCCGAGCTGGCCGCGCTGGACTTCGGCTCCTGGAAGAGGAGCGACGAGGAGCCCGACTGGGAGCACCGGCCGCAGGACCCCGAGGACACCTCGGTGCTCACCCTGGAGCGGCTGCTGGAACTCGTCGCCGACGCCGGGCGGCCGATCGACCTGGCCGTCGAGACCAAGCACCCCACGCGCTGGGCGGGGCAGGTCGAGGAGCGGCTGCTGCTCCTGCTGAAGCGGTTCGGGCTGGACGCCCCGGAGTCCCCGGAGAAGTCGCCGGTACGGATCATGAGCTTCTCGGCGCGGTCGCTGCACCGGGTGCGGACGGCCTCGCCCACGTTGCCGACGGTGTATCTGCTGCAGTTCCTCTCACCCCGGCTGCGGGACGGGCGGCTGCCGGCCGGTGTCCGGATCGCGGGGCCCTCGATGCGGATCGTGCGCACTCACCCGGCGTACATCCAGCGGCTGAAGCGGGCCGGACACCAGGTGCACGTGTGGACGGTGAACGAGCCTGAGGACGTCGACCTCTGCCTGGAACTGGGCGTCGACGCCATCATCACCAACCGCCCGCGCGCGGTGTTGGACCGACTCGGTCGCTGAGCGGGGTCGACCTCCGCCACGGAACGTTTCTCCCCCGGGAACTCCATATGGGACAAAACCAGCCACGGCGATGACGGGGAGTGCACCGGCGCGTTCGTTCCGTGTTCGACCGTGTCGAGTGCATCACTCGCCGTGTACGGACGGTTTCCGGCCCGGTCACGCCGGGCATCCACACCGTGGCGTGGGGCAAAGGAGGTCTCGGGGGTGGCGTTGGTGGTGGCACAGGAGGTGCCCACGTCGTCGAGCATGGCCGTACCCCATGGTCCTGCGGGCGTGGGGGAGGCAAGACACCGGATGCGCGATCAGTTGCGTACCGGTGGCGTGTCGGAATCGGTCATCGACGACGCTGTATTGATCCTTTCGGAACTGCTCAGCAATGCGTGTCGGCACGGCAGACCACTCCGCGACAGCCTGACGGGCGACGGGGACGTGCGCGCCACATGGCGTGTCGACACCTCCGGACGGCTCACGGTCGAAGTGACGGACGGCGGCGGCCCGACCCGCCCGGTTCCGGCGACCCCCTCGGTGACCGCGCGCGGCGGCCGGGGGCTGAACATCATCAGGGCGCTGGCCAAGGACTGGGGCGTACGGGACGACGCCCACGGCGAGGTCACGGTCTGGGTCGTCGTCCAGGACGACACCGACTCGGCCCGCCGCAGCGAGGACTTCGCCTCTCGCGTCACGGCACCGACCGTGTCGCAGATACCGGGCCTGGACCTCGGGGACGCGTTCGACGACCTCGACTGAGGTGGTCGGGGACGCCGTACGAGGACCTCGACTGAGGTGGTCGGGGACGCGTACGAGGGCCTCGACTGAGGTGGTCGGGGGCACGTTCGACGACCAGGAGTGGACCAGAACGCTTTCGACGGCCAGGACTCAGGCCGCCGGCGACCGGCCCGCCGAACCCGCACCGCCCCGCGGCCGCGCTCGCTCGGCACCGCACAGGCCGACCCCCGCCAAGCCCGAACCGGCAGACGCGCACAGGTACGGGACCGTCGCGTCGGCGGACCGCCGCATGCCGCACTCCCACCCCCCGATCCGCGTACCGCCAGGTGGACCCTCCGGTGCGTTGTCCACAGGATCCCGTCGGGGCTCGTACGAGCGGCTAGGCTCGCGACCGTACGAAACGAGCCGTAACCGGGAGACACCCACGATGGCCAAGAAGCGACCCCAGACCCAGGCCAAGCGCCCGCAGCCCACGGACGGTGCCCGCGCCGGTGGGGACGTCCCGGTCGTCGGCGGCCGGGAGCCCTGCCCCTGCGGCAGTGGCCGCCGCTACAAGGCCTGCCACGGCCGTGCCGCCGCGCACGCGGTGACCGAGCTGGTGCAGCGCCCGTTCGAAGGACTGCCGAGCGAGTGCGACTGGGTGGCGCTGCGCGAGCTGGTGCCGGCGGCGACCGTCGAGCTGAAGCTCCGGGAGGAACTCCCCGAGGGCGTCCCCTCGGTCACGCTCGCCACGGTGCTGCCGATGGCGTGGCCGGCGCTGCGCCGCGACGACGGCTCGATCCTGCTCGGCCTGCAGAACGACACGGCGTCGGGCGACATCAGCCGCGACCTCGCCGACACCCTCCAGCGCGCCCTCACCGCCGAGCCGGGCACCCCGGTCCAGGGCCGCCGCCCGCCCGCCGACGGCCCGCGTCTGCAGGACCTGCTGGACCCCGCGGGTCCCTTCGAGCCCGTCGTGCACAGCGGCTTCGAGTTCTGGGTCCCGGACGCGGAGAACACGACGCCGGAGGTGGCCGCCTCCCTGGAGCGGGCCAACGCCGCGGCGATCCCCACCGTCCGGCTGACCGGCGTGGACGCCGCGTACTGGTGCCAGACCCCCGAGAAGAACCACCTGCGGTGGGTCATGCCGCATCCCGAGGAGCGGCTTCTGGACGCTCTCGCGCGGCTGCACGCGGCCGGCGGATCGAGCCTCGGCGAGGGCACGCGCCTGGTGGGCTCCTTCCGGGCGCACGGACTCACGGTGCCGGTCTGGGACCTGCCGAGCGACATGGGCGCGGAGGACGTGGAGAAGCCGGCGGCCGAGTTCGCCGAGCGTCTCGCGACCGCGCTGGCCTCCGACGCGCCGCTCACCGCGGACGAGCGCCGGGCCCGCGGCGGGCTCACCAACCGACAGGTGACGCTCAGCTGACGCGCAGTTCCGGCCCGGCCACCGGTCGGGCCGGGGCGGACGCCGACCGGGGCCCGGCCTCAGGTGACTCCTGTCACAAGCCCCCGCCGCGACCGGCCAATCCGTGTCCGAATAGCCGAGATCGAATTTGCGAACCGCCGATCTCTTGTTACCGTTCCAGTAGCCCGGTTGCTGGTGCATCCCCCGTCGCCAGCAACCGGGTCTTTCCATGTACGGGTGCGTGCGGCGCAACAGGCCGCGAGCTCAACTGCCCTACGACAGCGGTGAGTTACTCCGTACGAGGTCGGTCAGTCACTGCCGCACGAGATCGGTGGGTCATCGCCGGGCAGGACCGGCGAGTCACTGTCCGCTCGCGGCCACCTGGTCGCTTCCCGAGCGCAGCAGCAGTGGTCCGCCCCCGTCGCTCCGGGAGAACTCCGCGACCGCCGAGTAGGCGCCCATGTCGCCCGCCACACGCTGCCGTGGTGTGTCACAGACCGCCGGGTCGTCCGCGGCGTCCACCGCGCAGTGCATCTCCACGCTGCGCCCGCCCGGCGCCATGAAGCTCAGGACCCCGGTCAGCTTCTCGCCGGTGGCGTTGCGGTAGTAGGTGCGCCCCCAGGTGTCCCGCCCCTGCGTCAGCACACACGTCTGCGCCTCGATGCCGTCGCCCGAGGAGAGTTGGGGGCCGCAGCGGGCGGCGGTGGCGAGGCCGAGGCCCAGCAGCCGGGGGCGGGAGGGGACCGCCCGCTTCCCGTCCTCGTGCACGGGCGGGCGGAGCGCGGCGTGGTCCGCGTCGCCGATCGGCCCGGCGGACGCCACGGCGATCGGCAGCGCGATGACGGCCGCCACCACGCCGAGGAGCGCGAGCAGCCGCTTCCTGCCGGACTCGGGGCGATCGTCGGCCCGCGCGCCGGTCTGCATCCCCCGTTTCCCGTGTTCCCCAGGACGAATCAACATGAGGCCGAAGATATCGGCCGATCACGGGCGCCCGGCCTGTCGCGCGCCCGACACCCTCAGAACTCGGGCGCGCTCACACCCGTACGAGTGAGGACGTCCACGACCGCGTCCACCACGGCCTCGACGTCGGGCACCCAGGGGGAGGCGGAGCCGGGCAGCGGCGCCCGCTCCCAGCGGATGCCACCGTGGCCGGCCTCGGACGGGGGCAGCGCCAGATAGCCGCCCTCGCCGTGGAAGCGCAGCGAGCCGGGGACGAAGTCCTTGGCGTACAGCAACTCGCCGAGCTGCTCCATGGAGTACGGCGCCACGAGGATCGCCCAGCGGTGCGGCGCCGCCACGACCGGGCCGAGGCGCACGCCCTTCCGGTCGAGCGCCGTCAGGGCGCGCGAGGCGGCGAGGGCGGGCAGGCTCACCGCGCAGGGCGCCTGGCCCCCGGTGGCCAGCACGATCGGCGCGGACGGCCGGTTGGTCCACCACCAGCGCACCATGCGCTCGTCGGTGGTGGCCGCCAGCAGCCCGGGGTCGAACGGGTGCGCGCCGGGCACCGTGCACTCCGGGTCGGGGCACCCGCAGCGGGCACGGCCCTGCGGGTCCGGTGCCACACCCGGGAGTACGGGCCACTGCCATTCGGTCGCGAAGGTCAGGGCCGCGCTGATCAACTCAGGCCTCCCGTCGTTCCGCCTGGACAGGAGCCTGCGTCGCCTTCCGAGGATCTCGCGCATGAGCGCTCGTTCCTTTCCGTTGCACGCCGGCAACACCGAGGGCCATCACGTCATGTGTCGATCATGTGTCGATCACTTCACTGTGCGTACCTGCTGGCGCATCACACCCCTGTCCTGGACAAGGGGAACCCCTATGGGCCGAGCGTTGGCTGCGTCCGCGTCCATACTGCGCCCATCACAAGCATGGGCATGGCGTGGGGTGGCGACGCCTGGCGTTTTACCGTCCCGCTCTTACTCGCCGCCTCCACCACGGGAGGATGGGGCTCGGCCGTCGGTGGTTATGACGCCCGGTTGCGGTGCCAGGTTCCGAGTGGCCCCCAACCACCCCTGGCCTTCACCGAGTACGTACCCATCACGGCCGTTGTGACGCTCCGTTGAACAAAGCCAGTCGACCGCAATGCAGCGGTCCTTGAGGCTATTTTAAGCCAACTTTGCTATGCCGTAAGGGGGGAGAACCTGCATCCCGGACACCAGGAATCCCAGCAGGACAATGCTGGACATCCCCTCCTGAGTGCGTGTACATGTGGAGCCACCGCTAGCGGCGCAGATTGACATGGGGGTTTGCGATGCTATCGAGCGATACGCTCCGGCCCGAAGGCCGGATGACATGAACGCCCCTCACCTTCCGAAAGTGGCCGGAATCGATTCAACGGTTCCCCCACCCACTCACACTGTCGCGCCGACGCCTGCCGCCACGGAAGCCCCCTTGGCCGCCCCCTCCGCCTCCACCGGCCCTTCCGACCCCGGAGCCCTCCTCCAGGACCGGCTCGCCGGCTGGGTCTCCGATCTGACCACGCTCCACGAACTGACCGAACGCCTGGCCCGTACCGGCTCCCTCGCCGAAGCGCTCCAGGAAATGCTGCGTGCCGGAGCCGCCCTGGTGGGTGCCCGGCGCGGTCTCGTCGTACTGGAACCGCGCGACGGGCTCGGCCCGGACACCACGATCGGCCTGGGCCTGGGCCGCGCCGACCTCGGGCACATCGAGACCGTGCCGCGCAGCTCCCTGTCGTACGGCAGGATCCTCGACGGACTGCCGGGCGGGGAGCGCGGGATCGCCGAGGCCGACCTGTTCTCCGAGGACGGGCTCGACCCCCGCCACCGCGATGTGGCCGCCCGCCTCGGCTACGCCGCGAGCTACACACTCCCCCTGTCCACCGAGGCCGCCGGCCGCCTCGGCGCCGCCGTCTGGCTCTACGACGAACCCGCCGAGCCGGTCGAACGCCAGCGCCACCTCGTCGGTCTGTACGCCCGCTACGCCACCGAGCACCTGGCGCGCATGGTGGAGATCGAGCGCACACGCGCGTGCATGGCGACGATCACCGACGAGCTCCTGCCCGCCCGGCTGCCCCGCATTCCCGGCGTCCAGCTCGCCGCCCGACGCCGCACGAGCCCGCGCGGAGGCGGCGACTGGTACGACGCGCTGCCGCTGCCCGACGCCGCGCTCGGCCTCGCCGTCGGGTCCGTCACCGGTTCGGGGCCCGGCGCGGTCGCCGCGACGGGTCGGTTGCGGGCCTCGCTGCGCGCGTACGCGGTGATGGAGGGCGAGGACCCGGTGGCGGTCCTCTCCGATCTGGAGCTGCTGCTGAGGCTCACCGAGCCCGCCCGCTCGGCCACCGCCCTGTTCGCGTACTGCGAGCCCGCGCTGCGCAAGCTGACGCTCGCCGGGGCAGGGCACAGCCCGCCGCTGGTGATCGGCCCCAGACGCACCGAGTTCGTGGAGACCTCGCTGTCGGCGCCCCTGGGCATGCTGGCCTGCTGGGAGGCGCCGAGCATCGAAGTGACCGCGGAGCCCGGCGAGACCGTGCTGCTCTACACCGACGGGCTGCTCCAGCGCACCGGCGACCCCATGGACCGCGCCTTCGCCCGGCTGCACGCGGCGGCCGCGAGCGTGCCGAGGCCGCTGCGCATCGACCCGGGAGCGGTCGCCGACCACATCCTGCGGACGGTGCTCCCGGACGGGCTCGGCGAGGCCGACAGCACGGAGGACGTGGTGCTGCTGGCGGCCCGCTTCGAGTGAGCCGCCGCCCACGCCGGGTGACGGTCTCTTCCTGCCCGGGCCCCCTTCTGTACGACCGTACGATGGGGGTGGCCCAGTGCCGTATCCAAGGAGGATGACCGTGGCGGACGAGCTCACCCCCGAGACCCCGGCGACCCCGGAGGCCGTGGAGGAGACCGAAGAGCCCATCAAGCAGCGCAAGAACGGCCTGTACCCGGGCTTGTCCGACGAGCTGGCCGAGAACATGAAGTCGGGCTGGGCCGACACCGAGCTGCGCGACCTGGAGCCGGTCGCCCAGGCCGCCGAGACCGCCGCCCGCCGCGCTGCGCTGTCCGCGCGCTTCCCGGGCGAGCGTCTGGTGGTCCCCGCGGGCAACTTGAAGACCCGCTCGAACGACACGGAGTACCCCTTCCGCGCCTCGGTCGAGTATGCGTACCTCACCGGCAACCAGACCGAGGACGGCGTCCTGGTCCTGGAGCCCACCTCCGACGGGCACCGCGCGACCCTCTATCTGCTGCCCCGCTCCGACCGGGAGAACGGCGAGTTCTGGCTCTCCGGCCAGGGCGAGCTGTGGGTGGGCCGCCGCCACTCGCTCACCGAGGCGGAGAAGCTGTACGGCATCCCGGCCTCGGACGTGCGGGAACTGCCTCAGAAGCTGAAGGAGGCCACCGGCCCGGTCCGCGTGGTGCGCGGGTACGACGCGGGCATCGAGACGGCGCTGCACGACAAGGTCACCGCCGAACGGGACGAGGAGCTGCGGGTCTTCCTCTCCGAGATGCGGCTGGTCAAGGACGCGTTCGAGATCGGTGAGCTGCAGAAGGCGGTCGACTCCACCGTGCGCGGCTTCGAGGACGTGGTGAAGGTCCTCGACAAGGCGGAGGCCACCTCCGAGCGCTACATCGAGGGCACGTTCTTCCTCCGCGCGCGCGTGGAGGGCAACGACGTCGGCTACGGCACCATCGCCGCGGCCGGGCCGCACGCCTGCACGCTGCACTGGGTGCGCAACGACGGCCCGGTCCGCTCGGGTGACCTGCTCCTGCTGGACGCGGGCGTGGAGACGCACACGTACTACACCGCCGACGTCACCCGCACGCTGCCGATCAACGGCCGCTTCAGCGAGATCCAGAAGAAGATCTACGACGCCGTGTACGAGGCCCAGGAGGCCGGTATCGCGGCGGTGAGGCCGGGCGCGAAGTACCGCGACTTCCACGACGCCGCGCAGCGCGTGCTCGCCGAGCGGCTCGTCGAGTGGGGCCTCGTCGAGGGCCCGGTGGAGCGGGTCCTGGAGCTGGGCCTGCAGCGCCGCTGGACCCTGCACGGCACGGGCCACATGCTCGGCATGGACGTCCACGACTGCGCGGCCGCGCGGACCGAGACCTACGTGGACGGCGTCCTGGAGCCCGGCATGGTGCTCACGGTGGAGCCGGGCCTGTACTTCCAGTCGGACGATCTGACCGTCCCGGAGGAGTACCGCGGCATCGGCGTCCGCATCGAGGACGACATCCTGGTCACCGAGGACGGCAACCGGAACCTCTCGGCGGGCCTGCCGCGCCGCTCCGACGAGGTCGAGCAGTGGATGGCGTCCCTGAAGGTCTGACACGCGAGCTGCCGCACGAGCGTCGTGAGCCAAGGGCCGAGTACCGCTGGGGTGCCCGGCCCTTCGGATGAGGTCCGGGGTGCCTCGGTTCGGCTCCGCGTTCACGGCGGGCGAGAGAGGGAACGGCCACACAGGTGGTGAACTCCGGTTTCCTGGCCTTGAGTTCGTCGAGCACGCGTTCGTACAGCGGCGGCAGGTCCCGGCCGGGAGGAACTCCACGCGGCACGGTCCGGCAGGGCACTACACCGCCATCAGCGGAGAGTCGTCGCGCCACTTGAGGATCTTGTCGAAGCTCACCACCGCGCCGCCCCGGCCCGGCTTGTTGCCGATGTGCACATGGTCGGCGAGTTCCTCGATGAGACCCAGGCCACGACCGTGCTCGGCGTCCGCGCGCACCGGGCGGGTCACCGTACGAGATCTGCCGGCGGGGAAACCCGGGCCCGAGTCGGTGACTTCGATGCGGCACTTCTCGCCGTCGAGGTAGGCCGTGACCCGGTACGCCCCCGGCACACCGCCGTTCGCGGTGTCGCCCCCGTGCTCGACCGCATTGGCGCAGGCCTCGCTCAGGGCGACGGAGAGGTCGTAGGAGATGTCCGGGTCGACGCCCGCGGTCTCCATCGTGCCCAGCAGGAGCCGTCGGGCGAGCGGTACGCTCGCAGCTTCGCGCCGCAGATGGAGTGACCACCAGATGCTCATGCTCCAGCCTCCTGGCCGCGGCTCGACATACCGTTACGTATTGCCACGCCTGCCGGGGGGCAATCGCCCTATTGTCGACTTCCCGCCCGTTCGGCGGATGCGCCGGGGCAGGGATCGGGTGTATGCGAGGACGGCTCGAGGAGGGGACCACCAGAACGTGATCTTCCGGATCACTGTTCTGATTACCACATTTACATCATCTTGCGGACCTGCCGTACTGCCCCGCCGAGGCCGGTGGGATGATGAGGCCGCCATGAGTGCCCCCCATCCGCGCAAGGCGCGCACCGGATGCGATCTCCGGTTTCTGCGGGCCGCGGTGTTCGCCGCGGTCTGCGTCGTGCTGGCCGCGGCCGGGCACGGGCTCGCCTCCTGCGCCACGGTCCCGCTGTGGACGCTGGGCGCCGGCCTGCTCGGCATGTTCGCCGTCGCCGCCCTGCTCGCCGGGCGGGAGCGCTCGCTGCCGGGCATCGCGGCGGTCCTCGCGGTGGGCCAGGTCGTGCTGCACACGCTGTTCGGGCTCGGGCAGCACTCGGGCGCCATGGCGTCCAAGGCGATGTCCACGGCCGACGCCGCACTCGTGGCCCGGGCCGCGCACCTGATGTGCGGCGCCACCGCGGCGACGATCTCCCCCGCACACGCCCAGAAGATCCTCTCCGACGCGCGGCTCGCCACGACGGCGGACACGGCCGCCGCGCACCACCCGGCCGACGCCCTGTCGGCCGCCGGCTCGTGGTGGTCGGTCCTGCCGTCCCTTCCCATGCTGCTCGGGCACGCCCTCGCGGCCGTCGCCGCCGGGTGGGTGCTGCGCCGTGGGGACATGGCGCTGCTGCGGCTCATGCAGCTGTCGGCGCACGGGACCGCAGAGGGGGCGCTCGCACGATCCCTGCGCTCGTCGTTCGCCCTCGCGCGCGCCCTCCTGGCCGGACTCCCCGGCGCGCCCGACGCGGGGCCGCGCGCCCCGCGCACCGTCTTCCTGCTGCCGCCGAAGCCACGGACGACCACGCTGCAGCACACGGTGATCCGACGCGGACCGCCCTCCTCCACTCCGTTCGTCCTCGCTGCCTGACGCGACCGCACCCACTCCACCCGTCCGTACGGAAGAGGCTGCCGTCGCGCGGCACGCGCGCGTGCCCGCACAAAGGAACCGGCCACGGCCGTGATCACCCGGCGCACGCGCATCTCTCGTCGTCAACGGACTCTCACTCGAAGTGGAGTGCTCCCAAGCCATGAAGGCCATCAAGGGTTCCCTGAAGGGCTCCCGCATCGCCGTCGCCGGTGCCGCCGCCGCATCGGCCGTCCTCGTCCTGTCCGCGCCCGCTTTCGCGCACGTGACCGTGCAGCCAGAGGGTCAGGCCGCCAAGGGCGGTTACGCGGTCGTCGACTTCAAGGTCCCGAACGAGCGGGACAACGCCTCGACCACCAAGCTCGAGGTCAGCTTCCCGACCGATCATCCGCTGGCCTCGGTGATGCCGCAGCCGCTCGACGGCTGGAAGGTGCAGGTCACCAAGTCCAAGCTCGCCAAGCCGCTCACCATGCACGGCCGGCAGATCAACGAGGCTGTGTCCAAGGTCACCTGGACCGCCACCGGCAAGGGCATCGAGCCGGGCTACTTCCAGAAGTTCCCCCTCTCGGTCGGCCAGCTGCCCGAGGACACCGACCAACTGGTCTTCAAGGCCCTCCAGACGTACTCCGACAACGAGGTGGTGCGCTGGATCGAGCCTCGGAAGGAGGGGCAGGACGAGCCCGAGAAGCCCGCCCCGGTGCTCGAGCTGGCCTCCGCCTCCTCCGGCCACCACGGCTCCACGGCCGAGGACGCCTCCGACACCACGTCGACCGCCAAGGACACCGCCGCCGGCACCTCCTCCGGCGGCACCGACACGACCGCCCGAGTCCTCGGCGTCGTCGGCATCGTCGTCGGCGCGGCGGGCGTCGCGTACGGCGTCCTGGCCGGCCGCCGCCGCACCACCGACGCCTGAGCGCCACCTGGCCTCCGAGCACGCGCAGGGGTCGTACGACAGTGCCGTGACGCGACACGTACGGCCCCGGCGCACCCTTAAGCACTGACATCTGGGACATTTCTCTATGCGCACCAAGAAGACGTTCGCGGCGGCCGCGCTCCTCGCCACCGCCGCGCTCTCCCTCACCGCCTGCGGGTCCGGCGACAGCGGCGACAAGCCGGTCGCCGTCGTCTCCGCGGAGCCCGGCTCCGACAAGGCCGGAACGGTGCTCGACCAGCCGTTCGAGAAGCCGGACCTCGTCCTCACCGACACCCACGGCAAGAAGTACGACCTCCGCGCGCAGACCAAGGACAAGCCGACGCTGATCTACTTCGGCTACACCCACTGCCCCGACGTCTGCCCGCTGACGATGAACAACCTCGCCGTCGCCAAGAAGGAGGTGGACCGGAGCAAGCAACTGACCCAGGCGCAGAAGGACTCGCTGCGAATCGTCTTCGTCACCACCGACCCGGAACACGACACCCCCTCGGCACTCGGCACGTGGCTCAAGGGCATCGACCCCTCCATCGTGGGCCTGACCGGCGACTTCTCCACCATCCAGGCCGGCGCCCGCACCCTCGGCATCAGCATCGAACCGCCGCGGAAGGACAAGGACGGCAAGATCGTCTCCACCCACGGCACCCAGGTCATCGCGTTCTCGCCGAAGACCGACGGGGGTTACGTGGTCTACGGGCAGGACGCCACCGTCGACGACTACATCCGCGACATACCCAAGATCATCAAGGGGGAGAACCCGTGAGCCGCCGTCTCGGCGGTCCCGCCGCCATGCTGGCTGCGGGGATGGTCCTCGCCGGCTGCGGCGGGCTGGTGCTCGTCGGCTGCGGCGGCTCGGGCGGCCCGTCCGCCGAGCCGGAGCTGAAGGTCACCGGCGCCTACATGCCCCAGCCGGTCACCGCCGACATGGCGGCCGGCTTCTTCACCGTCACCAACTCCGGCGGCGCCGACACCCTCACCTCCGTCACCAGCGGCCTCGCCGGCGACGTCACGCTGCACTCCACCAAGGGCGGCGCCATGGAGGAGGAGAAGTCGTTCGCCGTACCCGCGCACGGGGAGCTGGACTTCACCAGCGGTGGCGACCACCTCATGTTCGAAAAGCTCACCCACAAGCCGAAACAGGGCGACAAGGTGTCCGTACAGCTCCACTTCGCGCAGTCCGGAACGGTCACCGTCGAGATGCCCGTGAAGCCGGCGACGTACAACCCCAAGACCGGCCACTGAGGGAGGCATCACCGTGACGCAGGCCATCGCTCCCGGCGGGCGCGCCGTCCCGAGCACCATCCATGCGGCGCCCCGGCGCACGGTCCGCGTCCGCGCGGCCCGCCTGCTGCTGACGCTGCTGCTCGCCGCCGCGGGCGCACTGTTCGCCGGGGCCGCGCCCGCATCCGCGCACGCCGCACTGCTCGGCAGCGACCCCGCGCAGGGAGTGGTGGTCGACAAGGCGCCCACCCAGGTCACGCTCACCTTCTCCGAGCAGGTCGCGTTCTCCGACAGCTCGCTGCGCGTCCTCGACCCCCGGGGGCAGCGCGTCGACACCGGAAAGCCGACCAACCTCACTGGCACGACCTACGGCGTGCAGGTGCGGCCGGGGCTTCCGGGCGGCACCTACACCGTGACCTACCAGGTGGTGTCCGCCGACAGCCACCCCGTCTCCGGGGCCTTCACCTTCTCCGTCGGCGCCCCCTCCGCGACCACGGTCTCCGCCTCCGGTCCGACCGTGGGCGGCGGGGTCGTCGGCACCCTCTACGGGATCGGGCGGTACGTCTCCTACACCGGGTACATCGTGCTGATCGGTGGAGCGGCCTTCGTACTTGCCTGCTGGCAGCGGGGCGCCGGGGTGCGGGCCGTGCAGCGGCTCGTCGTCTCGGGGTGGGTGGCGCTCACCTCGGCCACCCTCGCACTGCTGCTCCTGCGCGGCTCGTACACCGGCTCGGGCAAGGTCGCCGACATCTTCGACCTGTCCCTGATCGGGCAGGTGCTGCAGACCAAAGCGGGGGCGGCGCTGGTGTCCCGGCTGCTGCTGCTCGCGGCCGGGGCGCTGTTCATCGCGGTCCTGTTCGGGGCCTATATGAGGCGGGACGCGGAGGAGGCGGCCGCCGAGGCCGATGCCGGGGAGGGCGCCCCCGATGCGGATGCCGGGGAGGGCGCCGTCGACCCGTCCGCCGAGAAGCGGGACCTCACCTTCGGGCTCGCCATCGGCGGAACCGTGATCGCGGCGGGGCTCGCGGCGACCTGGGCGATGGCCGAACACGCCTCGACCGGCATCCAGACCGGCATCGCGATGCCCGTCGACGTCGTGCACCTGCTGGCGGTCGCCGTCTGGCTGGGCGGACTCGCCACGCTGCTCGTCGCGCTGTACCGGACGCCGTCCGTCGGGACGCCGGCCGTACGGCGCTTCTCGCGCCTCGCGTTCGGCAGCGTCGTGACACTGGCCGCGACCGGGGTCTACCAGTCCTGGCGCCAGGTCGGCTCCTGGTCGGCGCTGACCGGGACGACGTACGGGCAGCTGCTGCTCGTCAAGGTCGGCCTGGTCGCCGTCCTCATCGGGATCGCGTGGATCTCGCGACGGTGGACGGCGCGGCTGGCGGACGCTCCGTCCGACGTCGCGGAGGACACGGCCCAGGAGAAGCGGGCGACGGTCGCGGCGCCGACGTCGTCGGCGTCGGCGTCGGCGTCGGCGTCGGCCGAGCAGACGTCGGTCAAGGCGAGCGGGTCGGAAGTCTCCCGTGCGGAAGGCGCCTCCGGCACGGCCGGAGCGTCCGGCAGGGCGTCCGCGGGGTCCGGTGACTCCGAGCGTGCCGCCCAGCTCGCCCGGCAGCGGGCCGCCGTGGCCGCCGCACGCGCCAAGCGGGTCCGGGACGCCGACCCCGTCCGTACCGGGCTGCGGCGCTCCGTCCTCGCCGAGGCGGCCGTCGCCGTCGTCCTGCTCGCCGTCACCACCGCGCTGACCACCACGGAACCCGGGCGCACGGAAGAGGCGGCCAAGGCGGTCACCGCCTCCTCCGCATCGCAGCGCTCCGGGTCCCTGTCGCTGAAGATCCCCTTCGACACGGGCGGCCAGGACGGCAAGGGCACCGTGCAGCTCACCCTCGACCCGGCCCGCGTCGGCGGCAACGTGCTGCACGTCTACGTGACGCGCCCGAACGGCAAGGCCTTCGACGTCCCGGAGGTGAAGGTCGCCTTCACACTTCAGGCCAGGAGCATCGGACCGCTGCCCATCGCACCCGACCACGTCGCCACCGGCCACTGGTCGGCGAGCGGTGTCCAGATCCCCATGGCGGGTGACTGGAAGATCGAGGTGACCGTGCGGACCTCCGACATCGACCAAGTGACCGTGAACAAGACCGCGCAGATCGGCTGAACCCCACGATGGCTGACCAGCCCACCGGCACCACCACCCCCAGAGCGGCCATCACCCGGCGACGGCTCCTCGGCACCGCGGGCGCCACCGGCCTCGCCCTCGGGGCCGCGGGCGGGGCCGCCGGATACGTCGCCGCCCCGGCCGAGAAGAGCGCTCCGCTGACCTCGCTGGGCGCGGAACGGGTGATGTTTCACGGGAAACATCAGCCCGGCATCACCGACGCCCTCCAGGCCCGCGGCCATCTCGTCGCCTTCGACCTGGCGGCGGGCGCCGGCCGTAAGGAGGCCGCCGCGCTGCTGCGCCGCTGGTCCACCACCGCCGAGCGGCTGATGACGGGCGAACCGGCCGCGCACGACGACACCGACGTCGCCCGTGACGCCGGCCCCTCCTCCCTGACGATCACCTTCGGCTTCGGACACAGCTTCTTCTCCCGAACGGGACTGGAGAATCAGCGCCCGGACGCCCTGGACCCGCTCCCCGACTTCTCCTCCGACCACCTCGACAAGTCGCGCAGCGAGGGCGACCTGTGGGTGCAGATCGGTGCCAACGACGCGCTCGTCGCCTTCCACGCCCTGCGCGCGATCCAGAAGGACGCGGGCGGCGCGGCCCGGCTGCGCTGGCAGATGAACGGCTTCAACCGCTCTCCGGGCGCGACCGCACACCCCATGACCGCCCGCAACCTCATGGGCCAGGTCGACGGCACCCGCAACCCCAAGCCCAGCGACGCCGACTTCGACCAGCGCGTCTTCGTGCCCGCGTCCGGCGACCCGGCGTGGATGGCGAACGGCTCCTACGCCGTCGTACGCCGCATCCGCATGCTCCTCGACGACTGGGAGAAGCTCTCGCTCAAGGCCCAGGAGGAGGTCATAGGCCGCCGCAAGTCCGATGGGGCCCCGCTCAGCGGTGGCACCGAGACCACCGAGATGGACCTGGAGAAGACCGGCGCCGACGGCAAGCTGATCGTCCCGATCAACGCCCACGCGCGGATCACCCGGCCCGACCAGAACGGGGGCGCGGCGATGCTCCGTCGCCCGTTCTCCTACCACGACGGTTTCGACGCGAACGGAACACCGGACGCGGGCCTGCTCTTCATCTGCTGGCAGGCGGATCCGCTGCGCGGCTTCGTGACCGTGCAGCGCAAGCTGGACCGGGGGGACGCGCTGTCGCAGTACATCCGCCACGAAGCGAGTGGCCTGTTCGCGGTGCCGGGCGGCGCGGCGAAGGGGGAGTACGTGGGGCAGCGGTTGCTGGAGGGGTAGGGTCTGTCCTTTTCGGATCGCGTCGGCTGGGGCGGCCCCTCGATGGGGTGCCCTTTGCCCAGGTGCAAGCCGCGCGTCGGCATGGCGCATTAGGGTGAAGGCATGCCAGCCAGCTATGCGTATCTCGGTCCCGAGGGCACATTCACCGAGGTCGCCCTCCGTACGCTGCCCGAGGCCGCGACCCGTCAGCTCGTCCCGATGGTGTCCGTCCCCGCGGCGCTCGACGCCGTCCGCAGCGGCGAGGCGGAGGCGGCCTTCGTGCCGATCGAGAACTCGGTGGAGGGCGGCATCACCACCACGCTCGACGAACTGGTCGCCGGCGAGCCGCTGATGATCTACCGCGAGGTGCTGCTGTCGATCACCTTCGCGCTGCTCGTCCGCCCCGGCACGAAACTCTCCGAGATCAAGACGGTCACCGCGCACCCCGCCGCGCAGCCCCAGGTGCGCAACTGGCTGAAGGCCAACCTGCCGGACGTCGTCTGGGAGTCGGCGGCGTCGAACGCGGACGGCGCCCGTCTGGTCCAGGAGGGCCGCTACGACGCGGCGTTCGCGGGTGAGTTCGCCGCCGCCCGCTACGGCCTCGAGGCGCTGGAGACCGGCATCCACGACGCGGAGAACGCGCAGACACGGTTCGTGTTGGTCGGTCGGCCCGCCCGGCCGGCGGCACCGACGGGCGCGGACAAGACCTCCGTCGTGCTGTGGCAGCGTGACGACCACCCCGGTGGGCTGCGCGACCTGCTGGGTGAGTTCGCCGTGCGGGGCATCAACCTGATGCTGCTGCAGTCCCGCCCGACGGGAGCCGGCATCGGGAACTACTGCTTCTGCATCGACGCCGAGGGCCATATCTCGGACCGCCGGGTCGCCGAGGCGCTGATGGGGCTGAAGCGGATCTGTCTGCAGGTTCGGTTCCTCGGCTCGTACCCGCGGGCGGACATCGAGCCGGACGCCGTGCGGGCCCCGCTGCCGGGGACGTCGGACGACGAGTTCGTGTCGGCTGCGGACTGGGTGGCGCGCTGCCAGGACGGCCGGTTCTAGCGTCTCGTCCTACCTGCAGATTTTCGTTGTCCACAGAAGTTATCCACAGGCAGTCTTCTCGATCTGGGGACAAGTCGACAGCCCGGCGTCAGCGAGTCGACAAATCACTCTACGAACCCCCCTTCCGTCCACCGTCGCGTATGCCACAGTTGTCCACCTGTTTCTTTCGATCAACCCGTTGGAGCGACCCCTTTCCACCCGAAAGTGCGGATGACGGTGGTTTGAACCCGGAATTCTCCGCCCTCCGCAGCGCTTTCGGAATGATCACCTCCGGTGTCCACAGATCTTCCGCACAGCCTGTGGATAACCGTTCGGCGCCTGTGGACGCCTGTGGACGAGCGAACCCGAAATCCAGGTCAACTCAAGGAAGTCGGGTCAACGACCCCTTCCCGAGCCGCCTCTTTCCGGCGACCAGCGCTCTTTTATTGACACCTGACGCAATTGCCCCATCACGGAACCATGCCCTGCGGATCGGAATACGCGGTCGTGTCCCGGAACTCCACACCGGTAGCCTTGAGGGGTGATTGACCTTCGCCTGCTCCGTGAGGACCCCGACCGTGTTCGCGCCTCCCAGCGCGCCCGTGGTGAGGACGTCGCGCTCGTCGACGCCCTCCTCTCCGCCGACGAACGGCGCAGGTCGTCCGGCGTCCGCTTCGACGAACTCCGCTCCGAGCAGAAGGCGCTCGGCAAGCTGATCCCCAAGGCCACCGGCGACGAGAAGGCCGAGCTGCTGAAGAAGGCGAGCCAGCTGGCCGCCGACGTCAAGGCGGCCGATGCCGAGCAGCACGAGGCCGACGAGGAGACCAAGCGGCTCCTGCTCCAGCTGGGCAACCTGGTCCACCCGGACGTCCCGGTCGGCGGCGAGGAGGACTTCGTCGTCCTGGAGACGCACGGCGCCATCCGCGACTTCGCCGCCGAGGGCTTCGAGCCCAAGGACCACCTGGAGCTCGGCGAGGCGCTCGGCGCGATCGACGTGGAGCGCGGCGCGAAGGTCTCCGGCTCGCGCTTCTACTACCTGACGGGTGTCGGCGCCCTGCTGGAGCTGGCGCTCGTCAACGCGGCCATCGCGCAGGCCGCGGAGGCCGGCTTCACCCCGATGCTGACGCCGGCCCTGGTCCGCCCGCGCGCCATGGAGGGCACGGGCTTCCTCGGCCAGGCCGCCGAGAACGTGTACCACCTGGAGAAGGACGACTTCTACCTGGTCGGCACCTCCGAGGTCCCGCTCGCGGCGTACCACATGGACGAGATCGTCGACGCGGACAAGCTGCCGCTGCGTTACGCGGGCTTCTCGCCGTGCTTCCGTCGCGAGGCCGGCACCTACGGCAAGGACACGCGGGGCATCTTCCGCGTGCACCAGTTCGACAAGGTCGAGATGTTCTCGTTCGTCGACCCCGAGGACGCCGAGAACGAGCACAAGCGGCTCCTGGAGTGGGAGAAGCAGTGGCTGACCTCGCTCGAGCTGCCGTTCCAGGTCATCGACGTGGCCACCGGTGACCTCGGCGCGTCGGCGTCGCGGAAGTACGACTGCGAGGCCTGGATCCCGACCCAGGGCAAGTACCGCGAGCTGACCTCGACCTCCAACTGCGACACCTTCCAGGCGCGCCGGCTGGCGGTCCGCATGCGGGACGGCAAGAAGGTGCAGCCGCTGGCGACGCTGAACGGCACGCTGTGCGCCGTACCGCGCACCATCGTGGCGATCCTGGAGAACCACCAGCTGGCCGACGGCTCGGTGCGGGTGCCCGAGATCCTCCGCCCGTACCTGGGCGGCCGGGAACTGCTGGAGCCCGTGGCCAAGTGAACACGGGCGAACATGCCGGTCTTCCGTCCACGTTTCCCTACCATCTGATCGCGACCGACCTCGACGGGACGCTCCTGCGCTCCGACGAGACGGTCTCGGAGCGCACACGTGAGGCGCTCGCCGCGGCCACCGCTGCGGGCGCCGCGCACATCGTCGTCACCGGGCGCGCGGTCCCGTGGACGCGCCCCGTCCTCGACGATCTCGGCTATCGGGGCCTCGCCGTGTGCGGCCAGGGGGCGCAGGTCTACGACGCGGGCGAGCACCGTCTGCTGACGTCGGTGACGCTGGACCGGCAGACAGCGGGTCTGGCCCTGGCCAAGATCGAGGCGGAGGTGGGCCCGCTGCTGCTGGCGGCGAGCCGGGACGGCCTGGAGGGGGAGGTCCTGGTCGGCCCCGGCTACCGGGTCCATGACGGGCCGCTGCCGTACCAGCCGATCAAGGAAGCGGCGGACCTGTGGTCGGCTCCGCTGAACAAGGTCTACCTCCAGCACCCGACCCTGAGCGACGACGAACTCGCCGAGGCGGCGCAGCAGGCAGCCGGCGGTCTCGTCGGGGTGACCATGGCGGGCGAGGGCATAGTGGAGATCCTCCCTCTCGGCCTGAGCAAGGCGACGGGGCTGTCCCTGGCGGCACGCCGCCTCGGTGTGAAGGCGGCGGAGACGATCGCCTTCGGCGACATGCCCAACGACATACCGATGTTCGCGTGGGCGGCCCGCGGTGTGGCCATGGCCAACGCGCACACGGACCTGAAGGAGGTCGCGGACGAGGTGACGCTGACCAACGACGAGGACGGCATCGCTGTGGTGCTGGAGCGGTTGCTGGGCTAGGTGGGCCTGCGTCCAGGAGTCAGGAAGTCGGACTACGCGACTTTTATTCGGTGGCGCCCGATTCGGCGAACGGGCACAGTAGTCGTGTCCGCGACGCCGGATCAGGCCGGCGCCACGTTCTGGGAGAGGAGCTGGGCGATGTCCATGCACGACAGTACGCCGAGCTCCCGGCAGGGCAGCCCGCGGCGGGCTCCGGAGTAGTTACCCCTCCGTCGAGCCCGCCCCGCACGGGGAGCTGCCCGGGGCGGCCGCTTCGAGCGCGCGAGCACTCTCGCGTGGGCCGCCCACCCGGAGGATTGGCCGAGTGGAAAGGCACCGGCTTGCGCAGTGTTCGATCAAAAGCAAGTCGTGGTCGGGGTCACCCCCGCGCGCGTTCGATCCGCGCATCCTCCGCAGAACCTGACCGCTAACGGCGCCGCCACCTGCGGCGCCGCGCCTTGCTGAAGAACCAGCCGGCGGGCGGCTCGTCCGAGCGCCACGGCTGGGGAGCGGGCGCCTCGTTGCGCCAGCGCGCTGCCAGCATCCGGGCGCGCGCGGACGGTTCCCTGGTCGACGCGGACCGTATGAAGTCCTCGTCGAACTCGACGCCGTCCCAGGTCTCCCCGCCCTCGTCCGCACTCATCCCCGGTCCTTTCCGCTGGTGTGCGTCCCCTTTGCCCAGTGTGCCGAGGCAGGTGTGAAGCCCCGGTCAACAAAGGCTGCGGAAGGAGGAAGAAGTCCGGGGCCCCGCCGAGGCCCCGGCTCCAGGCCCGAAGGGACTGTCACTCCTCGCCCGCCAGCGTCAGCGTCCGCAGCTTCTGCCCCGCGAACCAGGTGGCGGCCACGGTCACCACGATCAGCAGGACCGTGGCGGTGGGCAGCCCCACGTCCGAGGTGACCAGGGAGCTGTCGGACACCTTGTGGGCCACGGCCAGCGACCACTGCTGGACGCTGAGCGTGCGCGCCCCGGAGACGAGTGAGCCGAAGAGCGCCTCCCAGACCAGCGCGTAGACCAGCCCGAACACCACCGCATGTCGGCTCACCGTGCCGAGCAGCAGGAACAGCGCGGCGTAGGCGATGGAGGAGATCAGCGCCGCCACGGTGTAGGCGACCGCTATCTGCTGGCCGTTGCCGTTGAGGATCAGGCCCGCGACGAACGTCGGCAGCGCCGAGAACGCCATGGTCACGGCGATCGCGACGATCAGCTTGGTGAAGATGATCGTGGGCCGCTTCACCGGCTTGGCCAGCAGGTACACCACCGAGCCGTCGTCGATCTCGGGTCCGATGGCGCCGGTGCCCGCGATGACGCCGATGATCGGGACCATGGTGGCCAGGGCGAACCCGCCGAGGACGTCGTGGGCGACCTGGTCGTCGGCGCCTGTCAGCGCCCTGACGACCGCGGAGATCACGATCAGCAGGACGGGCAGCGCGCCGAGGATGAGGGCGCGGCGGCGGCCGAGCAGGCCCCGGTAGGTGAGTCGGGCGACTGTGGGGTCGTACATCTTCGGCCTCCTACGCCGCGACCAGGTACGAAAAAACGGACTCGAGGGACTCGTCGGACGGCGAGACCGTGAGCAGCCGGATGCCGTGCTCGCGCGCGACCTTCGGCAGCAGCGTCGTGAACCGGCCGAAGTCGATCGCCTGGATGCGCAGGGCGCCCTCGGTGAGATCCACCTCGATACCGGACGTCGACGGGTCGGCGATCAGCGCGGCGGCGAGCGCCCGGTCGTCGCTGGAACGCACCAGGTAGCGGTGCGGGCGGTCGGTCATCAGGCGGCGGATCTTACGGAAGTCGCCGCTCGCCGCGTGCCGTCCGGCGACGATCACCTCGATGTGCGAGGCCAACTGCTCGACCTCTTCGAGAATGTGAGAGGAGAACAGCACGGTGCGGCCCTCGGCGCCCATACGCCGCAGCAGCTCCATGAGTTGCATGCGCTGGCGCGGGTCCATGCCGTTGAACGGCTCGTCGAGCAGCAGCAGCGACGGGTCGTGCACGAGCGCGGACGCCATCTTCACGCGCTGCCGCATGCCCTTGGAGTACGTGGAGATCTTCCGGTCCTGTGCGTACTCCATCTCGACCGTGGCAAGGGCCCGCTGGGCGGCCTTGGCGCCGAGGCCGTGCAACTCGGCGTTGGCGACCACGAATTCGCGGCCCGTGAGGAAGTCGTACATCGCCTCCCGCTCGGGGACGATGCCGATGTGCCGGTAGATCTCCTCGTTGCGCCACACCGGCTGCCCGTCGAGCGTGACCGAGCCGGTGGAGGGGGCGAGGAAGCCGCCCATCATGTTGATGAGGGTGGACTTCCCGGCGCCGTTCGGGCCCAGCAGGCCGGTGACTCCGGGGCCGATGGTCATCGTGACGTCGTTGACGGCGACCACGTTGCCGAACCAGCGGGAGACATGGTCGATGGTGAGGGTAGTCACAGTCCCACCTTCTGGTAGCGGCGCGTCAGCAGGCCGTAGCTGCCGGCGATGAGTCCGAGGACGACGACGAGGAAGACGAGTCCCTGCGCGGTCGAGGGTCCGTGTCCGCCGGGGAAGGAGGAGTTCGCGCCGAGGAAGGCGGTCTGCACCCCGTCGATGAGGGTGATGGGCGAGAACAGGCCCATCCACACCAGGGCCGTGGAGCTGCCGGAGTGGACCTCCGCTATCGCCTGGATGGTGGAGACGGCTCCGTAGGAGATGGTCAGGACGGCGATGACGGCGGCGATGCCGAAGCCGCGCCGGGGCGTGGCCGCCGCGATGACGAGGCTGATCCCGGAGAACAGCAGGGAGAGCAGGGCCACGGAGACCAGTCCTTCGGCGAATCCCTTGGTCTGGTGGGCGAAGTCCAGCTTGGCGAGCAGCGCGCCCACGTAGAGGACGAGCAGGGGCGCGGCCGTCAGGATGAACATCGCCGAAGCCAGTGCCGCGTACTTGGCGCGGACGTAGTCGGCGGTCTCGATGGGGCGGGAGAAGTACAGCGGAACGGTCTTGAAGCGCAGGTCGCGCGAGACCGCCTGGGGTGCCTGCGAGGCGACGTAGAGGCCGATGACGGCCTGCATGATGATCGCGTAGCGCGTGTACTGGACGGGGAGGTCCTTGGCGTTGGTGGCGACCGCGACCGCAACCATGATCAGCGCGGGGGCGCACATGACCACGAACAGCAGCATCGGCAGCACCTTCGACTTCACCGAGCGGCCGAGACCGTAGGCGCCGCGCAGGGACTGCGAGTACAGCGAGCGGCGGGCGTAGGCGCGGCCCAGGCGCGGGCCGTCGTACGAGCGGTAGCCGATGTTGTGGATCCGGGTCTGTTCGGCCCCGTGGGCCAGGGGCTGCTCAACCGCCATGACCGACCGCCTCCTTCCGCTCGGCGTCGCTGTCCTTGAAGACCTCCGCGATGTGGTGCCTGCGCTGCTCCATACGGACGAGGCCGAGACCGAGGTCGGCGACGACGTCCCGGACGAGGTCGTACGTCTGCTCGCCCTCCGCGGTCAGCAGCAGGATGTGTCCGGAGCCCGGCAGACCGCTGCCGTCCTGCGTGCTCACCCCGCGCGCGTGGAGCGCGTCGCGCACCGCGCGGGTACCGTCGGGGTACTCGTCGGAGTCGGTCACCTCGATCGCGAGGGTCGTGGTGGTCTGGGTGAAGTCCCGGGTGGAGCTGGACCGCAGCAACTTGCCGCCGTCGATGATGACGACGTGGTCACAGGTGCGCTCGAGCTCACCCAGCAGGTGGGAGGTGACCAGGACCGAGATGCCGAAGTCGGTGTGCACGCGGCGGATCAGGCCGAGCATCTCGTCGCGGCCGACCGGGTCGAGACCGTTGGTCGGCTCGTCCAGGAACACCAGCTGCGGGTCGTGGACCAGGGCCTGGGCGAGCTTCACTCGCTGCTTCATGCCGGTGGAGTAGCCGCCGATGGGTCGGTAGCGCTCTTCGTACAGGCCGACGTGGCGCAGGGTGTCCGCGGTGCGCTCGCGGGCGGCGGCCGGGGGCAGGCCGGACATGCGGGCCATGTGCACGACGAACTCGGTGGCCGACACGTCGGGCGGCAGGCAGTCGTGCTCGGGCATGTATCCGACACGCTCGCGGATGGCGCCGCCCTTGGTGGCGACGTCGAGGCCGAGCACCTCGGCGCGGCCCTCGGTGGCGGGGGACAGACCCAGCAGGATCTTGATCAGAGTGGACTTGCCGGCTCCGTTCGCTCCGACGAGTCCGGTCACGCCGGGTCCCACGTCCACGGAGAGCCGGTCAAGCGCGGTCACCCTCGGGAACCGCTTGCTCAGGCTTTCGGTCGCGATCACAGTCACGACATCGACGGTAGTGACGTCGACCACTGCCGTCGTCAGACCGCAGAGCTGTTTGGCGTCCGACTCCAGTATTACGGGCCCGTAGGGGTCACCCTCAGGTCGAACGGCGAGGAGCGCGAGAGGGGTGGCGCATTGTCCACATCACGGTGGTTTTCCACAGACGGCGGGGCCGCTGTTGACGCCACCTCTAACAACTGCCACATTCGCCGGTGTGACGTGACACACCGGGTGGGAGTGACGGAAGAGGGGGACGAGTGGCTCTGACGGGGGCGCGCGAGCGCCGGGTGGCAACGGGGGGGATCGAGCTGTGCGTGGCCGAGCTGGGCGACCCGGCGCGGCCCACGGTGGTGCTCGTGCACGGCTACCCGGACAGCAAGGAGGTCTGGTCCGAGGTGGCGCCCCGCCTCGCCGACCGCTTCCACGTCGTGCTCTACGACGTCCGTGGGCACGGCCGGTCGACGGCGCCGAAGCCGCTCCGCGGCGGCTTCACCCTGGAGAAGCTGACGGACGACTTCCTGGCGGTCGCCGACGCGGTCAGTCCCGGTCGGCCGGTGCACCTGGTGGGGCACGACTGGGGCTCGGTGCAGGGCTGGGAGTTCGTCACCGCCGGGCGCACCGAGGGCCGGGTCGCGTCGTTCACATCGATGTCGGGGCCGTCCCTCGACCACTTCGGACAGTGGATCAAGCGGCGGGTGCGCCGGCCGACCCCGCGCCGCGTCGGCCAGCTGCTGGGACAGGGCGCCAGGTCCTGGTACGTCTACCTGTTGCACACCCCCGCTCTGCCGGAGCTGGCCTGGCGAGGACCGCTCGGCAGACGCTGGCCCGGCATCCTGCGCCGCGCCGAGCGGCTGCCCGGCGGCGACTACCCGACCCCGTCGCTCCCCACGGACGCGGCCAACGGCGCCTGGCTGTACCGGGACAACGTACGGCCCAGGCTGCGCCACCCGCGCCCCGACGCATACGCGCACGCGCCCGTACAGCTCATCACGCCGTTGGGGGACGCGTTCCTGTCGCAGCACCTCTACGACGAACTGGACCGGTGGGCACCGCGGTTGATCCGCCGCACACTTCCGGACAAGCACTGGATCCCGCGCACCCGGCCCGACCAAGTCGCGGCCTGGATCGCTCAGTTCGTGACGTCCGTGGAGAACGGCCGGGCGGCGCCCATGGGGTGCGGGCGGTACGCGGAGCGGTTCGGTGGGCAGCTCGTGCTGGTGACGGGTGCGGGCAGCGGCATCGGGCGGGCCACGGCGGTCGCGTTCGCCAAGGCCGGAGCGCGGGTGGTGGCGGTCGACCGAAACGGCGAAGGTGCCGCCCGGACAGCCGAGTTGGCCCGGCGCGGCGGTGCTCCGGAAGCCTGGGCGGAGACGGTCGACGTCTCCGACGAACAGGCGATGGAGAAGCTCGCCGCCAAGGTCGCCGCCGCATACGGGGTGGTGGACGTCCTGGTGAACAACGCCGGTATCGGTCTGTCCGGCTCCTTCTTCGACACCACCGCCGAGGACTGGCGCACGGTCCTCGACGTCAACTTGTGGGGTGTCGTTCACGGTTGCCGGTTGTTCGGCAAGCAGATGGTCGAGCGCGGTCAGGGCGGCCACATCGTCAACGTCGCGTCGGCGGCCGCTTACCAGCCGTCGAGGGTGCTGCCGGCCTACAGCACGTCCAAGGCGGCCGTCCTGATGCTCAGCGAGTGCCTGCGCGCGGAGTTGGCCGGGCGCGGCATCGGGGTGTCGGCGCTCTGTCCCGGCTTCGTCCACACGGACATCACGTCGACGGCGCGGTTCGTGGGCGTGGACGCGGAGGAGGAGAGGCGACGGCAGAAGAGGACCAACCTGCTGTACGGACTGCGTGGTTACCGGCCCGAGAGGGTCGCCGACGCGGTTCTGCGGGCGGTGGTCCGCAATCAGGCGGTCGTACCGGTCACCCCGGAAGCACGGAGCGCGCGACTGTTGTCCCGCATCGCGCCAGGGGTGTTGCGAGCGATCGGACGAATCGATCCGCCACTGTGACCGGATGGCAAGGAAGTTGGCGAACCATCGTCCCTCACGGGCTGGTTGGGCAAGTCGGCCGCGTATCCGACTTACTTGCCGAACACCGCTGAGACGCCGTGCAGTTGTCCACAGAGTCGCCAATTTCCTTGTGGAAAACCCGGGTTGCTTGTGGATCAAACATCAGGGACGAAATCAGGTGCGTGATCCCCGTCTCTCCCGCAGGCTGGAAAGATGACGGAAAGGAATGACGACAGACGTACCGTGAAGGTGTCGAAGTACCTCTCGAAGCACCTGCGGCACCAGCCGGAAGCCATCGGGATCGCACTGGAGGACGGCGGCTGGGTGGAGATCGACACGCTGCTCGCCGCGGCGACGGCCCACGGCTTCCCGATCGCCCGCGAGGAACTGGACCGGGTGGTCGCCACCAACGGCAAAAAGCGCTTCGCGATCGAGGGCACCCGCATCCGCGCCGTCCAGGGCCACAGCATCGACGTCGACCTGGGGCTGCCTCCGGCGACACCGCCCGCGTACCTCTACCACGGGACCGTGGCCCGCAACCTGGACGCGATCCGTGCCGAGGGCCTGAGACCCATGGGCCGGCACGATGTGCACCTCTCCCCGGACCGCGAGACCGCCACCCGCGTCGGCGCCCGCCGCGGCCGCCCGGTGGTGCTGGCCGTGGACGCCGGCGCCATGCACCGCGACGGCCAGGTCTTCCACGTGAGCGAGAACGGGGTGTGGCTCACCAAGGCCGTACCGCCGCAATACCTGCGTTTCCCAGAGAAACACTGAATCGTGGCTACGATTCCCGGGCCTTTCTGATCAATCTCGGCACTACCACTCCCCGGCTCCCTTACGCTCGACGCATGAGTCTGCGTCTGAGCACCGTGATCCTGCCCTACGTCCGCTGGCACGAGGGCGGACGTTCCGCCTGGGAGCGTGCGGAGCAGCTCGGCTTCCACACCGCGTTCACCTACGACCATCTGTCGTGGCGGTCCTTTCGCGACGGCCCCTGGTTCGGAGCCGTGCCGACGCTGACGGCCGCGGCCGCCGTCACCGACCGGCTGCGCCTCGGCACCCTGGTGACCTCGCCGAACTTCAGGCACCCGGTCACCCTCGCCAAGGAGCTGATCTCCCTGGACGACATCTCCGGCGGCCGGATCACGCTGGGCATCGGCGCGGGCGGCACCGGCTTCGACTCCACCGTGCTCGGCCAGGAGCCGTGGACCCCGCGCGAGCGGGCCGACCGGTTCGGCGAGTTCGTCCCGCTGCTCGATCGGCTGCTCACCGAGGACTCCGTCACCTACCGGGGGACGCACTACTCCGCGCACGAGGCGCGCAACATCCCGGGCTGTGTGCAACGCCCCCGGCTGCCCTTCGCGGTCGCCGCGACCGGCCCGCGCGGCCTGAAGCTCGCCGCCCGCCACGGTCAGGCATGGGTGACGACCGGCGACCCGAAGCTGTACGAGACCGGCACCCCGGAGGAGTCGCTGCAGGCTCTGCGCGGGCAGACCGAGAAGCTGGCCGACGCCTGCGCCACGGCCGGCCGTGACGTGGCGGACCTCGACAAGATCCTGCTCACCGGATTCACCCCGGACCGCGGCCGTCCGCTTCAGTCCCTGGACGCGTTCGTCGACTTCGCCGGCCGGCACGCGGAGCTGGGCTTCACCGACATCGTGATCCACTGGCCCATCCCCGACTCCGACTTCGCGGCGGACGAGAAGGTCTTCGAGCAGATCGCCCTGGAGGCCCCGGCACAGCTGGGCTGAGCATGACGCGACGTGACGGCGCTGGTGAGCAGTGTCACCACTCAGGTGTGCGGAGTCTCGCACGACCGTGCGGGCATATGCGCCAGAATGGGCCGGTGACCTCAGCGACCCGACAGGCCGAGACCCCGGCCTCCGCCCTCCCGCCCCGGCTGATCGCGACCGACCTCGACGGCACTCTGCTGCGCGACGACAAGTCGGTCTCCGAGCGGACCGTCGCCGCGCTGGCCGCCGCCGAGGAGGCCGGCCTCGAGGTGTTCTTCGTCACGGGCCGGCCCGCCCGCTGGATGGACGTCGTCAGCGACCACGTCCACGGTCACGGACTGGCGATCTGCGGCAACGGGGCGGCCGTGGTCGACCTGCACGGCGGCCCCGGCACCCACCGCTTCGTCAAGGTCCGCGAGCTGGCCCGGGAGAACGCGCTCGACGCCGTACGGCTGCTGCGGGACGCCGCACCCGGCACGGTGTACGCCGTCGAGCAGACGTACGGCTTCTACCAGGAGCCGGCGTACCCGAAGCTGCACATGGAGATCCCGGACCTGCTCGCACCCGCCGAGGAACTGCTGGCCCCGGACGCCCCCGGCGCCCGCGAGCCGGTGCTCAAGATCCTCGCCTACCACCCGCAGCTGGACCCGGACGCCTTCCTCACCCTGGCCCGCCTGGCCGTCGGAGACCGCGCCACCATCACCCGGTCCAGCCCCAGTGCCCTGCTGGAGATCAGCGGCCCGGGCGTCTCCAAGGCGAGCACCCTCGCGCTGTGCTGCGCCGAGCGCGGCATCTCCCACGAGGAGGTCGTCGCCTTCGGTGACATGCCGAACGACGTGGAGATGCTCACCTGGGCGGGACAGTCCTACGCCATGGGCAACGCCCACCCGGACGTGATCGCCGCCGCCTCGGGGCGGACGGTCGCCAACAACGACGACGGCGTGGCCGTGGTGATCGAGCGGATCCTCGCGGAGCGGTCGTAGATCGCCGGCGGTCGCAGATCGCCAGGGCCGTGCCTCGGGCGGCGATTTCCTCGCGCACGACTCTCAGAGTCGTACGCCCCGTGCCGTCAGCCACGGCACCGGATCGATGCCCGACCCCCATTCCGGAGTGACCCGGACCTCGAAGTGCAGGTGCGGACCGGTCGAGTTGCCCGTCGTGCCGGACTGGGCGATCCACTGGCCCGTGGCCACCGCTTCTCCCTGGTCCACGGTGATCGTGGCGAGATGGGCGTACTGGGTGAAGTAGCCGCCCGGGTGCTGGATGACGACCTCGATCCCGAAGGCGCCGCCGCACGCCACCCGCACCACCTTTCCGGCGCCGACGGCCCGCACCGGTGTCCCGATGGGGACCGCGAAGTCCTGGCCGGTGTGCCGGTGCGCCCAGTGGGCGCCTCCGCTGCCGAACGGAGCGGACAGTCTGTACGACTCCACCGGCGCCCCCCAGGCGCGATGGGTTCTCTGCCGCGGCCGGCCCAGATGGACGGCGCCCCGGCACGATCCCGTGGCGGCGGTCGCGTCGGCCTGTCTCTGCAGGACCTGCCGTGCCTCCTCCAGCTTCGCCTGCAGGGCCCGCCTTCTGTCCGCCAGTTCGGCTGTCCGCTTCTGCAGCCGCCGCGCCTGCGCCGACGCCTCGGCCAGATCTGCGGCGAGGCGGTCCTCCACCCGGCGGATACCGACGACCGCGTTCGCGGCGGCGCGATCCCCTCGCGTGAGCGAGCGCTGACTTCGCATCAACTCCAGCGCGGTGTCGGGGACGAGCGTCTGTGGCGCATAGGGGGGAGCGACGCTCTGGTGGTACTGGGCGCGCGCGATCAGGCCCGGATCCTTGCTAAGGGCCGCGCCCAGTCGGCGCTCCCGTATGAGGAGTCTTTCGTCACGCCGCTCTCGGGCACGCTGCTTCTCGGCTTCCCGGAGCCCGCTCTCGTACTGCCGCGCCACCAAGGCGGCTTCGTCGTACAGGCGCGCCACCCGTAGGGCGGCGGAGGAGTCGGCACCGTCGCCGACCGTCGCGCCCCCGGCCACAGCGGGCCCGGCCGGAAGCGTCGTGAACGCGGACAGCACAACCGAAACGAGCAAGATTCGCCCACAGGATGAATGCATGTCAACGATCGTGGCCCGTGTCGCGGGCCCGGTCCTGTTGACGTCCTGCGGCTGGGGGAACGGGCGGCCACGGACGGCCCAGCGACATCCCTCATCCGGCTCCCAGCAGATCCCCCTGGGCCTCCCGCTCCAGCATGTCCCGCAACGGCCCCTCCACCGCCGCCAGCTCCGCATGGCCACCGCGCTGGACCACCCGGCCCTCCGCGAGGACGATCACCTCGTCGACCCCTTCGAGTCCGGCCATCCGGTGGGTGATCAGCAGAGTGGTACGTCCCTCGGTGGCGGCGAGCAGATCCGCCGTGAGCGCATCCGCCGTCGGCAGGTCGAGGTGTTCCGCGGGCTCGTCGAGGATCAGGACGGGGAAGTCGGCGAGCAGGGCGCGGGCCAGGGCCAGCCGCTGCCGCTGACCGCCGGACAACCGGGCGCCGTGCTCGCCGATCAGCGTGTCCAGGCCGGCGGGCAGCCCCTCCGCCCAGTCGAGGAGCCGGGTCCGCGCGAGCGCGTCACGCAGTTCCGCCTCGCTCGCGTCCTTCCGCGCGAGCAGCAGGTTCTCCCGCACCGAGCTGTCGAAGAGGTGGGCGTCCTGCGCGCAGAGCCCGACCATGCGCCGTACGTCGTCGCCGTCGAGCGCGTAGGCGTCCGTACCGCCCAGCGTGTACGACCCGGCGTCCGCGTCCAGGAACCGCAGCAGGACCTGGGCGAGGGTCGTCTTGCCCGCGCCCGACGCGCCGACCACGGCGACCCGGTGGCCCTGTTCGAGGGTGAGGTCGAAGCCGCTGAGCGCGTCCCGCCGCTGCCCGTCGTACCGGGCGGTGAGCCCCTCCAGGACGAGCGGGAAGGGCGACGGGGGAGCCGGCTGCGGTCGCTCGGGTTCACGTACGGGCTCCGGGGCGTCCAGCACCTCGTGGACGCGCTCGGCGCTCCGGCGCACCCGCTGGCGGTGCTGCACGGCGAGCGGCAGCCCCAGGACCGCCTCGAACGCGGCCAAGGGCGTGAGCACCAGGACCGCCATGAGCACCCCGCCGAGCCGCCCCTCGGCGACGGCCTGTGCGCCCACGAGGGCGGAGGCCGCGACGGTCAGCCCGGTGACCAGCGCGGTGAGCCCGTCGCCGAGCGCCGTCGCGGTGGCGGCGCGGGAGGCGATGCGGGTCAGCACGGCGTCGGCCTGCCGCGTCTGAGCGGTCCGCGCCGACAGCGCACCGGCGACCGTCAACTCGGCCGTTCCGGTGAGCAGATCTGCCACCCGGGTCGCCAGTACTCCCCGGGCGGGCGCCAGCCTCCGTTCCGCCCGGCGTGCCACGGCCCCCGTCACCAGGGGCACACCCACGCCGGCGGCGAGCAGCCCGACG
Organism: Streptomyces sp. NPDC107546; assembly: GCF_055639175.1. Taxonomy (NCBI): domain Bacteria; kingdom Bacillati; phylum Actinomycetota; class Actinomycetes; order Kitasatosporales; family Streptomycetaceae; genus Streptomyces; species Streptomyces sp. NPDC107546. The sequence goes on along the minus strand of NZ_JBVKBA010000004.1, from coordinate 242,176 downwards.
GCGAGGGCGGCACCGGCCTCGGGCAGCAGCCAGGCGGTGAAGCAGACGGAACCCGCGGACACGATGAACGCGGCCCCCGCGGGAAGCAGCCAGCGCAGCCAGTAATCCTGCAGCGCGTCCACATCGGCGACCAGCCGGGACAGCAGATCGCCGCGCCGGGTCGTGCGCAGCCCCTTCGGGGCCAGCCGCTCAAGGCGCCGGTACACGGAGACGCGGGTGTCGGCCAGCATGCGCAGGACGGCATCGTGGCTCACCAGCCGTTCCGCATACCGGAACACGGCCCGTCCGATCCCGAACGTCCGCGTGGCCGTCACGGCGACCATCAGATACAGCACGGGCGGCTGCTGGGAGGCCCTCGAGATCAACCAACCGGAGGTGGCCATCAGCCCCACCGCACTGCCGAGCGCGAGACTCCCGAGCACCAGGGCGAGGGCGAGCCGCCCACGACGGGGTCCGGCCATGGCACGGACGCGGGCGAGCACGCCACCGCGCCTCACCGGGGGCGGTACGTGGGCCGACTCGCCTTGGGCAGGTGGCGTGCTCACCGTCTCCCGGCGCGGCGGCTCGGGGCCGACCTGCGCGAGGGGGCCCGACGTGACGTACTGCTCCGCCTCCAGCCGCACCACCCGGTCCGCCAGCCGGAGCAGTGCCGGCCGGTGCACCACCAGAAGGACCGTCCGACCGACGGTGAGTCGGCGCACCGCTTCCACGATCTCCGCCTCGGTCGCCCCGTCCAGGGACGCCGTCGGCTCGTCCAGCAGAAGCACCGGCCGGTCGGCGAGGAACGCCCGCGCCAAGGCGAGCCGTTGCCGCTGCCCGGCGGAGAGGCCTGCTCCGTCCTCGCCGAGCACCGCCTGGATCCCCTCGGGCAGCGCGTCCACGAACGGAAGCGCACCTGCGTCGGCCAGGGCCCTTCGTACCGCCGTGTCGTCCGCGTCCGGTCGCGCCAGCCGTACGTTGTCGGCGATCGTGCCCGCGTACAGATGGGGACGCTGCGGCACCCAGGCGATCCGTGAGCGCCACTCCTCCAGATCGGCCGAGGCGAGATCGACTCCCCCGACCCGTACGCGCCCCTCGGTGGGCGGCACGAATCCGAGCAGGACGCTCAGAAGGGTCGACTTGCCCGCTCCGCTCGGTCCGACGAGGGCCACCGTTTCACCGGACGCGACCGTGAGCGACACGTCGGACACCGCGGCGGACGACCGCCCGGGATAGCGGACGGTCACGTCCTCGAAGACGATCGGCCCGTCCGGGACGCGCCGCTCACCGGAGGCCGGCACCGGAGTCTCCAGCACCGAGAAGATCTCCTCGGCTGCCGAAAGCCCCTCCGCCGCCGCGTGGTACTGCGTCCCCACCTGTCGCAACGGCAGATATGCCTCCGGGGCCAGCACCAGAATGACCAGCCCGATGTACAGCTCCATGTCCCCGCGGACGAGCCGCATACCGATCTCGACGGCGACGAGCGCGACCGAGATCGTGGCCAGGAGCTCCAGCGCGAAGGACGACAGGAAGGCGATGCGCAGCGTCCGCATGGTCGCCTGCCGGTACTCGCCGGTGATCCGCTTGATCGACTCGGCCTGAGCCTTGGCCCGGCCGAACACCTTGAGCGTCGGCAGTCCGGCGACCACGTCGAGGAAGTGCCCGGAGAGCCGCGACAACGACCGCCACTGACGGTCCGTCTGGGACTGTGTCGCCCAGCCGATCAACATCATGAAGAGGGGGATCAGAGGCAGCGTGCCGGCGATGATCGCCGCCGACACCCAGTCCTCCGTGACGATCCGCGCCAGCACCGCCACCGGCACCACCACCGCGAGCCCCAACTGCGGCAGATAGCGCGAGAAGTAGTCGTCGAGGGCATCGACTCCCCGCGTGGCCAGAGCGACCAGCGAACCGGTCCGCTGTCCGCTGAGCCACCCGGGACCGAGGGACCCGGCTCGCTCCAGCAGCCTCGCCCGCAGTTCCGACTTCACCGCCGCGCTCGCACGGTGGGCGGAGAGTTCGGTGAGCCAGAACACCAGGGCACGGCCGACCGCCACGGCCGCCAGAAGCAACAGAGAGGTGCGGAGCTCGTTGATCGTGTGGTGGTGCTGGAAGGCGCCGACCACCACCTCGGCGATCAGCATCGCCTGGGCGATGACCAGGGCCGCGCCGATGGCCCCCAGGCCGATGACCGCCCCGAGGAAGGAACGTGTGGCCCGCGCGTAGCGGAGGAGTCGTGGATCGATCGGTTTCACGTGAAACATGCCCTTCGGCCCGGGCGGGGTGTTTCACGTGAAACACCCCGCCCTACCAGATTCAGTGCACGGCACCGACGGAATTGTCGGCGGCGATGTGCTGGGTGCCGATGCGCTTGCGGAACACCCAGTAGGTCCAGCCCTGATAGAGAAGGACGATCGGCGTGGCGATCCCGGCGCACCAGGTCATGATCTTCAGGGTGTAGGGGCTGGATGAGGCGTTGCTCACGGTCAGACTCCAGTCCCCGTTGAGCGTGGACGGCATGACATTCGGGAAGAGCGTCAGGAACAGCATGGTGACGGCGGCCACGATGGTGACGCCGGACAACGCGAACGCCCATCCCTCGCGCCCTGCCTGGTTGGCCACGAGCGCCGCGACGAGCGCGGCCACCGCCACGACCAGGGCGACCAGGCTCTTACCGTCCCCTTGGTCGATCTGGGCCCAGGTGAGGAAGAGAAGCGCCAGTCCGGCGGTCACCAAGCCGACGCCCAGGGCCAGCTTCCGCGCCCGCCGCCGGATGTCCCCGACGGTCTTCAGTGCCGTGAACACCGCCCCGTGGAAGGTGAACAGGGTCAGCGTGACCAGGCCGCCTAGGAGGGCGAACGGATTGAGCAGATCCCAGACGTTCCCCACGTACTCCAGGTGCTGGTCGATCTTCACACCCCGCACGATGTTGGCGAAGGCCACGCCCCACAGGAACGCCGGGATCAGCGAGGTCCAGAAGATCGCGTTCTCCCAGTTGCGCTGCCAGTTCTCCTCGGGACGCTTCGCCCGGTACTCGAAGGCGACACCGCGCACGATCAGACAGACCAGGATGACCAGCAGCGGCAGGTAGAAGCCGGAGAAGAGCGTGGCGTACCACTCGGGGAAGGCGGCGAACGTGGCGCCGCCAGCGCTGAGCAGCCATACCTCGTTGCCGTCCCAGACGGGACCGATCGTGTTGATCAGCACTCGCCGCTCGGGGCGGTTGCGGGCCAGCAGCTTGGTGAGGACGCCGACCCCGAAGTCGAAGCCCTCCAGGAAGAAGTAGCCGATCCAGAGGACCGCGATGAGGACGAACCAGACGTCTTGAAGTTGCATGGTGTGAGCGCTCCCTCGGCCTAGTACGAGAAGGCCATCGGCTTGTCGGCGTCCCTGGAGTCGCCGCCGAGCCTGGTGGGCGGGTTGAGGTCGGACTCGGTGAGCTCGGGCGGCCCGGCCATGACGTACTTCGTCAGCAGTTTCACCTCGACGACGGCGAGGATCGCGTAGAGCACGGTGAACACGGTCATCGACGTGATGACCTCGCCCTGGGAGACACCCGGGGATACGGCGTCACGGGTGCGCAGCACGCCGTAGACGACCCATGGCTGACGGCCCATCTCGGTGAAGATCCAGCCCCAGGAGTTGGCGATGAGCGGGAAGGCGAGGGTCCAGATCGCGATGCGCCAGTACCAGGTGGTGAGCGTCGGGCCGAGTGCCGTGTTCCTGAACAGGACCAGATGTGGCACCTCGTCCTCACCGACCCGCAGGTGTTGCGGCAGCAGGAACTTCTTGCGGGTCAGCCACAGCCCCGCCAGGCCGATGGCGAAGGACGCCATGCCGAAGCCGATCATCCAGCGGAAGCCCCAGAAGGTGACGGGGATGATGGGACGGTAGTCGCCTGGGCCGTACTTCTGCTGTTCGGCCTTGTTGGTGTCGTTGATGCCGGGGACGTACGAGGTGAAGTCGTCGTCGGCCAGGAAGGACAGCAGGCCGGGAACGGACAGTTCGACGGAGTTGTGGCCCTTGCTGACGTCGCCGTAGGCGAAGATCGAGAACGGCGCCGAGTTCTGACCGTCCCACAGGGCCTCCGCGGCGGCCATCTTCATCGGCTGCTGCTTGAACATGACCTTGCCCAGGACGTCACCGCTGACCGCGGTGAGCAGGCCGGCGATGACCACGGTGACCAGTCCGAGCCGCAGCGAGCTCTTCATCACGGGAATGTGCTTCTTGCGGAGCAGGTGGTAGGCCGCGATACCGACCATGAAGGCACCGCCGGTGAGGAAGGACGCGGACAGGGTGTGGAAGACCTGGGCGAGCGCGGTGTTCTGGGTCAGGACGTGCCAGAAGTCGGTGAGTTCGGCGCGGCCCTTCGCCTTGTTGATCCGGTAGCCGACGGGGTGCTGCATCCAGGAGTTGGCCGCGAGGATGAAGTACGCCGACAGGACCGTGCCGATCGAGACCATCCATATGCAGGCCAGGTGGAGCTTCTTCGGCAGCTTGTCCCAACCGAAGATCCACAGCCCGATGAAGGTGGACTCGAAGAAGAAGGCGATGAGGGCCTCGAACGCGAGCGGGGCACCGAAGACGTCACCCACGAAGCGGGAGTAGGCGGACCAGTTCATGCCGAACTGGAACTCCTGGACGATGCCGGTCACGACACCCATCGCGATGTTGATCAGGAAGAGCTTGCCCCAGAACTTCGTCGCCCTGAGGTACCTCTCCTTCTCCGTCCGTACCCACGCGGTCTGCAGGCCGGCCGTCAGCGCGGCGAGCGAGATCGTGAGCGGGACGAACAGGAAGTGGTAGACGGTGGTGATGCCGAACTGCCATCGCGCCAAGGTCTCCGGCGCCAAAGCTATGTCCACGTCGTCCTTCTCCTTACGTCGCCGTGGTCACGCGGCAGTTTGCCCCGTTTGTCCCACTCATCATGGGAACAATCGGGCCCGCTTGTGAACGCGTTCACATTCACAAGCAATTATGGCGCATGGCGGTCGCAAGCCGGAGGGGTGGGGGGCCCTAAGCGCGGGCTATTCGGCATCTGGCACAATCCCGCGCCGGCCCGGGTCCCGCGCCACTCGCGCGGGACCCGGGAGGACTCGACTGTGGCTGATCCGAAAGACAGGGCCTACAGCCCCTTGTGGAAGCCCTCCGTGACCTTCATGAAGATGTCGTTCGCCTCGGCCTCGCCGATGGTCACACGCACGCCCTCGCCCGGGAAGGGCCGCACGACCACACCGGCCTGCTCACAGGCGGCCGCGAATTCCGTCGTGCGCTCCCCCAGCCGTAGCCACACGAAGTTCGCCTGGGTCTCGGGGACCGTCCAGCCCTGGGCGCGCAGCGCGTCCACCACGCGGGTGCGCTCGCACACCAGCGAGCCCACCCGGCCGAGCAGCTCGTCCTCAGCGCGCAGCGAGGCGATCGCCGCCTCCTGCGCCAGCTGGCTGACGCCGAACGGCACCGCCGTCTTGCGCAACGCCGCGGCCACCGGCTCATGCGCGACCGCGAAGCCGACGCGCAGCCCGGCGAGGCCGTACGCCTTGGAGAAGGTGCGCAGCACGCACACGTTCGGCCGCTTGCGGTACAGCTGGATGCCGTCCGGCACCTGGACGTCGCGGACGAACTCGCGGTACGCCTCGTCGAGCACCACCAGCACATCGCCCGGCACTCGGTCCAGGAAGCGCTCCAGCTCCGCCTGGCGCACGACGGTGCCCGTCGGGTTGTTCGGGTTGCAGACGAAGATCAGCCGGGTCCGGTCGGTGATCGCGTCGGCCATCGCGTCCAGGTCGTGCACGTCGCCCTCGGTCAGCGGCACCCGGACCGATGTCGCCCCACTGATGCGGGTGATGATCGGGTACGCCTCGAAGGACCGCCAGGCGTAGATCACCTCGTCCCCCGGGCCGCTCGTGGCCTGCAGCAGCTGCTGTGCCACACCGACCGAGCCCGTCCCGGTCGCGAGGTGCGACTGGGGCACTCCGAAGCGCTCCGACAGCTCGCTCATCAGGCCCGTGCACGCCATGTCCGGGTAGCGGTTGAACGACGAGGCCGCCGCGGTCACCGTCTCCAGCACGCCCGGCAGCGGAGGGTACGGATTCTCGTTCGAGGACAGCTTGTAGGCCACCGGGCCGCCGGCCGCGGCAGGCTTGCCGGGCTTGTAGGTGGGGATATCCTCCAGCTCGGCACGCAGCCTCGGGCTCGTCTCGCTCACCGCAGTCCTCCTCGCGCACACCACCGGCTCGTGACCGCCACCGGCGTCCAATGCTTCTCACCTTATGAGGATTCGGGGCCGCTGCGAATGGGCTGTGGACAACCGCTCCGCCCCTTGTGGATCACGCCATGGACAGGCGGCGGTCGAGCGAGGAGCCGTACGGATGCGGACGGAGGGCTGTACGGAGGCGGATGGGTAGCCGTAGGGATGCGGACGGATGGCTGCACCAACCCGGACAGATCACCGTAGGAACCCGCGCACACCACCGCAGGAAGGCGCGTGGATGCGGGGGCGCGTCGCCCCCTGCCGCACGCGCCGGTGGCTCACGCCGTGGCGCGCATCCCCCGTGAAGGTGAGTTGAGACCTCTTCGCAATATGACCACCTCGCCAGGCCCATGCGGGCCGTCACGCCATCTATTGACCTTAGATCGTTCAAGTCCCTTGCATTCCCAGGCACTTGGCCGTTTTTGATCATGCAGAAACGTGCCTGTCAACGGGTGCATATGCGTCCGCACTACCCCACCACATGAGCCCTACTATCGGCTCGCCATGACAGCAGCAGGGAAGCACCAGGTGAGCCGGGCGGAGACCTCCCGCCGAGGCAGCCGGCCGGGCCGGGCGGGCATCAGAGACGTGGCCGCCGCCGCCGGGGTCTCCATCACGACCGTCTCCGACGCCCTCAACGGCAAGGGCCGACTGCCGGACGCCACCCGACGCCACGTCCGCGAGGTCGCCGACCGGCTGGGCTACCGCCCCTCGGCCGCGGCCCGAACCCTCCGTACCGGCAAGTCGGGCCTCATCGGCCTGACTGTGACGACGTACGGGGATGAACCTTTCACCTTCACCGAATTCGCATACTTCGCGGAGATGGCCAGGGCCGCCACCTCCGCCGCGCTCGCCCGGGGATACGCCCTGGTCATCCTGCCCGCCACCTCGCGCCACGACGTGTGGTCGAACGTCGCCCTGGACGGCACGGTCGTCATCGACCCCTCCGACCAGGACCCGGTGGTCACCGAGCTGGTCCGGCAGGGGTTACCGGTCGTCTCCGACGGCCGCCCGGCCGGCTCCCTCCCGGTCACCGCCTGGGTCGACAACGACCACGAGGCCGCCGTCCTCGGCATCCTCGACCATCTGGCGGAGGCGGGCGCCCGCCGCATCGGGCTGCTGACCGGCACCACGACGGACACGTACACACACCTGTCCACGACCGCGTACCTCAACTGGTGCGAGCGCGTCGGACAGGACCCGGTCTTCGAGGCCTACCCGGCACACGACCCGTGCGCGGGCGCTGTCGCCGCCGACCGGCTGCTGGCCCGTCCGGACCGCCCTGACGCGGTCTACGGGCTCTTCGACCCGAACGGCACCGACCTGCTCGCCGCAGCCCGCCGCTACGGCCTGCGCGTCCCGGACGACCTGCTGCTCGTGTGCTGCAGCGAGTCCGCCGTGTACGCCAACACCGAGCCTCCCGTCACCACGCTCTCCCTCAAACCGCGACGGATCGGCACAGCGGTGGTCCAGCTCCTCATCGACGCCATCGAGGGTGTCCGGCCGGAGCAGCCGGTCGAGCAGGTGATACCGACCGAACTGATCGTGCGTACGTCGTCCGAGCGACGCCCACCCCGCACCACGGTCAGCCCGCCCCGGTCACCCGAACAGAGGTAGCCCGCACACGGCCCGCGGGTGACGCACCAGTCGCCCGCGGGCGCCCGACGACCGGGAGACCGGCGGGAAACCCCCGCCCATTTAGGGCGAATGCCGCGGTGAACTGGAGGGCTTCCCCGATTCACCACCCCTGGGTCATCACATGGCGCGATCCGCATTCCTATGATGGGCCCACGACACCGCGGGCCGCTGCGACCAGGCAGTCCGATGCGGTGCAGATGCGGCGCGATGGTGGAGGGGTCGATGACTCAGGGGGCCGGTCAGGGACCCGAGGTGGAGCGGACGGCGACGTTGCGCGACTTCCGGGTGCCCGCGTACGTCCATGAGGCCGGTCCCCACGCGCAGAGCACGCCCCAGGACCAGGTCACCGGACCCGTCACCGCCCCGGAGGCCTACCCGCACGGCTACTCCGACGCCTACACGCCCACCGAACGGGACCTCCCGGTCGTCAACCGCGGTGACACGCTCCAGGTCAACGTCGCTCCCACGGCCGCACCCGCCCCGCAGTCCGCGGAGGGTCCCGGTCCGCTGTTCGTCGTCGGGGACGTGCACGGCTATCTCGACCAGCTCGTGGCAGCTCTCCAGGAGAAGGGCCTCGTCGACGCCCAGGGGAGCTGGTGCGCGGGCACGGCGCGGCTGTGGTTCCTCGGCGACTTCACCGACCGCGGGCCCGACGGCATCGGCGTCATCGACCTCGTGATGCGGCTGTCCGCGGAGGCGGCCGCGGCCGGCGGCTACTGCAAGGCGCTCATGGGCAACCACGAGTTGCTGCTGCTCGGTGCCAAGCGGTTCGGCGACACGCCGGTGAACTCCGGCGCGGGCACCGCCACCTTCCAGGCGGCCTGGCTGCTCAACGGCGGCCAGAAGACCGACATGGACCGCCTGCAGGACCACCACCTGCAGTGGATGGCCCGCCTCGACGCGGTCGAGGAGGTCGACGGACACCTGCTGGTCCACTCGGACACCACCGCCTACCTCGACTACGGTGACTCCATCGAGGCGGTCAACGACACCATCCGCGAGACGCTCACCCGTAACGACGCGGACGAGGTGTGGGACCTCTTCCGCAAGTTCACCAAGCGCTTCTCCTTCCGCGACGAGGGCGGCGCCGACGCCGTACGGTCCCTGCTGGACACCTACGGCGGCAGGCGCATCGTCCACGGCCACAGCCCCATTCCCTACCTGCTCGGAGAAGTCGGCTCGGAGGACGGCGAGGACGGCACGGGTCCGGTGGTCGAGGGGCCGCACGTCTACGCGGACGGACTGGCGATCGCGATGGACGGCGGTGTGACCATGGCCGGAAAGCTGCTGGTCCAGCAACTGCCCTTGGATATCTGACCGTTCCCCGGACAGACATCCCCCGACGGAGGACCGCGCACAGGAGCGCAGGCCGGGGCCATTTTCCGGAAACCCCCTGTCACCGCGCGCCGTCACCGCTCTACCATCGGCTTATCCGTAGCAGGCTCCCCTCCGTTTCTGCCCGACGGCTCGTCAGCATGCCGAGCCACAAGCCCTACGGAGCATCGGGGGATGCACATGAACAGCGTTCCGCAGCACCTGCTGAGCGAGGACCGCCAGGACTACGAGCGGATCCTCGATGAGGCGCTGCGCTCCGCACCACACCGCCCGGATCTGGCCGCTGTGGGTCAGCGGCTGAACCCCGAACAGTTGCGCACCATGGCGCTGAACGCCACCGCCCTCATCACCGCGGCGGCGGCCACCGAGTACCAGCACTACGTGATGGTCCGCGAGGAACTGCGCCGGCCGGCGCCGTCCACCCCGATAGTCCAGGACGGCACCCCCGGTTCCCCGGAGGCGGACCTGGACGCCCTGGGGCTCGCGGCCACCGTGGGAGAGGCCGCCGCGAGCGCCGGGACCGGTGCCGTCATCGCGGTCCTCGCCCCCTTCCTCGCGGGTGCCGCCGCGGCGATCTTCCTGCTCGTGGGGTACATCCTCAAGATGGTCAATCCCGACCAGGCGTTCGCCCGGACGCTCCTGACCACCGGGTGGGTCTTCGGCGCGGTGACCGCGGCGTCGATCCTGGTCGCCGCGATCGGCCTGCTGCTCACGGCCCTGCGCAACAACTCCTCGGCACAAGAGGCGGACGCGTCGGGCACATTGACGGCGGAGGTGTCACGGGCCAGGGATGCCTGGCACGAGGCGCTGCTGGAGCGCGGAATCCTGCCGTTCCTCCGTGAGGCGCTCAGCGACCCGGGCACGGCCGCGATGACCCGGAAGGCACCGGAGGCGACCGCCGGGCGCATCCCGCACCTCGGCTACGACCGTCCGGGGTTCAGCAGCCCCGACAGCGGCCCGGCCGCCGGTACGCGCCCCAGCTTCACGAGCCCCGACTTCACCAGCCCGGACTTCGGGGGGCCGGAGCACACGCCGGAGTGACGGGCCCGGCCGGCGACCGGTCGCCACCGAAAAGTGCGCAAGGCGGGGGCGGCCACCTCCGGACCGCCCCCGGAGTGGCCCCGCTCCCGGCCGTCCCACCGACCCACCGACGGACCCGACCCACCGACGTCCGGCCCGCTCACGAAAGGCGCGGGCCCACGTCGTGGTCTTTGCGTCGTCAAGCGGAAGGCAATGCCGGATTCCGCCTTCGATGAGCGGCCCACTACAGGCGACGGAGGATCTGCGTCTCTGTTCGTTCGACGAGCGTACGGCCGTAGGCGTGCACGAGTGAGAGATGGAAGAGTGCGGGTGCCAGCGGCGCCCACCGGTGAATGCGGTCTTCCCGTAGCAGGTACCTGACCACGGTCGCCGGGCGGAAGGGCACATAGTCGATGGTCTGGTGTTCCCACCGGTCGGCGACGCCCCGGCTCATCCGCGCTTGCAGGTCCTCGCTCCCGAGCTCCTTCAGTCTGGCGTAGAAGTGACCGCTCCAGTGCCGCCTGTCCACGTCAAGGACGAAGGCCAGGAGGTCGATCGAGTACTCGTGGGGCTCCAGGGACAGCTCCTCACGCATGCCGCGACGGGACACCGCGTGCAGATCCGGGGCGCTTCTCCCCGAGGAGTCGATGTGCCGTGAAAGCCCCTCGTTCACTGAGGAATTCCACACACCGGGTGCCATGCGGACCCGATCGCTGCGTTGGCTCACCACCAGCATGTCGTCTGCGGTGACGACGGCGATGTTGACGGCGAAGCTGCACTGGAGAAAGGACGGGGCCTTCAACGGCTGATCCGGGTAGAGGTAACGGGACCTGGGTGTCGCACCGTCCGGCAACCGTCGATCGAGCTGCTGAGCAGCGAGGAAGGTGTAGTAGTCGGTCGGTCGTAGCCTCAGGTGAACTTCCGGAGTCTCATCAAGAGCGGTTCGGGAGATGTCGAACGACTCGACCGCGTACCGCGGGCCGTTCCACAGCGGGGTGCGTCCCTCCGCACGCAGGCGCTCACTCTCCTCGGCAACCTCGTCGCGCCAGCCGGCCATGTCGGAAGGAAGTTCCACTTCGCCGTCGAGCACACTGACATGCACGGCCTCAGGAGGTATCGGAGACTCCCCATCGCCTTCGACGATGAGTGCCGACGTCTGCAACGGCCCGAGTGAGAACGCCCGCCAAGCGGGTCCCGACTCCTCCCGGCGCCCCAGGCTCCGGATGGCGCTCGTCGACCGCCTGCGCAGCCGGTACCACGCATCCTGTAAAGGCTGCTGGAACAGCACGGCGAACAGCATGCCGAACACGGCGCCCACGACACCGTTCACCACATCGATCCGATCCATGCCAGTGACAGTAGGGATCTTGACGTGGACAGGTGGCATCGTGCCGTTTCCGTTACCACGATCCGCGCACGGGCGAGAGTGAGTCGGCCCCTCCGGCCTGCGCAGCGACGACGCAGGCCGGAGGGCACCGCATGACGGGACGTCGGCGGGCGCTGCCAGATCAGTCGGCGATCGGCAGGTACACGCGGTTTCCCGCCTCGGCGAACTCCCTCGACTTCTGTGCCATGCCCTCCTCGATCTCCTTCCGGTTGCCGCCGTGTTCGCGGCGGATGTCCTGGGAGATCTTCATCGAGCAGAACTTCGGACCGCACATCGAGCAGAAGTGGGCGGTCTTGGCCGGCTCCGCCGGAAGGGTCTCGTCGTGGAAGTCACGGGCCGTGTCCGGGTCGAGGGCCAGGTTGAACTGGTCCTCCCAACGGAACTCGAAGCGCGCGTCGGACAGCGCGTCGTCCCACGCCTGCGCACCCGGATGGCCTTTGGCGAGGTCGGCCGCATGGGCGGCGATCTTGTAGGTGATCACACCGGTCTTGACGTCGTCGCGGTTGGGCAGGCCCAAGTGCTCCTTGGGTGTGACGTAGCAGAGCATGGCCGTTCCCCACCAGGCGATCATCGCGGCGCCGATGCCCGAGGTGATGTGGTCGTACGCCGGCGCGATGTCCGTCGTCAGCGGCCCGAGCGTATAGAACGGAGCTTCATCGCAGATCTCCTGCTGAAGGTCGATGTTCTCCTTGATCTTGTGCATCGGGACGTGTCCCGGGCCCTCGATCATGGTCTGTACGTCGAAACGCCTGGCGACCCGGCCGAGTTCCCCGAGCGTGCGCAGTTCCGCGAACTGCGCCTCGTCGTTGGCGTCCGCGATGGAGCCGGGCCTGAGGCCGTCGCCCAGCGAGTACGTGACGTCGTAGGCCGCGAGGATTTCGCACAGTTCTTCGAAGTGCTCATACAGGAACGACTCCTTGTGGTGGGCGAGGCACCACGCCGCCATGATCGAGCCGCCACGCGAGACGATGCCGGTCTTGCGGTTCGCGGTCAGCGGTACGTACGCCAGACGCACCCCCGCGTGCACCGTCATGTAGTCCACGCCCTGCTCGGCCTGCTCGATGACCGTGTCCTTGTAGATCTCCCAGGTCAGTTCCTCGGCCTTCCCGTCGACCTTCTCGAGGGCCTGATAGAGCGGCACCGTGCCGATCGGCACGGGTGAGTTGCGCAGCACCCACTCGCGCGTGGTGTGGATGTTGCGGCCGGTGGACAGGTCCATGACCGTGTCGGCGCCCCAGCGGGTCGCCCAGGTCATCTTCTCGACCTCCTCCTCGATGGACGAGGTCACAGCGGAGTTGCCGATGTTGGCATTGACCTTCACCAGGAACCGCTTGCCGATGATCATCGGCTCGCTCTCGGGGTGGTTGACGTTGGCCGGCAGAACCGCACGGCCTGCCGCGATCTCCTCGCGCACCACCTCCGGGGGCACGTCCTCCCGGAGGGCGACGAACTCCATCTCGGGCGTGATCTCCCCACGGCGTGCGTAGGCCAGTTGCGTCACCGCCTTGCCGTCGCGGCCGCGGCGCGGCTGACGCGGCCGTCCCGGGAACACCGCGTCGAGGTTGCGCAGGCCGCCCCGCGGCGAGGTGTGCTTGATGCCGTCGTCCTCGGGGCGGACGGGACGGCCCGCGTACTCCTCGCTGTCGCCGCGGGCGGTGATCCAGTTCTCCCGCAACGGAGCCAGGCCCCTGCGGACGTCGGTCTGGACCAGTGGATCGGTGTACGGGCCGGAGGTGTCGTACAGCGTGACCGACTGCCCGTTGGTGAGGTGCACCCGACGGACCGGCACTCGCAGGTCGGGGCGTGAGCCCTCGATGTACGCCTTGTGCCAGCCGATGGACGGTCCGGCCTCCTGGGACTGTTCGCCCTCAACGGAGGCAGGCGTGCGTACGTCCTTGTTGGTCATGAGACCTACTCCCTACGCCGGCATTACCCGGTAACAGGTTCAGCGGTCGACGCAGCGGTTTCCGTCCGCCGATGTTCCACGTGAAACATCGCGTCTACGGAGGTCAGCGCCCTCTCAGCCCGGTGCTCCGAGCTCCCGCGTGTGCAAAGGTCCCCCCACGCTAGCGTCTCATTGCGCGAGCTGAACAGTGGGCCTCACGGCTTCTTGCGATGATGCCTCGGTGACCACGACACAGCATCCGCCCCCGTACCCACCGCCCGACCCGCCCCACGGCCACGGCCCGGGCGACCCACATGACCATGGACCGAGCGGGCACGGCCACAGCCACAGCCATGGCCCGGCGGCGCCCGTGTCGCGGCACCTGCGCAGGGTCATCGCTGCGATCCTCATCCCCTTCACGGCAGCCGTGGTGGTCGGTCTCGTCGTGCTGTGGCCGGGCGGAGTGCCGTCCCACAAGCGCACCGGCGTGGGATTCGACCGCCAGACCCAGCAGGCCACGGTCACCAGGGTGGTGGAGGTGGACTGCAAGTCCGTGAACGCCTCGGGTGACACCCCGACCGGTGACACCTCCACGGCCGAGGGCTCCTCGGCCCAGCAGCAGTCGACCGGCACCTGCAAGAAGGCGACGGTGCGCGTGGACACGGGCAAGGATCAGGGCCGGACGTTCACGGAGATCGTCCAGCCGGACCAGTCACGGCAGTTGCATCAGGGCGAGAAGGTCGTGGTCGCCTACGAACCGTCCGCCCCCAGGGACCTGCAGTACTCGGTGGCGGATGTGAACCGCGAGGTCCCCATGGCGTTGCTGGCCGGCATCTTCGCCATCGCCGTGGTGGTCGTGGGCCGGATGCGCGGTGTGATGGCGCTCATCGCACTGGCCGTCAGCTTCCTGGTGCTGAGCCTGTTCATCCTCCCGGCGATCCTGCAGGGCTCGAACCCGCTGCTCGTGGCCGTGGTCGGGTCCAGCGCCATCATGCTGATCGCCCTCTACATGTGCCACGGGCTCTCGGCACGCACCTCGGTGGCGGTGCTCGGCACGCTCATCTCCCTGTCCCTGATCGGTGTGCTGGGCTCCCTGTTCATCGGCTGGGCCGCGCTGACCGGCAACACCGACGACAACACCGGCCTGATCCACGGCCTGTACCCGGGTATCGACATGAGCGGCCTGCTGCTGGCCGGCGTCATCATCGGCTCGCTCGGCGTCCTCGACGATGTGACGGTGACGCAGACCTCGGCGGTCTGGGAGCTCCACGAAGCGAATCCGTCGATGGGGTGGCGTGGTCTGTACCGCGCGGGCATCCGCATCGGCCGCGACCACATCGCGTCGGTCGTCAACACGCTCGTCCTGGCGTACGCGGGTGCCGCTCTGCCGCTGTTGCTGCTGTTCTCGATCGCGCAGAGTGGCGTGGTCACCGTTGCCGACAGCGAGCTGGTCGCGGAGGAGATCGTGCGCACGCTCGTCGGTTCGATCGGCCTGGTCGCCTCGGTGCCGGTGACCACGGCACTGGCCGCCCTGGTGGTCTCCGCCGACCGCTCCGGCCGCTCCGCCGCTCCGGCCGCCGTACCGGCCCGCGGTGGGCGCGGGCGGCGACGCAGGCACTGAGGCGCCCCAACCGCGGGGAGGCACCGCAGAAGCGTTACGGCACCCACCGCGCCCCGCACGGCTCCGCGAGGAACCGTTACGGCACCGAAGCGTGGCGTCAGCCCGCGCTCTGCTCCTCGGCCAGGATCCGGTCCAGCGCCTCGTCGAGATGTGCGTCGAAGTCGGCGAGAGAACCCTCCTGGCCGAGCGGCACCAACTTGTCCGTACGGTCCAGGAACGCGACCAGTGGGGCCGCCCCGGACCGGAACAGCGCCCGGTCGGCACCCACCTGGAGCCGGATCAGCACGTCGCCGAAGGTGTCCGGCTCGGCGGGCGCGATGTGCACATCTCCGTCGCCGCACGGCCGGCCCACTCCGTCGACCAGCAGCTCCCGCCCGAACGCCCAGGTCACAGGCGCGTCCCCGGGCAAGTGGAAGGTCAGCCGGACGGCATAGGGATCACAGGTCTCGTAACACAGCTCCACCGGAATGCGGAACGAGAGCTCCTCCGAGACGAGAAAGCTCATCATCACCTCTGCCTGTACCGACTCGCGCATCGTCTACCCCGTCAGTAGCCGTGGACTGGCCAGGAAGCATCCCCTGACACCTGCTGGAAGTTTGCTGAACGTACATGGCAGATCACAAGGAGTGAGTTTTCAGATGCTGATAGAGAGGGCGAGTGTCCCGAGCACACGTCCGATCTCCTCCTGAAGCCGGCGTGCCGTCGGCAGCAGCCGATCGGCTTCATTGGACGGCAGGGAGATCGCCACCGTCGCGGCCGTCGACCCCATGGTCAGGGGAATCGCGGCACAGACGGTCCCGAGCGCGTACTCCTGGCGCTCGATCACGGGTTCTGTGCGCTGCAGGCGCTCCAGTCGCCGGAGGAACACGCGCTCGTCATGGACGGTGTACGGCGTGATCGCCCGAACGGGGTAGCGGTCGAGGTGGTCTCGGCGGGCCTCGTCGTCGAGCTGGGACAGCAGGCACTGGCCGATGGCATGGGCGTGCCCGGTCTCCCGGAAGTCGGCCCACTCCTCCACCGCCGGGTTGCCGGGGGTGTCGGCGACGCCCAGGACGTCGATCTCGCCCTCGCGATAGACGGCGTAGTAGACGGGGACACCGATGGAATCACGCCATTGTGCGAGCGCGTCGTCCACCATGCTGCGACGTTTCTGCTGGGCTGCGCGGGCGCTCAGCCGCTCGGCCGCCTCGCCGAGGAAGAACAGGCCGTTCTCGCGGCGCAGATAACCCTCGTGAGTCAGGGTGCGCAGCAGGTGGTAGGCCGTGGGGAGCGCCAGGCCGACCTCGCGCGCCAGTTGTTTGGCGGTGGCTCCGTAGGGCCGTCCGGCGACGGCCTCGAGCAGACGCATGGCGCGCTGTACGGATCCGATGAGGGTGGTGGAGGCCGGTTGTGCGGGCGGGAGTCGGGGGTGTGCCTCCCCCGGTGAGGTCCGTCGCTGTGCGGGCGGAGCGGTTGAGTCTGCGGATGCGGTACCAACCGTGGTCAAAGATCACTCCCGGAGCGCGAGGACGGCCTCCCGTGCGGGGACACGAGAGGGGGTGCGCCACGCGCGGGGGCTGCCGCGCGCGAGTTGTGGACTTTAACGGTCCGTCACCGCGGTCCGACGGCGCCGCCGGGAAAACTTCCCTCCCCCGAGGGAACGTCCTGTTCCCTGTTACCGCCGAGCCCCGCCCCCCACGGAGCGCCTACCCGTGGAGCGCCCTTCGTCTTGGCGCGCTCCGGACGACTCACCAGTCGCCGCGGGATGTGGAGCTCGACATGAACTTCCGTACCACGTAAATCAGTCCGCCGACCAGCGCGACGAAGAGCAGCACCTTGAAGAGCAGCCCGATCACGAATCCGATGACGGACGCGATCACACCGCCGAAGACGACCAGGGCGATGACCGGCACCGCGATCCACTTCACCCACCACGGCAAACCCGCGAAGATCTCTCGCATCGCCTTTGTCCTTGTCTCTCGGCGTCTGTGTGCGTCTTCGGGCCCACGTCCCGTCCGGCGACGGCGCTTGCGGGTCCTCGATGTCCTGCCCTCGATGCTAGGGCCGCCGAGGGGAGCGGCGGGCGTCTCGCATCCCTTGTCCTCCCCTGATTCCTCCCCTGAGGGAACCCCTAGACACGCCTCAGCTCTCAGGCGGAGAGAACACCACCAGCACCCTCAGGTCCTCGGTGATGTGGTGGAACTTGTGAGGGACCCCGGCGGGCACGTAGACGACGCTGCCGCGCCCGACCTGGGTCGTCTCCATGCCGACGGTGATCGATGCGCGTCCGCTGACGACGAAGTACACCTCGTCCTGCCGGTGCGGCTTCTGCGGGTCCAGGTCACCCGCGTCGAGCGCGTACAGGCCGACCGACATGTTCCGCTCCCGCAGGAACTGCAGGTACGCACCCTCGTTGGCGGCGCGCTCCGCCTCCAGTTCGTCCAGCCGGAATGCCTTCATCGCCCTTGTCCGCCCTTGCTCGGTGCTCACCTGTGATCCGGTCTGCCACGATCAGACACATGAAGAATTTCGTAGTCAAGACGATCGCCAACGCTGGGGCCCTCGCCGTCGCCGTATGGCTCCTCGACAAGATCACGCTCACGGGTTCGAGCACCGGCCGGAAGATAGGCACGCTCATCGTCGTGGCGCTGCTGTTCGGCCTGGTGAACTTCCTGGTCAAGCCGATCGTGAAGGTGCTGACCTTCCCGCTGTTCATCCTGACGCTCGGCCTGATCACCCTGGTCGTCAACGCGCTGATGCTGCTGCTCACCTCGTGGGTGGCGGGCAAGCTGGACCTGAGCTTCCATGTCGAGGGCTTCTGGACCGCCGTCCTGGGCGGCCTGATCATCTCGATCGTCTCCTGGGCCCTGCACGTCGTGCTGCCCGACGACAAGGACTGAGTGAGCCGCATGACCTACCGCGTCTGTTTCGTCTGCACCGGCAACATCTGCCGTTCCCCGATGGCCGAGTGCGTCTTCCGCGCCCGCATCGAGGAGGCCGGTCTGGACGACCGGGTCGAGGTCGACAGCGCCGGCACGGGCGGCTGGCACGAGGGAGACGGCGCCGATCCGCGCACCGTGGCCGTCCTGGAGGACAACGGCTACGACAGCGATCATGTCGCACGGCAGTTCCAGCCCTCCTGGTTCTCCCGCCTGGATCTGGTGATCGCCCTGGACTCCGGGCACCTCAAGGCCCTGCGCCGCCTCGCGCCCACCCCGGAGGACGCGGCGAAGGTGCGGCTCCTGCGCTCCTACGACCCGGCCGCCGACGGCGATCTCGACGTACCGGACCCGTACTACGGGGGGATGGACGGCTTCGAGGAGTGTCTTGAGATGGTGGAGGCGGCGAGCCTCGGTCTGCTCGCCGCTGTACGCGAGAACGTGGAGGGACGGGCAGCATGACTTCAGGGGATGCCGGCACGGCCGGCGCGGGATACGGCGACGGCACGCGCGCGGTCCGCGCGGGACTGCCCGAGCCGGTCAAGCACGAGCCGACCCTGCCGGGTCCCGTCTTCGCCGCGCACTACCACCTGCCCGGCGAGCCGACCGGTCCGTACACCTACGGCCGGGACGAGAACCCCACCTGGAGCCGTCTGGAGCGCGCCATCGGCGAGCTGGAGGCGCCCGGTGAGGACGGCGTGGAGACACTCGCCTTCGCCTCCGGCATGGCCGCGATCTCGGCCGTCCTGTTCTCCCAGCTGCGTGCGGGCGACACGGTGGTGCTGCCCGCGGACGGCTACCAGGTGCTGCCGCTGGTGCGCGAGCAGCTCACGGCGTACGGCATCGAGGTGCGTACCGCGCCGACGGCCGGCGACGCCCAGCTCGGCGTCCTCGACGGCGCGAGGCTGCTGTGGATCGAGACCCCCTCCAACCCGGGACTGGACGTCTGCGACGTGCGACGGCTCGTCGAGGCGGCCCACGCGCAGGGCACCCTCGTCGCCGTGGACAACACCCTCGCGACCCCGCTCGGCCAGCGGCCCCTGGAGCTGGGCGCCGACTTCTCCGTGGCCAGCGGCACCAAGATGCTCACCGGGCACGGCGACCTGCTGCTCGGATACGTGACGTCCCGGAACGCCGGGTTGATGACCTCCGTACGGCGTTGGCGCAAGATCGTCGGAGCGATCCCGGGTCCCATGGAGGCCTGGCTGGCGCACCGGTCGCTCGCCACGCTCCACCTGCGCGCCGACCGGCAGACCGCCAACGCGCTCGCCGTCGCCGAGGCGCTGCGCGGCCGACCCGAGGTGACCGGGCTGCGGTATCCCGGCCTGCCCGACGACCCGTCCCACAAGGTCGCCGCGCAGCAGATGCGGCGCTTCGGGTGTGTGGTGTCGTTCGCGTTGCCCACACGCGCGCGTGCCGAGCGTTTTCTGGACGCGCTGCGGCTCGTCGACGACGCGACGAGCTTCGGAGGGGTGCGGTCCACCGCAGAGCGGCGGGGACGCTGGGGCGGTGACGCGGTACCGGAAGGGTTCATCCGGCTGTCGGTCGGCGCCGAGGATCCCGAGGACCTGGTGACCGATGTGCTCGGTGCGCTGGAGGAGTCGGCGCACTGACCACGTGCCGGTCACCGTGCACCACCGGGGCTACGCACCTCGGGGGAGCCGGTCCACCGGCCGAGGATGCCCATCTACGTACGACGGACGGTCCGAGCCTCCCCCCTCGTGGCTCGGACCGTCCCGGTTCCGCGCGCGAAGAACCGCGCGAACAAGGCTAGTTGACTCTGCGTCAGTGTCCAATCACAGTAGCGACAGCGACCTATCGACTTATTTATAGTTGGGCGCGTCCGAGGGTGCGGGGAGCGGAGGAGCACCATGGATCTGGCCCTGCTGCGCACCTTCCTGACCGTCCACCGGGCAGGCTCGTTCACCCGCGCCGCGGCGCTGCTCGGCCTCTCGCAGCCGGCGGTCACCTCCCAGATCCGCACGCTGGAACGGCAGCTGGGCCGTCCCCTCTTCTTGCGGCAGGCCCGCGGGGTGACGCCCACGGCCATCGGCGACGAACTCGCACACAAGGCCGCGCCCCATCTCGACGCCCTGGTGGAGATCGCCGAGACCGGGCTCGACGAGCAGATGTCGCTGCGCACCCTGCATCTCGCCGGACCGCCGGAGTTCACCGCTGAGCGCGCCCTACCCGCGCTGGCGGAACTGACCGGTGACGACGGCCAGGGGCTCGCCCTGCGCGTCTCCTTCGGGACCGTGGACGAGACGCTGGAAGGGCTCGCCGCGGGGCTCCACGATCTGGCCATCACCACGGCCAGGCCGCGTGGCGCTCTGCTCACGGCGACTCCGCTGTGCGACGAGGAGCATGTCCTGGTCGCCGCGCCGCGCTGGGCGTCCCACATCGGCCCCGGCAGGCTGCGCCGCAAGGGCGCCTACGCGCTGGAGAACCTTCCGGTGGTCGAGGTCCACGAGTCGCTGCCGTTCGTCTCCCGCTACTGGGCCGCTGTCTTCGACTCCCACCCGGCCGCCGCCGGCACGGTCATCGTCCCCGACCTGCGCGCCGTGCTCGCCTGCGCCGCCACCGGTGCCGGGCTCGCCGTGCTGCCGCGCCATCTGTGTGCCTCCGCACTGAAGCGGGGTGACGTGGTGGCCGTGCACGAACCCGCGGTTTCCCCGCTACGGACCTACTTCCTCGTGGTCCGGACCGGGACACTTGCCATGCCGCCCATAGCCCGGGCCCATGAGTGGCTGTTGCGGGCTGCGGCTGACTGGGGTTGAGCGACTACCGCTGGTGACGAAGATGCGGGCGACGGTGATCTGGTCCGGCGACGGCTGCGACGGCCGCCGCGCACATCGCCCGGTGTTCACCCAAGATGGGCTGCGATGTGAGGCGGGCGATGTTTCACGTGGAACATGCTGGGCCACATTTCTCCCATGACCGTTCGCCCCGTGGTCAAGCGCACCGCCCGCGCCATCCTGCTGGATGGTGATGATCTGATCCTGATCAAGCGAACCAAGCCGGGTGTGGATCCCTACTGGGTCACTCCGGGTGGCGGGGTAGAGCCGTCCGACACGACTGTCATCGACGCGCTGCACAGGGAAGTCGACGAGGAACTCGGTGCCAAGATCACCGATGTGGTGCCCTGCTTCGTGGACACGGTGGAGCACATCGGCGAAGGCGGCGGCCCGACCGGTGTGAAGGTTCAGCACTTCTTCGTCTGCCGTCTGGAGTCGATGGACGAACGCCTGCGGCACGGTCCCGAGGTCGAGGAGCCGGCCGGGGAGTACGAAGTCGTGCGGGTGCCGTTCACCCGCGTGGGCATCGCCTCGGTCCATCTCGTTCCGCTGTCGCTGCGGCACTACCTGGACGGGAACATCGAGGGCGTGCGGGCCATGCACGCGCCAGACCTGGGCTGAGGGCCGGGGCTGACGTTTCACGTGAAACGTCTGGCCCTGTGCCGTGCGGTCGGGTGAGACATGGCCAAAAGCATGTGTGTTACACCTCAAACCGGTGGACGCCGGTGGCCCATGTCAGACAGCCTGACCAGCGTGTCGACACCTGCCCTCGCCGCTCTGCCCATCCGCCGCCTGACCCCCCGCGACCTCCATGCCTGCGCCGACTTGTCCGAGGACCGGGGCTGGCCCCGTGAGGAACACAAGTGGGGCCTGCTTCTGGCCGCCGGGAAGGGATACGGCATCGACGATCCCGAGGGTGGTCTGGTCACTGCGTGTGTCGTCACCGAGTACGGGTCCAGCTACCGTCCCGATCTCCGCGCCATCGGCATGGTGCTCGTCGCCGAGCGGCACGCCCGCCAGGGCGTCGGCCGTCGGCTGATGCGGCAGGTGGTCGCGGATTCGGGCACCGTCCCGCTCACGCTGTACGCCACCCCGTACGGCCGTCCCCTGTACGAGGAGCTGGGCTTCAAGGTCATCGGCGGTTCCGAGATGGTGCGTGGGCACTTCGCGGCCGGTGGGCCGTCCCCCGCCGTCTCCACTCGTCCGGCCACCGGAGAGGACCTCGCCACCCTCGTCCGGCTCGACGAGGAGGTGTTCGGCGCAGACCGTACACACATGATCACGCGGTTGCCCGCCTTCGCCGACCAGTTGCGGGTCGCCGAGGAGAAAGGGCGGATCATCGGGTACGCGGCTGCCTGGCCCAACATGGACACCCATGTCGTGGGTCCCCTCATCGCCCGTGACACGGAGACGGCGATGGCACTCGTCGCCTCCCTGGCCGCGCACACCGACCGCCCGCTGCGCACGGATGTCGATGTACGGCACGAGGGCCTGCTGACCTGGTTGAAGGAGCGGGGTCTCGCCTCGGCGGGCGTCAACGCGGTCATGACGTACGGCATCTCGGACCTGCCCGGCGACTGGACCCGGCGTTTCGCCCCTCTGACGGTGGCGGCGGGCTGAGCACAGCCGCACGGCACGACGCGTGCCCCCGGGTGCAGGGGGCACGCGTCGCATTCGCAGAGCCACTCAGTGGCGCACGGCGGTGCGCCGTTCGCTGGGCGCGGTGCCCGCCACGACCGTGCTAGAGGCCGTCTCCCGGCGCTCCAGCGCGGCCGAGAGGAACGCGAGCAGCGTGGCGGACACGGCGAGGACTGCGCCGACCCAGTTGGGGGCGGTGTAACCGAGTCCGGCGGCGATGACCAAGCCGCCGAGCCAGGCCGACAGGGCGTTGCCGAGATTGAAGGCACCGATGTTCGCGGCCGAGGCGAGGGTGGGAGCGCCGTGCGCGTGGTCCAGCACCCGCTTCTGCAGGGGCGGCACGGTGGCGAACCCGAGGGCGCCGATCAGCACGATCGTGACGGCGGCGAGCGTCTTGGTGTGCGCAGTGACGGTGAACAGCGCGAGCACGAGGGCGAGACCGCCCAGTGACACGTACAGCATCGGCATCAGGGCACGGTCCGCGTACTTGCCGCCGGTGAGGTTCCCGCCGACCATGCCGAGGCCGAAGAGAACGAGCAGCCAGGTGACCGAGCTGTCGGCGAAGCCGGTGACATGCGTCATCATCGGCGCGATGTAAGTAATGGCCGCGAACACACCGCCGAAGCCGAGGACGGTCATCGCCATCGCGAGCAGCACCTGTGCGTTCTTGAAGGCGGCCAGCTCGTGGCGCAGATGCACGCCCTCCGGCCTCGGCATCTCGGGCACGAGCTTCGCAACGCCCAGCAGCCCGACCACGCCGAGCGCGGCGACCAGCGTGAAGGTGACCCGCCAGCCTGCGGTCTGTCCGACGAGTGTGCCGAGCGGGACGCCGACGACGTTGGCGATCGTCAGACCGCTGAACATCATGGAGATGGCGCCGGCCTTCTTCTCCGGTGCGACCAGATCGGCGGCGACCACCGACCCGATGCCGAAGAACGCGCCGTGGGCCAGGGAGGCCACCACCCGGCCCACCAGCATCAGTCCGAAGACCGGGGCGACGGCAGAGAGCAGGTTGCCCACGATGAACAGGCCCATCAGAAGCATCAGCATCCGCTTGCGGGGGACCTTGGTGCCGAGCGCCGTCATGATCGGAGCGCCGACCATCACTCCCAGGGCATAGCCGGTCACGAGGAGCCCGGCGGTGGGGATGGAGACGCCGAAATCGCTCGCGACCTCAGGCAGCACACCCATGATCACGAACTCTGTGGTTCCGATCCCGAAGGCCCCGATGGCGAGGGCCAGAAGCGCGAGGGGCATGGGGGGACACCTTCCCAATGTTTGTGTGAGCGCCTTGCGTGCTTCCACAATAATTGCAAACGCGCTATATATGCAAACGCGGTCTATTGCGGGCGTGCTCTACCCTGGTGGTGAGCTGCTCCGGAATGGAGGACAACGCCATGTCAGCGACGGACCCCACGCTCACCGCCCTCGCCCAGGGCTGGTGCGCCCTCTCCCTGCTGCACGGGAGGATCGAGGCCCACCTCGAACGCGCGCTCCAGGCCAAACACGGGCTGAGCGTGCGGGAGTACTCCTTGCTGGATGTACTCAGCCGTCAGCACGACGGCGAGGGGGGACATCTCCAGATGAAGCAGGTCGCCGACGCGGTGGTCCTCAGCCAGAGCGCCACGACCCGACTGGTGACCAGACTGGAGGACCGCGGCCTGCTCTCGCGGTATCTCTGCCCCACCGACCGCCGCGGCATCTACACCAACGTCACCGAGGCCGGCCTCAAGCTCCTGGAAGAGGCCCGGCCCACCAACAACGCGGCCCTCCGAGAAGCCCTCGTCGAGGCGGCGAAGAAGCCGGAACTGGCACCACTGGTCCGCGTCGTCGAGTCCTTGGACGTGCCGGCCTGACAACCATCCGCTCCCGGCCACCCAGCACGGTCGGAGCGGCCCTAGGGTGCGGGCATGGGAGAACTCGACATACGGCCCGCGGTCGCGGACGACGTCCCCGCGATCGTCGCCATGCTCGCCGACGACCCGCTCGGCGCTCAGCGTGAATCACCGGACGACCTGACGCCCTACCTGAACGCTTTGAAGCGGGTGTGCAGCGACCCGAACCAACACCTCGTGGTCGCCGTACGCGACGGCCGGGTGGTGGGCACCCTCCAGCTCACCATCATTCCCGGCCTTTCCCGCATGGGCGCCACCCGCTCAATCATCGAGGCCGTCCGCATCCATGCCGACGAACGCGGCGGTGGTCTGGGAACGCACCTCATTGAATGGGCGATCGACGAATCCCGGTGCCACGACTGCCAGTTGGTCCAGCTGACCTCCGACGCCACCCGCACCGACGCCCACCGTTTCTACGAACGCCTCGGCTTCCAGGCGTCGCACGTGGGCTTCAAACGGCAGCTCTGACACCGCCACCGCTCACTGGTGAAGGGCCTGTTTCACGTGAAACAGGCCCTTCCTGACCTTCCTGACCCTCAGTGGGGGACTACCGGATCCCTCTCCACCCGTCCTGGTCCACACCGCCGGGCACGGGAGCCCCCTCCTCGTACGGCTGGCGCGTGAACACGAACGACCCGAGGTCCAGATGGCTCACCGATCCGTCCGGCCGCCGTACCGCCTTCAGAACCTCCCCCGCGTAGTAGCCGTCCAGTCCCGTCCAGGTGCCGTCCCCGTTGGGCCGCAGACGTGCTCGCCGACCTGCACCGGACAACGGCTCCAGCGAGATACCCCCATCGGCCGTCAGCCGCAGGACGAACCCCTGCGTGCCCCAGTACCACTGCCCCACCAGCTCCAGCACCGACCGGTCCACATCGGGCAGCGGCCGCCACGGCTCGGGGATCCGCGGCTCCGCCTCCGCCACGATCGCCACGAGGTCGGCGGCAACGGAGGAGACAGCCGGCCCCGACGTGCAGTTGGCCAGCACGACGGCCGCCACGTCATCCTCCACGCTCAGCGTGAGATCGGCCAGGAACCCGGGCAGGGAACCGGAATGCCCGATCAGGAGACGGCTGTCCCGGCGCTGAAGCCGCATCCCGAGACCGTACGCGGAACCCGCGACCACATCCGACGCCTCGGGGGGCGCGGCAGGCGTCCGCATCTCCCGTACGGACTCCGCACTCAGCACCCGCTCGTCACCCTGCGCCAGGAAACCAGTGAAACGGGCCAAGTCGCCGGTGGTCGACCACAGTTGACCGGCCGGAGCCATCCGTCCGAGATCCTCGACAGGCTCCGGCAGCATCACATCCGCCCACGGATGCACTGCCCACCCGCCCGCATGCGGTGCCTGCGGCCGGCCGCCGGTCCGGTGCAGTCCCAGCGGCTCCAGCACCTCACGCCGCAGAACGTCCTCCCACGGCGCCCTGCGCACCTCCTCGACCAGTGCACCCAGGAGCGTGTAGCCGGGGTTGGAGTAGTGGAACCTGCGCCCGACCGGGTGCCGCAAGGGATGCTCGCCCAGCACGTCCGCCAGCTCGGGCCGCAGCGTTCCCGGCGTCCGTTCCCACCACGGCCCGGGCGACTCCGCCGCGAGACCACCGGTATGCGCGAGCAGATCCGCGAGGGTCGCCTCCCCCACCCCTGTGCCGGGCAGATGCTTCTCCAGCGGATCGCCCAGATCCAGAATCCCCTCGTCACGCAGCCGCAGGACGAGAACCGCCGTGAACGTCTTGGTGATGGACCCGATCCGGTACTGCACGTTCTCGTCCGGAGCATGGCCGTCCACGCAGGATCGCGCCCCGTGCCACACCGTCCGCCCACCCCGGACTACGGCCGCCACCAGTGACGGCGCCCGCCCCTCGGCCTGCGCGACGGCGATCCGGTGCAGCAGGGCTCGGCGCGTTGTGGGAAGCAGCTCTTCCTGAGATTGCGTCATGGCCCCAGTCCACCCGGCGCGGCATCCCGCGTCGAGCTCATTTCCCTGGTGCCGCCATGCGTCGTCGGTGCTCGGCAACGGAATATCCCTGGCGGCGCAGCCCAACGGCGACGGCCGCGTTCGCATCGGCCCCAGTTTCTATAACACCCGCGAGGACTGGTTCGCGACCAGTGGGATCCCGTTCGACGACCCGGCCGCCGCCCGGGCGCGGCTGATCGACCTGCTCCCCGGCTGGGACTCACGGTTCACCGCGCTGATCGCGGCCTGCGACGACACGGTCGTGCCGCGGTCGATCACCACTCTCCCGGTCGGCCTGACCTGGCCGTCGACGCCGGGCGTCACGCTGCTCGGCGATGCCGCGCACCTGATGCCGGGTGGGAGAGGGCGCCAACATGGCGCTGCTCGACGGCGCCCTGCTCGGTCTGGCGCTGGCCGCGCACCCGGACGACTTTCCCGCCGCCGTCAAAGAATACGAACGCGAGATGTTCGAACGCACCAGCGCTGCCGCCCGGCAGTCCGCGCGCATCCAGGAAATCCTGATGTCGCCGGACGCCAGCCGGAGAATGCTCGCGTTCTTCCAACCGGGCTGAAGGCAATCGCCGATCATCAGCAAGGAGATTCCGAGACCTCCAAGGCGACGGATCAGGTCTGTGCCATGTCCACGAACCGGGAGTAGTGGCCCTGGAAGGCGACCGTGATCGTTGCGGTGGGGCCGTTACGGTGCTTGCCGACGATGATGTCCGCCTCACCCGCGCGCGGCGACTCCTTCTCGTAGGCGTCCTCACGGTGCAGCAGGATCACCATGTCGGCGTCCTGCTCGATCGAACCCGATTCGCGCAGGTCGGACACCATGGGCTTCTTGTCCGTCCGCTGCTCCGGACCACGGTTGAGCTGCGACAGCGCGATCACCGGCAGCTCCAGCTCCTTGGCCAGCAGTTTCAGGTTTCGCGACATCTCGGAGACCTCCTGCTGCCGGCTCTCGGTTCGCTTGGAACCGGACTGCATCAGCTGCAGATAGTCGATGACGACCAGTTTCAGATCATTGCGCTGCTTCAGACGACGGCACTTCGCCCGGATCTCCATCATCGACAGGTTCGGCGAGTCGTCGATGTAGAGGGGCGCGGCCGAGACGTCCGGCATACGACGCGCGAGCCTGGTCCAGTCCTCGTCCGTCATCGTGCCCGACCGCATGTGGTGCAGTGCAACCCGAGCCTCCGCGGACAGCAGACGCATCGCGATCTCGTTGCGGCCCATCTCGAGCGAGAAGATCACGCTGGGCAGGTTGTGCTTGATGGCAGCGGCTCGGGCGAAGTCCAGAGCCAGCGTCGACTTCCCCATCGCGGGACGCGCGGCGATGATGATCATCTGTCCCGGGTGCAGACCGTTGGTGAGCTGGTCCAGATCGGTGAAGCCGGTCGGCACACCGGTCATCTCTCCCGACCGTGAGCCGATCGCCTCGATCTCGTCGAGCGCCCCCTCCATGATCTCGCTCAGCGGCAGATAGTCCTCCGCCGTGCGCTGCTCGGTCACCGCGAAGATCTCGGCCTGAGCACTGTTGACGATCTCGTCGATGTCGCCGTCCGCCGCGTACCCCATCTGCGTGATGCGCGTACCGGCCTCCACCAGGCGCCGCAGTACGGCACGCTCGTGCACGATCTGCGCGTAATACTCGGCGTTCGCCGCGGTCGGCACCGTCTGCACCAACGTGTGCAGATACGAGGCACCGCCGACCTTGGTGATCTCACCGCGCTTGGTCAGCTCCGCCGCGACCGTGATGGGGTCGGCCGGCTCACCCTTCGCGTACAGGTCGAGGATCGCCTGGTAGATCGTTTCGTGCGCCGGCCGGTAGAAGTCATGGCCCTTGAGGATCTCCACGACGTCCGCGATCGCGTCCTTGGACAGGAGCATGCCTCCGAGGACGGACTGCTCGGCGTCCAGGTCCTGCGGCGGCACCCGCTCGAAGGCGGAGCCACCCCCGTCCCACGCGCCGCTGTCCGGTCCCCTGTCGTGCTGCTCGTCACGGCCCCGGCCGCCCTCGCCGCGTCGGCGGGAGGCGGGGACACGATCGCCGGGGCCGCTGTCGGCCCACTGATCGTCCAAGGGCTCGGAAATGCTCACCGGGCCGCCTCCTCCCGTCCGCCGCGCGGACCTCGCCGTGCACCCAGTTCTAGGGCACGACACTGACAAAGCGAGAAGCCCAGCTCCGGTTCAGACGCGTCGGTCGGGCGCGTTGTCCGAGGACGGAGAGGGAGTGGGCGCCGGACCACGTTAGGCCCCCGGGCACCGTCAGCCAATCTGGTTATCCACAGGCCATGTGGACGAGACGCCCAACGCTGTGGACAACTCCGCGAAACCTGTGCACGACACGGTGGACAGCTCTGTGAACAAGCCCTCAGCTGATCTGCAAGAACCCATCTGACCTGGGGATTTCCCATCCACCGCTTGTGCAGAAGAAAAACTTCCCCAGTCGGATCAAGATCGCCACCGTCCGTGGACAGCACGCTGGGACACAGCGTCTGAAGTAAGGGACATAGCCCCGTTGCAGCTCTTACCTGTGGACGATTAGATTGGTGGTCATGACACAGGCTCCCGCGACACCCCGCGCCCTTGGACGTCGGCACGACCGGGAGATCGTCGCACTGGCCGTTCCGGCCTTCGGCGCACTCATCGCGGAGCCCCTCTTCGTGATGGCCGACAGTGCGATCATCGGCCATCTCGGCACCGCGCAGCTGGCCGGCCTCGGCGTCGCCTCGGCGCTTCTCACCACCGCCGTCAGCATCTTCGTCTTTCTCGCCTACGCCACCACGGCCGCGGTCGCGCGCCGCGTCGGCGCGGGCGATCCACGATCCGCCATCCGCCAAGGCATGGACGGCATCTGGCTGGCCCTGCTGCTGGGAGCAGCCGTCATCGCCGTCGTCCTGCCCACGGCGCCCGGCATCGTGACCCTCTTCGGCGCCTCGCCGACCGCGGCCCCGTATGCGACGACCTATCTGCGGATCTCGGCGCTCGGCATCCCTGCGATGCTGGTGGTGCTTGCCGCCTCCGGCATACTGCGCGGACTGCAGGACACGAGGACACCGCTGTACGTGGCGGTCGCGGGCTTCATGGCCAACGCCGCCCTCAACGCGGGGCTCGTCTACGGCGCGGGCCTGGGCATCGCCGGATCCGCGTGGGGCACCGTCGCAGCGCAGTGCGGGATGGCGGCCGCGTACCTGTACGTCGTCGTCCGTGGCGCCCGTCGTCACGGCGCCTCGCTACGGCCGGACGCGGCCGGGATACGTGCTTGCGCGCAGGCGGGAGCACCGCTGTTGATCCGTACGCTCTCGCTGCGGGCCATCCTCATGATCGCAACGGCCGTCGCCGCGCGGCTCGGGGACGCCGACATCGCCGCGCACCAGATCATCCTGTCCCTGTGGAGCCTGCTCGCGTTCGCACTGGATGCGATCGCCATCGCAGGGCAGGCCATCATCGGGCGCTATCTCGGCGCGGACGACGCGTGGGGCGCCCGCGCAGCATGCCGCCGCATGGTGCAGTGGGGCATCGTCGCAGGCCTCGTGCTCGGACTGCTCGTGCTTGTGGCCCGGCCGCTGTTCCTCCCACTGTTCACCAGCGACTCCGCGGTGAAGGACACGGCCCTGCCCGCCCTGCTGATGGTGGCACTGTCCCAGCCCATATGCGGAATCGTCTTCGTTCTGGACGGAGTCCTGATGGGTGCGGGCGACGGGCCGTACCTCGCCTGGGCGATGGTCGTCACCCTGGCCGTCTTCGCGCCGGTGGCCCTGCTCGTCCCCACGCTCGGCGGGGGACTCACCGCCCTCTGGGCGGCGATGACGCTGATGATGACGATCCGCATGCTGACCCTGTGGCTACGCGCACGCTCCGGTCGCTGGATCGTGACGGGCGCGACGCGCTGACCGTTTCACGTGAAACATGCACCCGTGACGACCCCGGCCGCTGGAAAGGGGCCGCACCCGTGACGGGTGCGGCCCCTTTCAGAGCTGCTCAAGCCGAGCACAGCGATCAGGCCGCGACGACCTCGATGTTGACCTTGGCGGCCACCTCGGGGTGCAGACGCACGGACGTCTCGTGGGCGCCCAGCGTCTTGATCGGCGCACCGAGCTCGATGCGGCGCTTGTCGACCTCGGGGCCGCCGGAGGCCTTGATCGCCGAGGCGATGTCGGCCGGGGTGACGGAACCGAAGAGACGGCCGGAGTCGCCGGAACGAACGGCCAGGCGGACCTTCACGCCCTCGAGCTGGGCCTTGACCTGGTTGGCCTGCTCGATGGTCTGGATCTCGTGGATCTTGCGAGCACGACGGATCTGCTCGACGTCCTTCTCGCCACCCTTGGTCCAGCGGATCGCGAACTTCCGCGGGATCAGGTAGTTGCGGGCGTACCCGTCCTTGACGTCGACGACGTCGCCGGCGGCGCCGAGGCCGGAGACCTCGTGGGTGAGGATGATCTTCATTAGTCGGTCACCCTTCCCTTAGCGCGCGGTGGACGTGTAGGGCAGCAGCGCCATCTCACGGCTGTTCTTGACGGCCGTGGCGACGTCACGCTGGTGCTGCGTGCAGTTGCCGGTCACGCGACGGGCACGGATCTTGCCGCGGTCGGAAATGAATTTCCGCAGCATGTTCGTGTCCTTGTAGTCCACGTACGTGACCTTGTCCTTGCAGAATGCGCAGACCTTCTTCTTCGGCTTGCGCACAGGCGGCTTTGCCATGGTGTTTCTCCTGTGTGATCAAGAAGTGTGGGGTACGGCCCGCCTAGAAGGGGGGCTCGTCCGAGTAGCCGCCACCGCCGCCGGAGCCACCGCCCCAGCCACCGCCCTGGCCGCCTCCGCCCTGGCCGCCGGCGGGAGCGCCGGTCGCCCACGGGTCGTCGGCCGGAGCACCGCCCTGACCGCCGCCGGGGCCGCCGCCCCAGCCGCCGCCCTGGCCGCCACCCTGGCCGCCACCTCCGCCGTAACCGCCCTGGCCACCGCGGCCGGCGGTCTTGGTGACCTTGGCCGTGGCGTTGCGCAGGCTCGCGCCGACCTCGTCGACGTCGAGCTCGTAGACCGTGCGCTTGACGCCCTCACGGTCCTCGTAGGACCGCTGCTTCAGCCGGCCCTGCACGATGACGCGCATGCCTCGCTGAAGCGACTCGGCGACGTTCTCCGCCGCCTGGCGCCAGACCGAGCAGGTCAGGAACAGGCTTTCGCCGTCCTTCCACTCGTTGGTCTGACGGTCGAAGGTGCGGGGAGTGGACGCGATGCGGAACTTCGCGACCGCCGCACCGGACGGGGTGAAGCGCAGCTCGGGGTCATCGACAAGGTTGCCGACGACCGTGATGACGGTCTCGCCTGCCATGGGGGAACCTCTCGGCGGGTTTGCTGCTGGCTGCTGGTGCTGCTACTCGAATCCCGGGATCAGCTGAGCGCGGGGCTCAGTGGGTCTCGGGACGGAGGACCTTGGTCCGGAGGACCGACTCGTTCAGGTTCATCTGGCGGTCGAGCTCCTTGACGACCGCAGGCTCGGCCTGCAGGTCGATGACCGAGTAGATGCCCTCGGGCTTCTTCTTGATCTCGTAGGCGAGACGACGACGACCCCAGGTGTCGACCTTCTCGACCTTTCCACCGCCGTCACGGACGACGGAGAGGAAGTTCTCGATCAGCGGGGAGACAGCACGCTCCTCGAGATCGGGGTCGAGGATGACCATCACCTCGTAGTGACGCATGTGGAACCCACCTCCTTCGGACTCAGCGGCCACGGTCGTTCCGTGGCAGGAGGGTTGTGATGCGTACGGCACCGTGCCTGTCAGTAAATCAACCGCCACTGACAATCAGAGGTCGGTCGACGGTTGACCAGGCTGTGCCTGGGCAGACACCGGTGCAGACGGTACAGAGTACCCGCACACGTGCTTCCGGTTGAAATCCGGCCCCGGAGGCCGTCAATCTGTACACATCGGGTGTGTATGGCGCTACGATGCGCCGCCTTCCGCAGGAGGTGCCCCATGGCACAGGTATTGCGACCCAACACCACCGGTTCCCTCTTCGCCACGGACGGCAAGGCCCATCCCGTCCAGGACACCCTGCTCGCGGTGACCCTGGTGCTCGGTGTCACGGCCTTCGTGACGGCGCTGGTGTCCAAGGACCTGCATCTGATCAGCTCCTGGACCGGCCTGGTGGGGATCTTCACCGGCGCCTACGGGCAGTACATCTCCGTGACGACCCGAGAGCGCTTCGGCCTGATCCTGGGGCTCGGTGCCTCAGCCGTCGGCTTCTTCCTGGGCATGGCCCACGGCGGTCTCTTCGGCGGGGTCGTGGGCCACTGACCGCCGAACCGCGGTGCTGCTGGCGGGGCCGTGAGGCGACCCGCCGGACACACAGGTTGCGTAGGCCCAGTCGGGGCGCTCGCGGGGCGCAGTAGGCTTCGGCGCGAGAGCCGGAGCCCCTGTACCCATGGGGACACACCAGCCCGAGGAGCGCCCCGAATGAGCCTGACCCTGAGGACGATCAGTCGCGAGCAGCATCTGGCGTACATCCAGAGCCTGCCGGCGGCGAGCCACATGCAGGTCCCGGCCTGGGCAGACGTCAAGGCGGAGTGGCGGTCGGAGAACCTCGGCTGGTTCGACAAGAGCGGCGAACTGGTGGGCGTCGGTCTGGTGTTGTACCGGCAGCTGCCCAAGATCAAGCGCTACCTGGCGTATCTGCCCGAGGGTCCGGTGATCAACTGGTTCGCGCCGAACCTGGAGGACTGGATCCAGCCGATGCTGGCGCACCTGAAGCAGCAGGGCGCCTTCTCCGTGAAGATGGGTCCGCCGGTGGTCATCCGACGGTGGAACGCGGAGACCATCAAGAAGGGCATCCAGGACCCGGACGTCAAGCGGCTGCGTGACCTGGAGGCCGACTTCATCGAGCCGCGCGCGTTCGAAGTCTCCGACAAGCTGCGTCGGATGGGCTGGCAGCAGGGCGAGGACGGCGGCGCCGGCTTCGGCGACGTGCAGCCGCGGTACGTCTTCCAGGTGCCGCTCGCCAACCGGTCCCTGGAAGAGGTCCACAAGAACTTCAACCAGTTGTGGCGCCGCAACATCAAGAAGGCCGAGAAGGCGGGTGTCGAGGTGGTCCAGGGCGGCTACCACGACCTCGAGGAGTGGCAGCGCCTGTACGAGATCACCGCGGTGCGCGACCACTTCCGGCCCCGCCCGCTGTCGTACTTCCAGCGCATGTGGACGGCCCTCAACAGCGAGGACCCCAACCGTATGCGGCTGTACTTCGCGCGGCACAACGGTGTGAACCTGTCGGCGGCGACGATGCTGATCGTCGGCGGCCACGTCTGGTACTCCTACGGAGCCTCCGACAACATCGGCCGTGAGGTGCGGCCATCGAACGCGATGCAGTGGCGGATGCTGCGCGACGCCTACGCGCTCGGTGCCACCGTCTACGACCTGCGCGGCATCTCGGACTCGCTGGACGAGACCGACCACCTCTTCGGACTGATCCAGTTCAAGGTGGGCACGGGCGGGCAGGCCGCCGAGTACCTCGGCGAGTGGGACTTCCCGCTCAACAAGCTGCTCCACAAGGCGCTCGACATCTACATGTCGCGCCGCTGACGCCGGAGCCCCGCGCCGGGCCGCCCGAGCAGCCCGAGCAGCCCGAGCAGCCCGAGCAGCCCGAGCAGCCCGAGCAGCCCGAGCAGCCCGTCGGTCCGGCGGATCCGTCACAATTCCCTCTCAGACCTCTGACACACGGCAGCCACGAGAAAGGTTCCGGGACCGGCCATGGCGCTCACGCTCTACGTCGACACCGCGCGCTGGCGGGCACACCACAAGCACGTGCAGGAGCAGTTCCCGGGGCTCGTCCCCGTCTGCAAGGGCAATGGCTACGGGTTCGGCCACGAGCGGCTGGCGGAGGAGGCCACCCGCCTGGGCGCGGACATGCTCGCGGTGGGCACGACGTACGAGGCGGCCCGGATCAAGGACTGGTTCGGCGGCGACCTGCTGGTGCTGACGCCGTTCCGGCGGGGCGAGGAGCCCGTGCCGCTGCCGGACCGCGTCATCCGCTCGGTGTCGTCCGTGGACGGCGTGTACGGGCTCGTGGGCGCCCGGGTGGTCATCGAGGTGATGTCCTCGATGAAGCGCCACGGGGTCAGCGAGCAGGACCTGCCGCAGCTGCACGCGGCCATAGAGAACGTGCGCCTGGAAGGCTTCGCCATCCACCTGCCGCTGGACCGTACCGACGGCTCCGACGCCGTCGAGGAGGTCATCGGCTGGATGGACCGGCTGCGTGCGGCCCGGCTGCCGCTGCACACGATGTTCGTCAGCCACCTCAAGGCCGATGAGCTGGCCCGGCTGCAGCAGCAGTTCCCGCAGACCCGCTTCCGCGCCCGCATCGGCACCCGGCTGTGGCTGGGGGACCACGAGGCGACCGAATACCGCGGGGCGGTCCTGGACGTGACACGCGTGGCCAAGGGCGACCGCTTCGGCTACCGGCAGCAGAAGGCGGCCTCCGACGGCTTCCTGGTCGTCGTGGCGGGCGGGACGTCGCACGGGGTGGGCCTGGAGGCCCCCAAGGCGATGCACGGCGTGATGCCGCGAGCCAAGGGAGTGGCCCGGGCCGGCCTCGCGACGGTGAACCGGAACCTGTCGCCGTTCGTCTGGGCGGGCAAGCAGCGCTGGTTCGCTGAGCCCCCGCACATGCAGGTCTCGATCCTGTTCATCCCGGCGGACGCCACGGAGCCGAAGGTGGGCGACGAACTGGTGGCCCATCTGCGGCACACCACCACGCAGTTCGACCGGCTCGTCGACCGCTGACCACGGAGCCGGAGCACGGCGAAGGCCGTACACGCAACCCGTGTACGGCCTTCGCCATGACGGCCTGAGGCCCGGTCCGCTCAGCGGGGGCCGTCGTCAGCCGGTTCCCCGCCGCGGCTGCCCCAGTCCACCTGGTGCCCCTCGAGACGCGCGGCGTGCCGCGGCGGATGTGCGGCGGCTCCGAGCGCGAAGAGGTCCGGCGCACCATCCAGCACACCGCCGGACGGGTCGTCGTCGCCGGCCCGGCGCACCATGTCCCGTTCCGGCAGGAAGATGTCGCGGACGACGACGGCACACAGGTAGAGCGTCCCCAGCAGGTGGATGGCGATGGCGAACTGGTACCCCTCCGTCGGCAGACCCTTGTGGGCGTCTCCACTGGTCGTGTACGCGAGATACATCCAGATCCCCAGGAAGTACGCGACCTCGCAGGCCTGCCAGATCAGGAAGTCCCGCCAGCGCGGCCGGGCGAGCGCGGCGAGGGGGACCAGCCACAGCACGTACTGCGGCGAGTAGACCTTGTTGGTGAGGATGAACGCGGCGACGATCAGGAAGGCGAGCTGGGCGAAGCGCGGGCGGCGCGGAGCGGTCAGCGTCATCGCGGTGATGCCGACACAGGCGAGCACCATCATGATCATCGCGTAGGTGTTGGCGGTGTCCGCGGTGATGTCGATGTTGAACCAGCGCGAGACGAACAGGAAGACGGACCCGAAGTCCACCCCGCGCTCCTGGCTGAAGCGGTAGAACTTGGACCAGCCCTCGGGGGCCAGCCACATCACCGGCAGGTTGACCACGAGCCACGCGCCGACGGCGCCCAGGACGGCCGTCCCGTACTCCCGCCACCTGCCCGCCCGCCAGCACAGCAGGAGGAGCGGTCCGAGCACCAGGAACGGGTAGAACTTCGCGGCCGTGGCGAGCCCCACGAGGACACCGAAGGCAAGGGGCCGGCCACGTGACCACATCAACATCGCGGCGGCCAGCAGCGCCACGGCGAGCAGGTCCCAGTTGATCGTCGCGGTCAGCGCGAGGGCGGGCGCGAGGGCGACGAGAAGGCCGTCCCAGGGGCGCCTGCGGTGGATGCGGGCGGTGCACACGGCGATGACCGCCGCGCACACCATGAGCATTCCGGCGTTGACCATCCAGTAGGTCTGCTCTCGGGCCTGGATGCCGCCGCCGCTCGGAGTCATCCAGGAGGCGACCTCCATGAACACACCGGTGAGCACCGGGTACTCGAGGTAGTCCATGTCGCCCGGGAGCTTGTCGAAGTAGGGCACGAGCCCGTCGGCGAAGCCGCGCCCCTGGTAGAGGTGCGGGATGTCCGAGTAGCAGGCGTGCGTGTACTGCGAGCTGGCGCCGAAGAACCAGCCGCTGTCGTAGCAGGGCAGCTTCTGGACCATGCCGAGGGCGAACATGCCGATCGCCACGAGCGCCACGATCCGCACGGGCGTCCACCAGGACGTCCCGACCAGGGAGCGCCGTCCGACGGGCCCGCCGATCAGCTCGCTGCCGGCCGCGGCGACCTCGTCTTCCCTGGTCGGCCGCACCACATCCGGCTGGGGCACGCTCACGCGCGTCGTCTCTGCACTGGGCATGAGGCTCATCCTGCCGTATGCAGCCAGGAAAACGCTGAGGGCCGCCCCACCCGGTTGGTGTGACGGCCCTCTTGGGGCGATGTTTCACGTGAAACGCAGTGTTTCACGTGAAACACGCTCGGTGACAACTACCCGTTCGGCCCCGCGAAGATCCCTCCGTTGCCGTTGCCCCGGGTGTTTCCGCTGCCGGTCGACTCCGTCGGCGATGTGGTCACTCCGCCCGTGCCGCCCGCGTCGGTGCCGCCCGGGCCCGTTCCGCCGTTCCCGCTGCCGTTGCAGCTGCTGTTGCCCCAGAAGCCGCAGGTGTCGCTCGGTGAGGGCGAGGGCGAGGTCAGCGACGGGCTCGGCGTCGCGCTCGGCGTCGGGCTCTGGGTGACGCTCTGCGTGGGCGTGGGGGTCACGCTCGGGCTCGGGGTGTCGTTGACGACCGTTCCGATGGGCTCCGGTGTCGGGAACGACTTCGCGGGCTGACCCTTGAGCGCCTGTTCCATGTAGTCGTGCCAGATCTCGGCCGGGAACGAGGCACCGTGGATCTCCTTCTGCCCGCCTGTGCCATACATCTCCAGGAACGTGCGGTTCTTGTTGGACTCGTTGTCGTCCATCCGGAACATGCTGATCGCCGTGGACAGCTGCGGGGTGTATCCGACGAACCAGGCGGACTTGTTTCCGTCCGTCGTACCGGTCTTGCCCGCCACGTCGCGTCCCGGCAACTTCGCCGCTGTACCGGTTCCCTTGTCGACCACGGTCTTCAGGACGTCCGTGACGTTGTCGGCGACCTTCGGGGTGAACGCGTCCTTGGCCTGCTTGGCGTGTTGGAAGACCGGCCCGTCCTTGCTCTTGACCTTGTCGACCGAGTAGGGATCGTTCTGCTTGCCGCTGGCCGCGAACGTGGCGTAAGCACCGGCCATTCGGATCGCGCTCGGGGAGGAGGTACCGATGGAGAACGAGGGATAGTTCGAGCTGGCCAGGCTGCCCTCCAGGATCCCCGCGTCCAGGGCCGTCTGCTTCACCTTGTCCAGGCCCACGTCCATGCCCAGCTGCACATAGGCGGAGTTCACCGAGAACTGCATCGCCTCACGCAGGTCGATCTTGTAGTCCGGCGGGTCGCCCACCGATTCGTTGCCGTCGTTCGTCTGCAGCCACTCCTGGCCCTTCTCGTTCTTCCAGACGGCCCCGTTGTACTCCTTGATCTTCAGCTTGTTCTTGCCGCTGTAGAAACTCTTCGGTGAGACGACGGTGCGCTCGTCCTGGGCCTGCTCCGGTCCGAGGTCGGGGTTGCGGACGCCCCACTTCATCGCCCCCGCCAGCACGAACGGCTTGAACGTCGACCCCACCTGTGCACCGGTCGAGTCGGCGTTGTTGGTGAAGTGCTTGGTCGCGTCCTCACCACCGTAGATCGCCTTGATGGCACCGGTGCCCGGATCCACGGAAGCCCCGCCGAACTGGACGAATTTATCCGTATTCGGGCGCAGGTTGGGCTTGATGTTGGCCTTCTGGACCTTATTGACTGCGGCCTCGAGCTCGTCGACCTTCTTCTTCTCGAAGGTCGTGAAAATCTGATACCCGCCCTGCTGCAGCTTCTCCTGGGTGATGTGGGTCGTGCTGCTGTGGGTGACCAGGTAGCTGTTGGCCAGGTCGACGAGATAACCGATCTGGCCGCTCAGCCGGGTGTTCGACCGCGGGTTCTGGACCTGCGGAAGCGTCGTGTACTTGGCGCGCTCCGCGGCGCTCAGGTGCCCGTACTGGACCATCTTGTTGAGGGTGTCCTGCATCTGCAGGGTGGCACGCTTCTGGTTTGCCTGGGGGGTGGCGTTCTTCGGGTCGATGGACGTGGCGCCTGCCGGGTCGTAGTACGTGGCGCCCTTGAGCATCGCCGCCAGGAAGGCGCACTCGCCGGGGTCCAGCTCGACGGCGGACTTGTTGAAGTACGCGTGCGCGGCGGCCTCGATCCCGTAGGCGTTCCGCCCGTAGTACGCGGAGTTCAGGTAGCCGGCCAGGATGTCGTCCTTCTTGACGGTGGCCCCCACCTTGATGGCGATGAAGATCTCCTTGAACTTCCTGGAGATCGTCTGCGACTGGTCGTCCAGCCTCGCGTTCTTCACGTACTGCTGGGTGATGGTGGAGCCACCCTGGGTCTGGCCGCCTGTGGCCATGTTGAAGACGGCCCGGGCGATGCCCTTCGGGTCGACGCCGCTGTCGGTGTAGAAGGTCTTGTTCTCCTGGGAGATGACGGCGTACTGCATCGCCTTGGGGATCTGCGACAGGTTGACAATCTGGCGGTTGGTCTCGCCACCCGTGGCGACCATCTGGGTGCCGTCGGCCCAGTAGTAGACGTTGTTCTGGGACTGCGCGGTCTTGGCGACGTCCGGCACGCTCACCATCGCGTACCCGACGCCTGCCACCGCCACCAGGCCCCCTATGAAACCGATGAACAGCCCCGTGACCAGTTTCCAGGAGGGCAGCCAGCGCGCGACGCCGTACTTGCCCGCGCGCGGGTAGTCGATGAAGCGTTTCCTGGCGGGGGCCGCACCCCTGCCGCGGCCCGCGCCGTCGGCCCCTCTGCGCCGGCCGCCCGCGTTTCTCTGGGCCGCCCTCCGGGCCTCGGCTCGGCCACCGTACGGGCGCTCCTCACCTCCTGCTCCATAGGGGGCGGGCGGAGACCCGGTGGCGCCTCGCGGTGCCGCGCGGCGGCCGGGGGACGCCGACTGACCGCGTCGGGCCGCGGCACGTCCGCCTCCCTGCGGCTGCGGCGGTTTGCGACGGTGCTCGCTCATCGAACGACTACTCCTCGGGCAGGCGCACCCTTGCGCGCCTGGAAACGGCGGCTGGTTTCCGGTCCCCCCGAAGTACGGATGCGGTCGTTTCGACATTCACCCGTACTGCACCGAGGACGAGGACGTCCCCCATAGGTCACTCGGTTCCCGGTGGTGTGCATGGCGCACAGACTACGCACCGCCAAATCCGACCGAGCTTCGAACTTCACCCCAAATCAGGCAACTTGCGTCCCACGAATCGGTGATGTGACCCCGTTCACCGTGCCCCCTCTTGTCGCACCCGGAGAGGCGTTCTATCGTCGTGATGTATCGAGTCGATACATCAGCTCGGCATAAAGACCGTGCGGACGGGACAGTGGAAGGAGGGAGGCGCACATGAGCCGGCGTTCCGGGATCCTCGAGTTCGCCGTCCTCGGCCTGCTCCGCGAGTCCCCGATGCACGGCTATGAGCTGCGCAAACGACTCAATACGTCATTGGGTGTATTCCGCGCGTTCAGCTACGGGACGCTCTACCCGTGCCTCAAGACGCTGGTCGCCAACGGCTGGTTGACCGAGGAGCCGGGGAGTGCCCCCGACGACGCGGGCACCGCTCCGCTCGCCGGGCGGCGCGCCAAGATCGTCTATCGGCTGACACCCGAAGGCAAGGAGCACTTCGAGGAGCTGCTCTCCCAGACGGGTCCCGACGCGTACGAGGACGAGCACTTCGCCGCTCGTTTCGCCTTCTTCGGACAGACGTCCCGTGACGTGCGCATGCGCGTCCTGGAGGGCCGTCGCAGCCGACTGGAGGAGCGCCTGGAGAAGATGCGTGCCTCGCTGGCGCGCACCCGGGAGCGCCTCGACGACTACACCCTCGAGCTCCAGCGCCACGGGATGGAGTCCGTGGAGCGCGAAGTGCGCTGGCTGAACGAGCTCATCGAGAGTGAGCGGGCCGGACGGGACCTCAGGGGTTCCACTGCCGAAGGCTCCGCTCCTGGCAGCACATCTGGAGCGACGGGCGGCCTGCCCCGGCACCGGGACAGCACCCGGCCGGATCCGTCCGACGACACCACCACGTGAGGCCCGGTCGGGGCCTCACACGTACACACAGGGAGCAACCGGAATGGGTTCGGTTCGCGTAGCCATCGTCGGCGTGGGCAACTGCGCCGCATCGCTGGTGCAGGGAGTCGAGT
The DNA here is from genome assembly GCF_055639175.1 of Streptomyces sp. NPDC107546. NCBI lineage: Bacteria > Bacillati > Actinomycetota > Actinomycetes > Kitasatosporales > Streptomycetaceae > Streptomyces > Streptomyces sp. NPDC107546. Next base: position 201,558 of record NZ_JBVKBA010000004.1, on the reverse strand, counting down.
ACTACAAGGACGCCGACCCGGCGTCCAAGGTCCCGGGTCTGATGCACGTCCAGTTCGGCGACTACCACGTGCGCGACATCGAGTTCGTCGCCGCGTTCGACGTGGACGCCAAGAAGGTCGGCCTCGACCTCGCGGACGCCATCGGCGCCTCGGAGAACAACACCATCAAGATCTGCGACGTCCCGTCCACCGGCGTGACGGTCCAGCGCGGCCACACCCTCGACGGCCTCGGCAAGTACTACCGCGCCACCATCGAGGAGTCCGCCGAGGAGCCGGTCGACGTCGTCCAGGTCCTCAAGGACAAGCAGGTCGACGTCCTCGTCTGCTACCTGCCCGTCGGCTCCGAGGACGCGGCGAAGTTCTACGCCCAGTGCGCCATCGACGCCAAGGTCGCCTTCGTCAACGCCCTTCCGGTCTTCATCGCGGGCACGAAGGAGTGGGCCGACAAGTTCACCGAGGCCGGCGTCCCGATCGTCGGTGACGACATCAAGTCGCAGGTCGGTGCCACCATCACGCACCGCGTCATGGCGAAGCTGTTCGAGGACCGGGGCGTGGTCCTGGACCGCACGATGCAGCTGAACGTCGGCGGCAACATGGACTTCAAGAACATGCTCGAGCGCGACCGGCTGGAGTCCAAGAAGATCTCCAAGACGCAGGCCGTCACCTCCCAGATCCCCGACCGGGACCTCGGCGAGAAGAACGTCCACATCGGTCCCTCCGACTACGTGGCCTGGCTCGACGACCGCAAGTGGGCCTACGTCCGCCTCGAGGGCCGTGCCTTCGGTGACGTCCCGCTGAACCTGGAGTACAAGCTCGAGGTCTGGGACTCCCCGAACTCCGCGGGTGTCATCATCGACGCGCTGCGCGCCGCGAAGATCGCCAAGGATCGGGGCATCGGCGGCCCGATCCTCTCCGCGTCCTCGTACTTCATGAAGTCCCCGCCGGTCCAGTACTTCGACGACGAGGCCCGCGAGAACGTCGAGAAGTTCATCAGGGGCGAGGTCGAGCGCTGACGCCGCTCCCGTGCCCGTGCCGGGGTCCCCGGGCCGTCTGCCCGGGGACCCCGCACGTATGTGAGGCTGTGCCCCATGTCCGTCGTGCGCGATCTGCGCGTCCTCCTGCGCTTCAGCGGTTTCAGGCGCCTGCTCGCCGTACGGCTGCTGTCCCAGGGGGCCGACGGCGTCTACCAGATCGCGCTCGCCACGTACGTGGTCTTCTCCCCTGAGAAGCAGACCTCGGCCACCGCCATCGCCTCCGCCATGGCCGTGCTGCTCCTGCCCTATTCCCTCGTAGGTCCCTTCGCGGGAGTCCTGCTGGACCGCTGGCGGCGCCGCCAGGTCTTCCTGCACGGCAACCTGCTGCGCGCCCTGCTGGCCTGCGCGACCGCCGTCCTGATGGTGAGCCATGTACCGGACTGGCTCTTCTACGTCTCCGCGCTGTGCGTCACCGGGGTCAACCGTTTCGTCCTGGCCGGCCTCTCCGCGGCGCTGCCCCGGGTGGTCGACGCCGAACGCCTGGTGATGGCCAACTCGCTCTCCCCGACGGCGGGCACGCTCGCCGCGACCGCGGGCGGCGGACTCGCCTTCGCCGTACGACTGGTGATCGCCGACTCCGATGCCGCGGTGGTGCTGCTGGGTGCGCTCCTGTATCTCGGATCGGCCCTCGCCTCGCTGAGCCTGGCTCCGCAATCGCTGGGCCCGGACAGGGATGCGGTGCAGCCGCGCCTTGGCGCCGTGCTGGTCGGCACCACGCGGGATCTGGTGGCCGGTGTACGGCATCTCGCGGCACCCGCGCGCCGGGAGGCCGCCTTGGCGCTCACCGCGATGACCCTGATGCGGTTCTGCTACGGGGCGCTGCTCGTTCTGCTGCTCATGCTGTGTCGCTACGCCCTGTCCGCGAACCCACGCCAGGGGCTGGCCCTGCTGGGACTGGCGCTGGGTATCTCCGGGGCCGGGTTCTTCGCCGCGGCCGTGCTGACGCCGTGGGCGGCGGGGCGTCTCGGCCCCGGTCGCTGGATCGCAGTGTGCGCGGGGTCCGCAGCCGTGCTGGAGCCCTCGCTCGGCCTGCCGTTCGCCGCGGGACCCATGCTGGCGGCCGCGTTCGTCCTGGGGCTGACCACACAAGGCGCGAAGATCTCCACCGACACGATCGTTCAGTCCTCGGTCGACGACGGCTTCCGCGGCCGGATCTTCTCGGTCTACGACGTGCTCTTCAATGTGGCCTTCGTCGGCGCGGCCGCGGTCGCCGCCTTGCTGCTGCCTCCTGACGGCCGATCAGCCACTTTGGTCGTCATGGTCGCCGTGGTCTACGCGGCAGTTGCTCTGTCTATGTCCCGCTTTGAACGCCAGTAAGTGTCACATCAAGGCCACGGAGCCCCAGGCGACTTCAAGGTTGTCAGTGCGGACCTGTAGCTTACGGGCGTCTTATTTCGCGCCATGCGCACCCACGTTCGAGGGGGACCCCGAAAGTGACCACTCCGCCGCCCCAGGGCACGAATCCGTACGCCCAGCAGCCCACCGCGCCCATGGGGCAGCAGCCCGGCCAGCCGGGAGTCGCGCAGCAGCCGTACGCTCCGCAGCAGCCCTATCCGCCGCAGCAGACGTACCCGCAGCACCAGGGATACCCGCAGCAGCAGCCGTATCCCCCCTTCCCTCAACAGCAAGGTGCTCCGGCGCCGCTGCCGCCGCAGGCGGGTCCGGGCAAGCGCGTCGGCAAGAAGGCGATACGGATCGTCGGCGTCATCGTCATCGCCGTCATCATCGGCGTCATCAAGTTCGGTGCGGGCTGGTTCCTGACCCGCGACGACGCCGAGACGACGTCGGTGGGCTCCTGCATGCACAACGGCGGCACGGACTCCAAGCCCGACCTCAAGGACGTCGACTGCTCCGCGAGCAACGCCCAGTACAAGGTCGTCCAGAAGTTTGACGGCAGCAGCGATGAGAACAAGTGCCAGGACGTCAAGGACGCGACGATCTCCTACATCCAGTACGGCGGCGGCCACGACGTCGTGCTCTGCCTGAGCGAGCTCAAGAAGTAGACCGACCCACGGCAGCACGAAGGGGCGATGTTTCACGTGAAACATCGCCCCTTCGTGCTGCCGTGGTGGCGTTCCGCGGTCATGTTTCACGTGAAACATGACCGCATCCCCTCACTCGTCGCTCTGCTCGGCCCACCACTCCTTGAGCGCGGCCACCGCCGCGTCATGCCCCATCGGGCCGTTCTCCAGACGCAGCTCCAGCATGTGCTTGTACGCACGACCGACCACGGGCCCCGGACCGACCCCCAGGATTTCCATGATCTGGTTGCCGTCCAGGTCGGGGCGGATCGCGTCCAGCTCCTCCTGTTCCTTGAGCTGGGCGATGCGCTCCTCCAGGCCGTCGTACGCCCGGGAGAGCGCGGCCGCCCTGCGCTTGTTGCGGGTCGTGCAGTCCGAGCGGGTCAGCTTGTGGAGACGCTCGAGGAGCGGGCCCGCGTCACGGACGTACCGGCGCACCGCCGAGTCCGTCCACTCTCCCGTGCCGTAGCCGTGGAAGCGCAGGTGCAGTTCGACCAGGCGGGAGACGTCCTTCACCAGCTCGTTGGGATACTTCAGCGCCGTCATCCGCTTCTTGGTCATCTTGGCGCCGACCACCTCGTGGTGGTGGAAGGAGACACGGCCGTCCTTCTCGAAACGGCGCGTCTTCGGCTTTCCGATGTCATGCAGCAGCGCAGCGAGCCGCAGCGCCAGATCGGGGCCGTCCTGCTCAAGCGCCATCGCCTGCTCCAGGACGATCAGCGTGTGGTCATAGACGTCCTTGTGCCGGTGGTGCTCGTCTCGCTCCAGCCGCAGGGCGGGCAGCTCCGGCAGAACATGATCGGCGATCCCCGTATCAACCAGCAGCGTCAGCCCCTTGCGCGGGTAGGCGGACAGGACCAACTTGTTCAGCTCGTCCCGTACACGCTCGGCGGAGACGATCTCGATGCGCCCGGCCATCTCCTTCATGGCCGTGACGACCTCGGGAGCCACCTCGAAGTCCAGCTGGGCCGCGAAGCGGGCGGCCCGCATCATCCGCAGCGGATCATCCGAGAACGATTCCTCGGGGGTCCCCGGGGTGCGCAGCACCCGGGCGGCGAGATCGTCGAGCCCCCGGTGCGGGTCGATGAACTCCTTCTCGGGCAGCGCGACGGCCATCGCGTTGACCGTGAAGTCACGCCGGACCAGATCCTCCTCGATGGAGTCGCCGTACGACACCTCGGGCTTTCGCGAGTTCCGGTCGTAGGCCTCCGACCGGTAGGTCGTCACCTCGATCTGGAAACGTTGGACAGCGTCTCCGACGCGGGCGTCCTTCTGTGCCCCCACCGTGCCGAAGGCGATCCCGACCTCCCATGTGGCGTCCGCCCACGGCCGCACGATCTTCAGGACGTCCTCGGGGCGGGCGTCCGTCGTGAAGTCCAGGTCGTTGCCGAGCCGGCCGAGGAGGGCGTCCCGCACCGAGCCACCGACCAGAGCGAGCGAGAAGCCCGCTTCCTTGAAGCGGCGGGCGAGGTCGTCGGCGACAGGGGAGACCCGCAGCAGTTCGCTCACGGCGCGCTGCTGTACCTGACTCAGGGCACGGGGATTGTCTTCGTTGGCGTTCGGCACAACAGAAAAGGGTACGTGTCCCGGGCGATGGCGGGCGCCCGCATTAATCCTGCACAAGCGTTCCGTGAACGACCGTAAACAGCGGGTGGTGACGGGCCTTCCCATCCCCGCGATGACGGGACGGCCCCGCTCCCTTTCCGATCTTGTGGTGCGGACCGCGGCACTTCGCTTCCGCGCGCATCGTTACCATGCGGGGACGCACATTCCGACGACCACTGACGACGAGGGACGGGCGAGCGCGTGGCCGAGGCGGCAGACTTCCAGGGGATGAGTTCCTCACCTGCCCGCCGGTGGCTCCGGCGCACCGGAGCGCTGCTCGCGGGCGCACCCCTGCTGGCCGGCCTGCTGCAGCTGCCCGCCGGCCCGGCCGCACACGCCGCCGCCAGGAGCGCCGCGGTGGAGACCGGCAGCTCCCGAGCGGTCAGCATCTCCCTCGACTCGCTCAGCCCCAGCGTGCCGACCGATGGCGACACCCTCACCGTCTCCGGCACGGTCACCAACAACGGCAAGCAGGCCGTCACCGACGCCCACGTGGGCCTGCGCGTCGGCCAGGAGCTGACCAACCGCGCGTCCATCGACAGCGTCGCCCGGCGCACCGGCTACCTGCCGGGCGTCGACGGCACCGAGGTCGGCGGAAAGTACGTCGAGAAGTTCGCCCAGCTCGCACCCGGTGCCACCCAGGAATTCAGCATCTCCGTGCCCGTCAAGGAGCTGGACCTCGGCTCCGACGGGGTCTACTCGCTCGGCGTCTCGCTCTCCGGCCGGACCGCCGCACAGCCCGACGAGCAGGTGCTCGGCATCCAGCGGACGTTCCTGCCCTGGCAGCCCGACGACGCCGCCACCAAGACGCAGACGACGTTCCTGTGGCCGCTGGTCTCCGATGTCCACATGACCGCGGAGACCCTCCCCAACCAGCAGCAGACACCCGTCTTCCAGAACGACGACCTGGCCAAGGAGATCTCCCCGGGCGGCCGTCTCTCGCAGCTCCTTTCACAGGGCAGGAACCTCGACGTCACCTGGGTGATCGACCCCGACCTGCTCGCCTCCGTGGACGCGATGGCGGGCAGCTACAGCATCAAGGGCGACGGCGACAAGGTCACGGCAGGCAAGAGCCAGGCGGTCGCCAAGCAGTGGCTCGCCGACCTTCAGAAGACGGTCCAGAACAAGGAGGTCGTGGCTCTGCCCTACGGCGATCCCGACCTGGCCTCGCTCGCCCACAACGGCAAGAACGTCACCGGCTCCCTCAGCCACCTCAAGGACGCCACTGACGTCGCAGCGAGCACCGTGGAGACCATCCTCCACGTGAAACCCGACACGGACTTCGCCTGGCCCGTGGACGGCGCGATCGACCCCTCCATCATCAAGGTCGCCACCTCTGCCGGCGCCGACAAGGTGATCGCCCGCAGTGACAGCCTCCAGGAGACCCGCGGCCTGTCCTACACGCCCACCGCCGCCCGCCCCATCGGGAGCGGCACCACGGCGGTGGTCGCGGACGACGGCCTGTCGACCGCCTTCGACGGCGACATGACCTCGGCCCGGAGCTCCACGCTCGCCGTGCAGGATTTCCTGGCGGAGAGCCTGATGATCAACCTCGAAGAGCCGGACAAGCAGCGCAGCATCGTGGTCGCTCCCCCGCGGATGCCGTCCGCGAGCCAGGCCCAGTCGATGGCGGAGGCGCTGACGGCCCTGCAGGGCAGCCACTGGTCTGAGTCGGCCGATCTGTCCGCGGCCGCCAAGGCCAAGCCGGACCCGGATGCCACGACGAAGGTGCCGGCCGCGTCCCGCTACCCCTCCTCGCTGCGCAGACAGGAGCTTCAGCGGTCCGCGTTCGAGCAGATCGAGAACACGCAGGACAAGCTCGACAGCTTCAAGGTGATCCTGACCGACCCCGCACGAGTCGTCACCCCCTTCGGGCGGGCCATAGACCGCGCGATGTCCACCTCATGGCGCGGGCACGCCTCCGACGCCTCGGCCTTCCGCCAGGACGTGGAGTCGTACCTCGACGGGCTCACCGACCAGGTCCGGCTGATCGAGAAGTCCGAGACGAAGCTCTCCGGCCGCAGCGCGACCATCCCCGTGACGGTGCAGAACAATCTCATGCAGGGGGTCGACCACCTGGTCCTGCGGCTCACCTCTCAGCAGCCGACGCGCTTGAAGATCGGCAACGGCCCCTTCTCCGAGCAGCCCATCTCCGTCTCGGGCGGGCACAGCCAGTCCGTGAAGTTCACCACCACGGCCAACGCCAACGGCCGGGCCGCGGTGGTCGCCCAGCTCTTCACCGAGGACGGGCAGCCGTACGGCCCTCCGATCACCTTCGACGTGAACGTCACCGAGATCACTCCCACGGTGATGCTCGTCATTGCCGGTGGTGTGCTGCTGCTGGTGCTCGCCGGGTTCCGCATGTACACCCAGCGCAAGCGCCTGGCCGCACGGCAGGCCGAGGAGGAGCGGCAGGACGACCCGCAGCACGCGGACGACAGGGGACTGAACAAGGCCGCCGACGGCACCGTAGACACTGGGGACACCGCAGGATCCGCGGCGGCACCCGCACAGGAGTCGGACACGGAGACCGGGGCAGACGACCCGGAGCACCCGAGTGACCCGGGGCCGGACACCGCACCGGAAAGCACCGACCCGTCCGGGACGGGTGAGAGAGTGGACCGTTGAGCGATGTCGTGGCCAAGGGCCCGGGGACAACGAGGTGGGGTAACCATGAACGCGCCGTACGACGGTGACCGCGAGGAGGGCGCCGTGGGCAGCTCGGGCTACCCCGAGGGCCCGCCACCGCATCAGCCCGGTCAGGTACCGCCGCAGCCCCCGGCCGACATGTACCTGCAGGACGCCTACCACCAGGACCCCTACCAGGCGCACGACCTCTCCGCTCAGGACCCGGTGACCGAGGCGCTGTACGACCGCGCCGCGCACCCCCCGCCGCCCCCCGGCCCGTATCAGCCGCAACAGCCCCTGTACGCCCAGCCGCCGACGCCGCAGTACACCCCCGACCCTCATGTGTGGGCCCAGCCGCCGGCGCCCGAGCCGGAGGGACCGTCGCAGTACCTGCCGTACGGCGACGACCCCCGCACCACTCAGTTCGTGGGCGTCGACGACCTCGTCACCCAGGCCGGTGAGGAGCGCCACGAGCCGGACGCCTTCGCGCACCTGTTCAGGGACCAGCAGCAGGGCGGCGCGCAGCCGTACGTGCGGCAGCCGTCCGTACCGGGCCCCGCACCGGTTCAGGGCCAGGAACCGGCTGGGCCGTACCCGGCACCCGCCTACGCCCAGGCGTCGTCCCCGCAGGAACGGACGTACGCTGCCCCCTCGCCGGCCGCCGATGCGGCACCGGTGGCCGCGCCCGAGGCGACCGCCGAGCCCGCCGCGCCATCCGCGCCCGAAGGGAAGAAGGGTGGGCGGGCTTCGAACCTGCTGAAGTCCAGCGCCGTGATGGCGGCGGGCACGATGGTCTCCCGGCTCACCGGGTTCATCCGTTCAGCGCTGATCGTCTCGGCGCTCGGCGTCGGCCTCCTCGGCGACACCTTCCAGGTCGCCTACCAGCTGCCGACGATGATCTACATCCTCACCGTGGGCGGTGGCCTCAACTCCGTCTTCGTGCCGCAGCTGGTGCGCGCGATGAAGGAGGACGAGGACGGCGGCGAGGCGTACGCCAACCGGCTGCTGACCCTGGTCATGGTGGCGCTCGGCGGGCTCACCGTGGTCGCGATCCTGGGGGCGCCCTTCCTGATCCGCCTGCTGTCCGACTCGGTCGCCAGCGACCCGGCGGCCAACGAGGTCGGCGTCACCTTCGTCCGTTACTTCCTGCCCTCGATCTTCTTCATGGGCATCCACGTGGTGATGGGGCAGGTCCTCAACGCGCGGGGGAGGTTCGGCGCGATGATGTGGACCCCGGTCCTCAACAACATCGTCATCATCGTGACGCTCGGCGCGTTCATCTGGGTGTACGGCAGTGCGGCCAACTCCGGGATGAAGGTGACGAACATCCCGCCGGAGGGGCAGCGGTTGCTCGGAATCGGCGTGCTGCTCGGCATGGTCGTACAGGCCCTGGCGATGATCCCGTACCTGCGCGAGACCGGTTTCCGGCTGCGGCCGCGCTTCGACTGGAAGGGCCATGGCCTCGGCAAGGCCGCGACGCTCGCCAAGTGGACCGTCCTGTTCGTCCTCGCCAACCAGGCAGGCGCGCTCGTCGTCTCACAGTTGTCCACCTCGGCGGGCAAGCACTCCCCGGTCGACGGCACCGGCTTCGCCGCCTACGCCAACGCCCAGCTGATCTGGGGGCTCCCGCAGGCGATCATCACCGTCTCCCTGATGGCGGCCCTGCTGCCGCGCATCTCGCGCTCGGCCGCCGAGGGCGACGGCGGAGCCGTCCGAGACGACATCTCGCAGGGCCTGCGCACCACGGCCGTAGCGATCGTGCCGATCGCCTTCGGGTTCGTCTCGCTGGGCATCCCGATGTGCACCCTGATCTTCGGCTCGTCGGGCACCAGCGAGGCCACCAACATGGGCTACATGCTGATGGCCTTCGGTCTCGGCCTCATCCCGTACTCCGTGCAGTACGTCGTGCTCCGCGCCTTCTACGCGTACGAGGACACCCGCACCCCCTTCTACAACACGGTCATCGTGGCCGCCGTGAACGCGGGGGCCTCCGCCGTCTGCTACTTCGTCCTGCCGGCCCGCTGGGCCGTGATCGGCATGGCGGGCTCCTACGGCCTCGCGTACGCGATCGGCGTCGGTGTCGCCTGGGCCCGGCTGCGCAAGCGGCTGGGCGGCGACCTGGACGGCGCCCGGGTACTGCGGACATACGCACGGCTCGGCATCGCCTCGGTGCCGGCCGCTCTGCTGAGTGGAGCGGCCTGCTACGAGATCGGCCACACGCTGGGGCAGGGGGTTGCCGGCTCGCTGGCCGCCCTCGTCGGCGGTGGCGCCCTGCTTCTCGGTGTCTTCTACGTCGCCGCACGCAAGATGCGCATCGAGGAACTCAACTCAATGGTCGGCATGGTCCGCGGGCGCCTGGGGCGCTGAGGCGGGGGTACGCGCACAACCATTGTCCGCCGCCGTGTGTCGTGCATAGCGGCGGACTGTGGGCACAATTGGTTTCTGCGTCGGACAGCGCGCAACGGATGGGGAGGCAGGTACGACGGTGGCGGAACGGAGCACGGCTGCCGTCGACGTGGCAGACAACAGCGGTGACGAGCCGCTGACCGCCAAGGCGGACCAGTCCACGTCCGACGGGGTGGCCCAGGACCGGGAGCGGGACACGGACAGCGACGAGCCGCAGGGGCGCGGCGGGACCGAGCGTCCCGGGAAAGCCTCACCACCCGAACTGCACAGCGGTCACAAGCTCGCCAGACGCTACCGTCTCGAGGAGTGCGTCACCCGTCTGGACGGATTCAGCAGCTGGCGTGCGGTGGACGAGAAACTCCGCCGCGCCGTCGGTATTCATGTCCTTCCCTCGGACCACACCAGGGCGCGTTCCGTGCTGGCCGCGGCCCGCTCCTCCGCGCTGCTCGGCGACCCGCGATTCGTGCAGGTCCTGGACGCGGTCGAGGAGAACGACCTCGTCTATGTCGTGCACGAATGGCTGCCGGACGCCGTCGAACTGACCACGCTGCTCGCCACCGGACCGCTGGAAGCCCACGACGCCTACCAGATGGTCACCCAGGTGGCCCAAGCCATGGCCGCCGCCCACCGCGAGGGCCTCTCCCATCTTCGCCTGAACCCCGGCACCATCCTGCGCACCTCCTCCGGCCAGTGGCGCATCCGCGGCCTCGCGGTGAACGCCGCCCTGCGCGGCATCAGCTCCGACACTCCGCAGCGCACCGACACGGAGGCCGTCGGCGCGCTCCTGTACGCCGCCCTCACCCAGCGCTGGCCCTACGAGGACGACGCCTACGGTCTGTCCGGGCTGCCCAAGGGCGTCGGCCTGATCGCGCCGGACCAGGTCCGCGCCGGCGTGCACCGCGGTCTGTCCGAACTCGCCATGCGGGCGCTGGCCAACGACGGTGCCACCGCCTCCCGGCACGAGGCTCCATGCACCACGCCAGAGGAACTGGTCAAGGCGATCGGTGAGATGCCCCGCATCCGCCCGCCGGAGCCCTCGTTCACAGCGCCGCCCGACTACCAGCGCACGACGTACCAGCAGGGCACGTACGGCCGCCCCGCGCCCCACCCGGGCATTACCCAGCCCGTACCGGCCCCGCCGCCCCCGCTGCAGAGCCGCACGGGCAAGGCCCTCAAGTGGGCGGTCTCCGCGCTGCTGATCGCGGCGCTGGGCCTGGGCAGCTGGCAACTCGCGGAAGCCCTGATGGACCAGGGCAAGAAGTCCGACAACACGAACCAGACGCATACGACGGACGGGAACGACAAGAACGGCGGCATCACGCCCAGGCGGCCCACCACCCAGATCACGATTCAGGGGGCGCAGGAGTACGTCGCGAGTGGTGATGCGCAGGCACCCGACGACGTGAAGAAGACGTACGACGGGGACAGCTCCAGCTACTGGCGGACCAAGCGCTACAACGATGGTCCCGAGCTGGCGCCCTACAAGCCCGGTGTGGGCATCGTCTACGACCTCGGCTCCGCCAGGGAGATCGCTGCCGCTTCCATAGGGCTTCGCTACCCAGGCAGCCAGACGACGATCCATCTCTATGCAACGGACTCGCTGTCCCCCTCCACAGGGGTCGCGGGGATGAAGGAGATCGGAACCGCCACCACGAGCGGTACCTCTCTCACTGTGAAGGCGGCCAAGTCGTTGAAGACGCAGTACGTCCTGCTGTGGATCACCGCTGTGCCGATGGCGCCGAGCGACGGCTACAGCGGAGCCGGCTACAAGCAGGCCATCACCGACGTGAAGTTCACCAGCTGAGCAAGCGTCGAGGGGGAGGGGGTCCGATGGCGGATGGCACCGCATACGACGACGCAAGCGATCAGGACCTCCTCGCCCGTCATATAGCCGGCGACCCCGACGCCTTCGGTGAGATCGTGCGCCGGCACCGCGACCGGCTCTGGGCCGTGGCCCTGCGCACGCTCGGGGACCGTGAGGAGGCCGCTGACGCCGTTCAGGACGCTCTGGTTTCTGCCTACCGGGCGGCCCATACGTTTCGGGGCCAGTCCGCCGTCACGACCTGGTTGCACCGGATCACGGTGAACGCGTGCCTGGACCGCGCCCGCAAGGCGGCCTCCAGGAAGACCTCGCCCGTGGACGACACCGAACGCCTGGAGCAACTCCTGGAGCCGCATGAGTCGGCCTCGGCGCCGGCCGAGCGGAATGATCTGCACCGCCAACTGCTGGAGGCTCTGGGCACCCTGCCCCCGGACCAGCGTGCCGCTCTCGTCCTCGTGGACATGCAGGGCTACCCGGTCGCGGAGGCCGCCCGCATCCTCGATGTGCCGACGGGCACGGTGAAGAGCCGCTGTGCCCGGGGCAGAGCCAGACTGCTGCCGCTGCTCACCCATCTGCGCGCGGAGGGCGGCGGCAGGGACGTCAAGAAGTCGGGCGGCGGACGGAACCGGGCTCAGGGGGCATCCGTCCCACCTGCAGCAGGACCACATGACGCAGGGCCAAGCGATTCAGCTGCTGTGAAGGGTGGAGGTGGGCGAGCGTGACATCCACGACCGATATGGCCGGGCACCCGGGCGTCGAGGAGCTCTCCGACCTCAGCGAAGGTCTTCTGCCGCCCTCCCGCGTCGCGGACGTGCGGGGGCATCTGGACGAGTGCCCTCTGTGTGCGGACGTGTACGACTCCCTGGAGGAGATCCGCGGACTCCTCGGCGCGCTTCCGGGTCCGCCGCGCATGCCCGACGATGTGGCGAGCCGTATCGATGCCGCGCTCGCCGCGGAGGCGCTGCCGGACGTCGCGCCACCAGCATCGGCACCCGACGGCCCGGATGCCGATTCACCCGAACTCATCGCCGCACATGTTTCACGTGAAACAGCGACCCGTTCCGCCGCTGACCGGCCTGTGGGCCACGCCCGTGTGGCCACCGGACCGGGCCGCGCCGAGCGCACCCGTCGCCTCCGCCGCAGGACCGTCGCCGTGGCCGCCGTCTTCACAGCAGCGGCCGTGGGTCTGGGCGTCCTGCTGGTGCAGACACTGGGCGGCGACACGGGGAAGAACACAACGGCCACGCCGCAACACACCGACGCCGCGCACACCTACTCCGAGGGCACGCTGCAGAGTCAGGTCACCAACCTGCTCGCCGGGAAGACGGACGAGAGCAGCTCCGCCAGTGACAAGCCCTGGGGCGTTCAGTCCGACCCCGGCACGACCGGTTCTTCAGGCATGCGGCCGAACAAGACGTTCCAGGACACCACGGTCAACGTGCCGGCCTGCGTCCAGCAGGCCATCACCACCAACGAGAGCGTCCTCGCCGCCGACAAGGGCGTGTACCAGGGGACCCTCGTCTATCTCCTCGTCACCCCCGACGCCTCCGACAGCACGAAGGTCACGGCCTACATCGTCGACGCGGCCTGCGTGAAGCAGGCCTCGGGATCCCCCGGCAAGGTGCTGCTGACCCACTCGTACGCCCGCTCCTGAGGTTTCGCCCCCCGGACCGGTTCCTACCCGGGTGTCATTGGGAACTGTGTGCGGTGCCGCGTCTCCGTGTGCCCGGGCACACCGGGAATGCGAGCCCCTTAGGATCCGTTGGGTGGGGTGAGAGCTCCGAGCAAGGCTCCCACCGGCAGTAGGCAGCAGCAGTCTCCAGAGACGAGGAATCAAGCCGTGAGCGACGTCCGTAACGTGATCATCATCGGCTCCGGGCCCGCCGGTTATACGGCGGCGCTCTACACCGCGCGCGCGTCGCTGAAGCCACTGGTGTTCGAGGGCGCCGTCACCGCGGGTGGTGCGCTCATGAACACGACCGAGGTCGAGAACTTCCCCGGCTTCCAGGACGGCATCATGGGCCCCGAGCTCATGGACAACATGCGCGCGCAGGCCGAGCGCTTCGGTGCCGAGCTGGTTCCGGACGACATCGTCTCCGTCGACCTCACCGGTGAGATCAAGACCGTCACGGACACTGCGGGAACGGTGCACAAGGCGAAGGCCGTCATCGTCGCCACCGGCTCCCAGCACCGCAAGCTGGCCCTGCCGAACGAGGACGCCCTCTCCGGCCGCGGAGTCTCCTGGTGCGCCACCTGTGACGGCTTCTTCTTCAAGGAGCAGGACATCGCCGTGATCGGCGGCGGCGACACCGCGATGGAGGAGGCCACCTTCCTCTCGCGCTTCGCCAAGTCCGTCACCATCGTCCACCGTCGTGACACCCTGCGGGCCTCGAAGGCGATGCAGGACCGCGCCTTCGCCGACCCGAAGATCAAGTTCGTGTGGGACAGCGAGGTTGCCGAGATCAAGGGCAACCCCAAGCTCGAGGGCCTGACGCTGCGGAACCTGAAGACCGGTGAGCTCGCCGAGCTGCCGGTGACCGGCCTGTTCATCGCGATCGGGCACGACCCGCGGACCGAGCTGTTCAAGGGCCAGCTCGACCTCGACGAGGAGGGCTACCTGAAGGTGGACGCCCCCTCGACCCGCACCAACCTGACCGGTGTCTTCGGCGCGGGCGACGTCGTCGACCACACCTACCGCCAGGCGATCACCGCCGCCGGCACGGGTTGCTCCGCCGCCCTGGACGCCGAGCGCTACCTCGCCGCCCTCGCAGACAGCGAGCAGCAGGCCGAGCCCGAGAAGACCACCGTCTGACCCCCGTTTCGCCCATCGCATCACCGAGGTAAGGAGCCCGCCGTGGCAGGCACCCTGAAGAACGTGACCGACGCCTCCTTCGAGGAGGACGTCCTCAAGAGCGACAAGCCCGTCCTGGTGGACTTCTGGGCTGCCTGGTGCGGCCCCTGCCGCCAGATCGCCCCGTCGCTCGAGGCAATCGCCGCCGAGTACGGCGAAAGGATCGAGGTCGTCAAGCTCAACATCGACGAGAACCCGGCGACGGCCGCGAAGTACGGCGTCATGTCGATCCCGACCCTGAACGTCTACCAGGGTGGCGAGGTCGCCAAGACCATCGTCGGTGCCAAGCCCAAGGCCGCGATCGTCCGCGACCTCGAGGACTTCATCGCCGAGTAGAGGGCGAGGCCACTGAGCCAGGCCGCCCAGCGAGGCCGCCGAGCGAGGTGGCGATGTTTCACGTGAAACGCCTAGGGGCCGACCTTCAGAGGTCGGCCCCTAGGCATGAGCCCGGCTACAGAGGCCGCAGCGCCGGCTCCTTATGTACGGCTCCCAGCAGACGGTCCAACGCCAGCTCGACGTCTTCCTTCCAGGAAAGCGTCGAGCGCAGTTCCAGCCTGAGCCGGGGGTACGTCGGGTGCGGCCGTACCGTCTTGAATCCCACGGCGAGCAGATGGTCGGCGGGCAGCAGGCACGCTGGTTCCTTCCAGCGTGCGTCGCCAAAGGCCTCGATCGCCTTGAAGCCCCGGCGCAACAGATCCTTGGCGACCGTCTGGACCATCACCCGGCCAAGCCCCTGTCCCTGGTAACCGGGCATGATGAAGGCAGTCATCAGCTGGACCGCGTCGGGTGACACCGGACTCGTGGGGAAGGCCGTGGAGCGCGGGACATAGGCGGGTGGCGCGTACAGCACGAAGCCCACCGGTACGTCGTCCACGTAGACCACCCGGCCACAGGAGCCCCAGTCCAGCAGGACGGCGGAGATCCAGGCCTCCTTCTCCAGCGCAGACGTGTCGCCCTTTACCGCCGCCTCTGCGCTGACGGGGTCCAGTTCCCAGAAGACACACGCACGACAGCGCTTGGGAAGGTCCGGAAGGTTGTCCAGCGTGAGCGGTACGAGCCGACGCCCCATGAAGGCAGTTCCTCGCTTCCTTCGCCCGCAGCACTGCGGGCGGCTGTCAGAGCGCTCCGCTCCTTGAGCAGGCTGCCGACGAATCCGCCGACCGCTCCCACACTCAGGCCCGCAGTCATCAGTCCGGTACGGCTCATGGTTCGCATGGCCCCCGCCTCCCCGATCAAGGTGCCGTCAGGTGGATGCGCCATACCCCCAACGCATCGTATCCACGTTGGTGATTCGATCGATACTGCCTCACAGCAAAGAGCGGGCCGTGTTCCGTACACACCGGACACGGCCCACCCGGAGGGTCGCCGATCACCACCGGCTTCACCCGGAAGGCTCAGTCCTCCGGCTCCTCGGCATCGCCGTCCTGCAGACCCTTGTGCAGGACCGGTCCCTCACCCGGGGCAAGCGTGTTGAGGATCCGCTCCAGATCCTCCATCGAGGCGAACTCGACGGTGATCTTGCCCTTCTTCTGTCCGAGGTCGACCTTCACCCGGGTCTCAAAGCGATCCGAGAGCCGAGTCGCCAGGTCGCTGAGCGCCGGAGAAACCCGGGCACCGGCGCGTGGCCCCTTGGAACGCGGGGCACTGCGCGGCCGGGACCCCATGAGCGTGACGATCTCCTCGACGGCGCGCACGGACAGCCCCTCGGCCACAATCCGGTGCGCCAGCCGGTCCTGCTCCTCCGAGTCCTCCACGGACAGCAACGCCCGGGCGTGCCCCGCGGACAGCACCCCGGCGGCCACCCGACGCTGCACCGCCGGCGACAGCTTCAGCAGCCGCAGGGTGTTGGACACCTGAGGACGTGACCGGCCGATGCGGTCGGCCAACTGGTCATGGGTGCAGTTGAAGTCCTTGAGGAGCTGGTCATAGGCAGCTGCCTCTTCCAGCGGGTTCAGCTGCGCTCGGTGCAGGTTCTCCAGGAGGGCGTCCAGGAGCAGCTTCTCGTCGTCCGTGGCTCGCACGATCGCCGGGATGGCCTCCAGGCCGGCCTCACGGCAGGCCCGCCAGCGCCGCTCGCCCATGATGAGCTCGTAGCGCGCCGGACCCACTTGACGCACCACGATCGGCTGGAGAAGGCCGACCTCCTTGATGGAGGTGACGAGTTCGGCGAGCGCGTCCTCGTCGAACACCTCACGAGGCTGCCGTGGATTCGGGGTGATGGCATCGAGGGGCAACTCGGCGAAGTGAGCACCGATCGGCGACGCCGTCGTCTCCACCGCGCCCTGCGCAGACGTGTCCTCGGTTTCACGTGAAACAGTCGGCAGCGTGGCCACCTTCGCGGCCGCCACTCCCCGGTCCGTCGTCAGGACGGGCACCGCCGCCGGGGAGGCGGGTGCACCGCTGCCCACCGCCCCCTGAGCCGTCGCCTTGTCCCCTGTCGGGGCAGCAGGGATCAGTGCGCCGAGACCACGGCCCAACCCCCTCCGTCGCTCGCTCACTGAATCCCCTCCACCATGCTCTGTTCCGTCCGGGCGCCTGCATGGGCGTGCTGCGCGTCGTAGTGGACGCCGACACCCTTCAGGGCGATTTCACGTGCCGCCTCAAGATACGAGAGCGCACCGCTCGATCCTGGATCGTAGGTCAGCACCGTCTGTCCATAGCTCGGCGCCTCGGAAATACGGACCGAGCGAGGAATGCTAGTCCTCAGCACCTCGTCGCCGAAGTGGTTGCGCACCTCTTCCGCGACCTGGGATGCCAGGCGCGTCCGGCCGTCGTACATGGTGAGCAAGATGGTCGACACATGCAGGGCCGGATTGAGGTGTCCCCGCACCAGGTCGACATTGCGAAGCAACTGGCCCAGACCCTCCAGTGCGTAGTACTCGCACTGGATCGGGATGAGCACCTCCTGCCCTGCGACCAGGGCGTTGACCGTCAACAGGCCAAGAGAGGGCGGGCAGTCGATGAGGATGTAGTCCAACGGCTGCTCATAGGCTTGGATCGCCCGCTGCAGTCGGCTCTCCCGGGCTACCAGGGATACCAGCTCGATCTCCGCACCTGCCAGGTCGATCGTGGCGGGAGCGCAGAAGAGACCTTCCACATCGGGGACGGGCTGGACGACCTCCGCGAGCGGCTTGCTCTCGACCAACACGTCATAGATGGACGGGACTTCGGCGTGGTGGTCGATCCCCAGCGCGGTGGACGCATTGCCCTGCGGGTCCAGGTCGATCACCAGGACACGGGCGCCATGCAGGGCGAGGGAAGCGGCGAGATTGACGGTCGTCGTCGTCTTGCCCACGCCACCCTTCTGGTTGGCGACCACAATGACCCGGGTCTGCTCGGGCCGCGGCAGGCCCTCGCCGGCGCGACCCAGTGCCTCCACCGCAAGTTGGGCAGCACGACCGATGGGAGTGTCGTCCATCGGGGGCGGTGTTTCACGTGAAACATCCTCCCCCATCGACTCGGTACGGGGACCGGGGACCGGATCGGTCATCGGTCCCGCGATGTTGGCGTCGGACCGCAAGGATTCACTCTCCTCGACATCAGGCTCGCAATGAACAGAGCCTCCCATGCCTTCGGGGTTGTGAACCAGTGAGGTCTGGTCTTCTGTGGAGAAATCCACCTCTGTGGACAACTCCGTACCCTCCACGGGGGATCCCACGCCATGAGTGGACGGTCCTCCGAGAGATCCGAGAGGCTTACGTTCGCGGGGTTCGGCCGCGGCCCGGCCGCGACTGATGATGCCGTGCAGCAGTGAGCGACGTTTCACGTGAAACACGATGCACAGCAGCTGCGGTCAGGCCTCCGCGACACTCCGAGATGTGCAGGTTTGGCAGCTTGTGTGGCGTACGACCCTGACTCGGAGCAGATCAGACAACCGCCAGATCAACGACGTCGGCGTGCCCGCCCCGTCCGCGCCGCCTTGGCCCGCTTGGCCGCGAACCGCACCCCACCGGGGCTCTCCCCGACCTCGACCCGCACCACGGTCGAGGGCGGGTCCACAATGCCCTCCCCTACATGGAGGATGGACGTCTCGACCGCACCGAGCTTGGCCAGAGCGGTGGCCGCACTCTTCAGTTCCTCTTCCGCAGTGTCGCCCTTGAGCGCCAGCATCTCCCCGTAGGGACGCAGCAGGGGAATGCCCCAGGTGGCCAGACGGTCCAGCGGAGCCACCGCCCGCGCGGTCACGACATGGACCGGCGGAATCTTGCCCATGACCTCCTCGGCCCGGCCGCGAACGACGGTCACATGATCAAGGCCGAGCAGCTCGACGACCTCGGTGAGGAAATTGGTGCGCCGCAGCAGCGGCTCGAGCAGCGTGATCTTCAGGTCGTCCCTTACGAGCGCCAGGGGAATACCGGGCAGGCCGGCACCCGAGCCGACATCGCACACCGTCACCCCTTCGGGGACGACCTCCGAGAGCACCGCGCAGTTCAGCAGGTGCCTCTCCCACAGGCGGGGCACCTCGCGCGGGCCGATCAGCCCTCGCTGCACACCCGCCTCGGCCAGCAGCTCGGCGTACCGGACCGCATCTGCGAAGCGATCACCGAATACGTCACGTGCCTGCTCGGGCGCAGGGGGGAGCTCCACTGCCTCCGTCACGGGGACCGTCCTTCCGTACCGCATCAGCGCCACCAGCGCCGATCACCAGAACTACCAGGCTGACAAAGTTCGGCCCCGCCTGCGCTACAGACGGGGCCGGAGAGACGTACGGACCGATTCAGGCGGGCAGCACGACGACGAAGCGCTGCGGCTCCTCGCCCTCGGACTCGCTGCGCAGGCCCGCGGACTTGACCGCGTCGTGCACGACCTTGCGCTCGAACGGCGTCATCGGCTTGAGCTTCATGGGCTCCCCGGTGCTCTTTACCTCGGCTGCCGCCTTTGCACCAAGCTCGGAGAGCTCCGCACGCTTCTTGGCGCGGAAGCCCCCGATGTCGAGCATCAACCGACTGCGGTCGCCGGTCTCCCGGTGCACGGCCAGGCGCGTGAGCTCCTGGAGCGCCTCCAGCACCTCGCCGTCACGGCCGACCAGCTTCTGCAGGTCACGGCTGCCCGTGTCGCTGATGATCGAGACGGACGCGCGGTCACCCTCGACGTCCATGTCGATGTCGCCGTCGAGATCGGCGATGTCCAGCAGACCCTCGAGGTAGTCCGCCGCGATCTCACCCTCCTGCTCCAGGCGGGTCAGGGTGTCTGCACCCTCGGCAGCGGCGGAGGTGGTGCCTTCCGTCACGGGATGGACTCCTTCTTACTTCTTGGACGGGGACTTGGGCCGCTGCGGACCCTTGCGCTGGCCGGACTGGGCCCGGCTACGGGTACCACCGCCGGGCTGCGGCGTCGCCTTCTTGGCGGCCTCGGCCGGCTTGGCGTCCTGCGGTGCGTCGGTCTTGTCCAGCGACGGCGAGGAGGACGTCGGCTCGGAGCCCCCAGCCGGCTTGGCCCCACCGGTCTGGCGCTGCGCCTTGCTCTGCCGCTTGGGCTGCTGACGCTTCGGGGTGGCGGCACCGGCGACCGTCGTACCGTCCTCGGCGGTGGCGACGGCCGTGACCTCGCTCTTCACCACGGTGCCGTCGGGCTGGGCCGCGAGGCCCGCCTTGGTCAGACCGTTGATGAACTTGCGCTCGAACTCGTTGCGGTCTCGGCCCTTGGCGACGATCGCCTTGACGATGGCCTTCTCACTCCGCCGGCGGATCTTGCCGTGGTGCGTGACGTGCTTGTACAGGCGCTCCAGGTACGCGGCCTGGGCCTTGGAACCCGGGGTCGGGTTGTTGTGGATGACGTACATCTGCTGGCCCATGGTCCACACGTTGGTGGTCAGCCAGTAGACGAGGACACCGACCGGGAAGTTGATGCCGAAGACGGCGAACATGACCGGGAAGACGTACATCAGCATCTTCTGCTGCTGCATGAACGGCGTCTTCACCGTCGTGTCGACGTTCTTCGTCATCAGCTGGCGCTGCGTGTAGAACTGCGACGCAGACATCAGGACGATCATGACCGCGGTGACGACCCGGACGTCGGTCAGCGAGGCACCGAGCTGGGTGACCTTCCCCGAGCCGTCCGTGAACTTCGCGGCCAACGGGGCGCCGACGATGTGCGCCTTACGGGCGCTGGCAAGCAACGTGTCGTTGATGACACCGATCGTCTTGCCCGTCGCGATGCCGTTGAGCACGTGGTACAGGGCGAAGAAGAACGGGGACTGCGCCAGGATGGGAAGGCACGAGGAGAGCGGGTTGGTTCCCGACTCCTTGTACAGCTTCATCATCTCTTCGGACTGACGCTGCTTGTCGTTCTTGTAGCGCTCCTGGATCTTCTTCATCTCGGGCTGGAGCGTCTGCATGGCCCGGGTCGCCTTGATCTGCTTCACGAAGAGCGGGATCAGGCAGATACGGATCAGGATCACCAGGGACACGATGGACAGGCCCCAGGCCCAGCCGGTGTCGGCGCCGAAGATGGCGCCGTACACCTTGTGGAACTGGACGATGACCCAGGAAACGGGTGTGGTGATGAAGCTGAAGAGGCTGGCAATCGTGTCCACTAATCATGCTCCTTGGGCATGGGACGAGGTCTCTGCGGCCGGGCTCGAAGGGAGATTCCCCACGGTGGCCGGTTCGGCGGCGGAGGGCCCGCCCTTGCGTGCGCGCCAGGCGTCACGCAGCATTTCGTGCCACCGCGGACGCTTGCGCGGCGGGACATGGTCCACACCGCCGAGCGACCACGGATTGCACCGCAGGATGCGCCAGGCGGTCAGTGCCGTCCCCTTGATCGCACCGTGCCGGTCGATGGCCGTGTAGCCGTAGTGGGAACACGACGGGTAGTACTTGCACACAGGCCCGAGCAGCGGACTGATCGTCCACTGGTAGAGCTTGATCAGAGCCAGCAGCGGGTACTTCATCGCGTGCCCCCTCCTCCCAGCAGCCGCTGGAGAGCGGCATCCAGGTCTCGGGCCAGCTGTGCATGGTCGGCGTCACCCGCACCGGGCAGCGCTCGTACGACTACCAGGCTACCGGGGGGCACCAGGGCCACTCGGTCACGCATCAGATGGCGAAGCCTGCGCTTCACCTTGTTCCGAACGACTGCTCCACCCACGGCCTTGCTCACGACGAAACCCGCACGCGTCGGGGGAGCGCTCTCCCCAGGCGCGTGCGGGTCCGTGGCACCGCTACGAAGGTGGACGACGAGAAGCGGGCGTCCCGCCCGGCGTCCTCGGCGTACCGCGGTCGCGAAGTCCTCGCGCCGCCTCAGCCGATGCTCGGTAGGCAGCACGACGTCATGACCTGTACGCGATCAGGCGGACAGGCGGGCGCGACCCTTGCTGCGGCGGGACGCCAGGATGGCGCGGCCGGCACGGGTGCGCATACGCAGCCGGAAGCCGTGGGTCTTCGCGCGACGACGGTTGTTCGGCTGGAAGGTGCGCTTGCTCACTCGGGGGCTCCAGTAATGATTCGGTGGGTGGCGGGGTGTCACCTGGCTGTCACCGTGCGCCCACGAGTAGCTCGCGTTACGCCCGAGTGCACCGCTTCCCGATCACCGAAAAGTGCGCTGGTCGGCACACTGATACGTGATCTGTGCCCATCGGAGGCAGGCGGCAGCAGCCATCGACAACTCGACCTGGTTACGGTACGCGGGGCCGCGCCATCCGGTCAAACCGGTGGCCGGTCGGGGACACTTGTCCACAGGCTGGGGACAACAACTTGAACCGTACGGGCCGCCCTGACTACCGTGACTGGACTCCGATTCGTTCCTTTATCGCTGCCCGAGCAGTTTTGCTCCCGACCTGACCGAACCGATTCACATCCCGACCCGTCCCGCAACCAGACGTTCGTGGGACCTGTGAGAGAGCGTGCCCTGTGGCTGACGTACCCGCCGATCTTGCCGCAGTGTGGCCGCGAGTACTCGAGCAGCTCCTCGGTGAGGGCCACGGGCCGGGCGTCGAGGCGAAGGACGAGCACTGGATCAGGCGCTGCCAGCCGCTGGCGCTGGTGGCCGACACCGCCCTGCTCGCCGTCCCGAACGAATTCGCGAAGGGTGTCCTCGAGGGCCGGCTGGCGCCGATCGTCAGCGAGACCCTGAGCCGTGAGTGCGGCCGCCCGATCCGTATCGCGATCACCGTCGACGACTCCGCGGGCGAGCCGCCCGCTCCGCCCGCCCAGTCGCGCTACGAGGAGCCCGAGCTGCCCTCTCCGCAGGGCCGCGACGCGTACGACGGCGGCGGCTACGAGGGGTACGGCCGCCACCGTGCCGACGACCACCGCGACCACCGCGACCACCGTGATCACCGTGATCACCGCGCAGGCCGCCCCGACCAGCGGCCCGCCGACCAGCTCCCGGCCGCCCGGCCCGCGTACCCGGGCGAGTACCAGCGCCCCGAGCCCGGCGCATGGCCGCGCCCCAGCCAGGACGACTACGGCTGGCAGCAGCAGCGGCTCGGCTTCCCCGAGCGCGACCCGTACGCGACACCGGACTACCGCACGCAGTCGCTGGACCGCTCGTCCTACGAGCAGCAGCGCTCGGATTACGACGGCGGGCGCCCCGACTACGACGGCGGACGCCCGGATTACGACAGCGGTCGCCCCGACTACGAGCAGCAGCGACCTGACTACGAGCAGCAGCGGCCGGACCGCCGCGAGCTGCCGGAGCCGCCCTCCGGCAACGGCCACGTGCACAGAGGGGGCCCGGTCGGCCCGAACCTGCCCACGACCGGCGCCCCCGGCCCGCTGGCCGCGCAGCCCGCGCCGGCGACCGGGCCGGGCGAGCCCACCGCGCGCCTGAACCCCAAATACCTCTTCGACACGTTCGTGATCGGTGCCTCGAACCGCTTCGCGCACGCCGCCGCCGTCGCCGTCGCCGAGGCACCGGCCAAGGCCTACAACCCCCTGTTCATCTATGGGGAGTCGGGGCTCGGAAAGACCCACCTGCTGCACGCGATCGGACACTACGCGCGCAGCCTGTACCCCGGCACACGCGTGCGGTACGTGAGCTCCGAGGAGTTCACCAACGAGTTCATCAACTCCATCCGTGACGGCAAGGCGGATGCCTTCCGCAAGCGCTACCGCGACATGGACATCCTGCTCGTCGACGACATCCAGTTCCTGGCGCAGAAGGAGTCGACGCAGGAGGAGTTCTTCCACACCTTCAACACGCTCCACAACGCCAACAAGCAGATCGTGCTGTCCTCGGACCGGCCGCCCAAGCAGCTGGTCACCCTGGAGGACCGGCTGCGCAACCGCTTCGAGTGGGGGCTGATCACCGACGTCCAGCCGCCGGAGCTGGAGACGCGCATCGCGATCCTGCGCAAGAAGGCGGTACAGGAGCAGCTGAACGCGCCGCCGGAGGTACTGGAGTTCATCGCCTCCCGGATCTCCCGCAACATCCGCGAGCTGGAGGGCGCGCTGATCCGGGTGACGGCGTTCGCGTCGCTCAACCGGCAGCCCGTGGACCTGGGCCTGACGGAGATCGTGCTCAAGGACCTGATCCCGGGCGGCGAGGACACGGCCCCCGAGATCACCGCGACGGCCATCATGGCGGCCACCGCGGACTACTTCGGGCTGACGGTCGAGGACCTGTGCGGCACCTCGCGCGGTCGCGCCCTGGTGACCGCGCGGCAGATCGCGATGTACCTGTGCCGTGAGCTGACCGATCTGTCGCTGCCGAAGATCGGCGCGCAGTTCGGGGGCCGCGACCACACGACGGTCATGCACGCCGACCGCAAGATCCGCGCGCTGATGGCCGAGCGGCGCTCCATCTACAACCAGGTGACGGAACTGACGAACCGCATCAAGAACGGCTGACGCGGTCGCCACGGTCGGCGCGGACGGTCTACGCCTCCGTAGGCGCCCTGGGACAAGGCCCCGGGGCGCCTTTTGCGTTCCGGTCCTGCTCCTCCCGCGTCCCCGGAGCACCGGAGCACCAGACGCCTCACGACACCCGCTGTTCGATTACCTGCCGCGTTACGGCCACTCTCCACAGATTCGGTGACTTTCTTCCGTCCACATCCTGGGGACCGCGGAGTTGTCCAGATCGCGTCCACAGGGAGTGCTGGCGAAGAACGATCAGGCCAGCTCACGGGCTTGTGGATTCGTGGACGGAGAATCTCCACAGCCTGTGGACGAGAAGAAGATCCACAGGCTGTGCACGGAGTTGTCCACCGGCAACCCACAGGCCGAGGCGGGTTGTCCCCAGTGATCCCCAGCTTCTCCACAGTCCTGTCCACTGTTCGGCAACCCGGCGCGCCTCCTCACCGACGGGAGTGAAAGGCGTCACACCAAGGTGCTGGGTTGCCCTGTGGGAAAGACGGGTAAAGCTGGGGACGGCGCTGGGGAGAAGTGCCCCGAGGCTGTGCGCGGGGTGTGCAGAACTTTCCGTTCTCCACAGAGACCCCTGGTTGTCCACGGGCTGCGCCCACAGGCCCCGTGGACAAAATTCCGCCTCCGACCTGGGAAAACGCAGTTATCCACGGTTTCCACAGGCCCTACTACTACTCCCAACTAGAGAGACCGGGAAATTCGCTTGGAAGCGGGGTCTGTGCACAACTCGCCCTCCGGCTCCCGACTGCCCCTCGTCACGACTTGACCCTGAGAGGCACCTACTGTCAGTGGGGTGCGTCAGACTGGTCCCCGGTGTCCTTCCCCTCGCCGGGACCCACGACACCGAGTCAGACGACGAAGGCCAGCAGGGCGAGAGTGCCGGCAACAGCAGGAGGCGGCTTACGGTGAAGATCCGGGTGGAACGCGACGTACTCGCGGAGGCAGTGGCCTGGGCGGCGCGCAGCCTCCCGGCCCGTCCGCCGGCGCCTGTCCTCGCCGGCCTGCTGCTGAGGGCCGAGGACGGCCAGCTGAGCCTGTCCAGCTTCGACTACGAGGTCTCGGCGCGCGTGTCCGTGGAGGCCGAGGTCGAGGAGGAGGGCACGGTCCTCGTCTCCGGCCGCCTCCTAGCCGACATCTCCCGCGCCCTCCCCAACCGTCCCGTGGAGATTTCCACAGACGGTGTACGGGCGACGGTGGTCTGCGGCTCCTCCCGGTTCACCCTGCACACACTGCCTGTGGAGGAGTACCCGGCGCTGCCGCAGATGCCGAACGCGACGGGTACGGTCCCCGGCGAGGTCTTCGCCTCCGCCGTGCAGCAGGTCGCGATCGCCGCCGGCCGTGACGACACGCTGCCCGTGCTGACCGGTGTGCGCATCGAGATCGAGGGCGACACGGTCACGCTGGCCTCGACCGACCGCTACCGCTTCGCGGTCCGCGAGTTCCTGTGGAAGCCGGAGAACCCGGAGGCGTCCGCGGTCGCCCTGGTGCCCGCCAAGACGCTCCTGGACACCGCCAAGGCGCTGACCAGCGGTGACAGCGTGACCCTGGCGCTGTCCGGCTCGGGCGCGGGCGAGGGCCTGATCGGTTTCGAGGGCGCCGGGCGGCGGACGACGACGCGCCTCCTGGAGGGCGACCTGCCGAAGTACCGCACGCTGTTCCCGACGGAGTTCAACTCGGTCGCCACCCTGGAGACCGCCCCCTTCGTGGAGGCCGTCAAGCGCGTGGCGCTGGTCGCCGAGCGCAACACCCCGGTGCGGCTGAGCTTCGAGCAGGGCGTGCTGATCCTGGAGGCCGGTTCCAGCGACGACGCACAGGCTGTGGAAAGGGTCGACGCCCACTTGGAGGGCGACGACATCTCGATCGCCTTCAACCCCACCTTCCTGCTGGACGGCCTGAGCGCGATCGACTCCCCGGTGGCCCAGCTGTCCTTCACGACATCCACCAAGCCCGCGCTGCTGGGCGGCAAGCCGGCCATGGACGCCGAGGCCGACGAGGCGTACAAGTACCTGATCATGCCGGTACGCCTCAGCGGCTGATGGGCGTCCACAGTCCCCTGGGGTCCGGTGGATGACGGGTCCCAGGGGGAAGCCGCAGGTGGGACCACGTATGAGCGCGTATGCCCACAGCTGTGCGTGACCGTCCGGGTTTAGGCTCGGGCGTGGGTACGAACGTGCCCCACACGCCACACAGCGACCTAAGGAACAACTGATGGAGCTCGGTCTCGTCGGCCTCGGCAAGATGGGCGGCAACATGCGCGAGCGGATACGCCGCGCGGGCCACACCGTCATCGGATACGACCGCAACCCGGACCTCGCCGATGTCCACAGCCTGGAAGAGCTTGTGGGCAAGCTGAAGGGTCCGCGTGTGGTCTGGGTGATGGTCCCGGCCGGTGCCCCGACCCAGTCGACGATCGACGAACTGGCCGAGCTGCTCGAGCCCGGTGACGTCGTGGTGGACGGCGGCAACTCCCGCTGGACGGATGACGAGAAGCACGCCGCCGAACTCGGCGTCAAGGGCATCGGCTTCGTCGACTGCGGCGTCTCCGGCGGTGTGTGGGGCCTGCAGAACGGCTATGCCCTGATGTACGGCGGCGACCCCGAGAACATCGCCAAGGTGCAGCCGATCTTCGACGCCCTCAAGCCGGAGGGGCCGTACGGCTCGGTCCACGCGGGCAGGGTCGGTGCCGGCCACTTCTCGAAGATGGTCCACAACGGCATCGAGTACGCCATGATGCAGGCCTACGCCGAGGGCTGGGAACTGCTGGAGAAGATCAAGTCCGTGGACAACGTCCGCGAGGTCTTCCGCTCCTGGCAGGAGGGCACCGTCATCCGCTCCTGGCTGCTCGACCTCGCGGTCAACGCGCTGGACGAGGATGAGCACCTGGACAAGCTGCGCGGCTACGCCGAGGACTCCGGCGAGGGCCGCTGGACCGTCGAGGCCGCCGTCGACAACGCCGTCCCGCTCCCGGCGATCACGGCGTCCCTCTTCGCCCGCTTCGGCTCGCGGCAGGAGGACTCGCCGCAGATGAAGATGATCGCGGCGCTGCGCAACCAGTTCGGCGGCCACGCCGTGGAGAAGAAGTAATCCACAGGACCGCACGGCGGTCCACAACCCTGAGGGAGGTCGGCGAACGACCATGCACGTCACGCATCTGTCGCTGGCCGACTTCCGCTCGTACGCCCGGGTCGAAGTCCCGCTCGACCCGGGCGTCACCGCCTTCGTCGGCCCCAACGGCCAGGGCAAGACGAACCTCGTGGAGGCGGTCGGCTACCTCGCCACCCTCGGCAGCCACCGCGTCTCCTCCGACGCCCCCCTCGTCCGCATGGGCGCCGAGCGCGCGATCATCCGGGCCGCCGTCCGCCAGGGCGAGAGGCAGCAGCTGGTCGAGCTGGAGCTGAACCCCGGCAAGGCCAACCGCGCCCGTATCAACCGGTCCTCGCAGGTAAGGCCCCGGGACATACTCGGCATCGTGCGGACGGTGCTGTTCGCGCCCGAGGACCTCGCGCTGGTCAAGGGCGACCCGGGCGAGCGCCGCCGTTTCCTGGACGAGCTGATCACCGCGCGCTCCCCGCGCATGGCCGGTGTCCGCTCCGACTACGACCGGGTCCTCAAGCAGCGCAACACCCTGCTGAAGTCGGCCGCGCTGGCCCGCCGTCACGGCGGCCGCTCGATGGACCTGTCCACCCTCGACGTCTGGGACCAGCACCTCGCGCGCGCAGGCGCCGAACTGCTCGCCCAGCGCCTCGATCTGATCGCGGCGATCCAGCCGCTCGCGGACAAGGCGTACGAACAACTGGCGCCCGGCGGCGGCCCGGTCGCCCTGGAGTACAAGCCGTCCGCGCCCGGCGAGGCGCACACGCGTGAGGCCCTGTACGAGCAGCTGATGGCGGCGCTCGCCGAGGCCCGCAAACAGGAGATCGAACGCGGCGTCACCCTGGTCGGACCGCACCGGGACGACCTGCTGCTCAAGCTCGGTCAGCTGCCCGCGAAGGGGTACGCGTCCCACGGCGAGTCCTGGTCGTACGCGCTGGCGCTGCGCCTGGCGTCGTACGACCTGCTGCGCGCGGAGGGCAATGAGCCGGTGCTCGTCCTCGACGACGTCTTCGCCGAGCTGGACAGCCGCCGACGTGAGCGGCTGGCGGAGCTGGTGGCGCCCGGGGAGCAGGTCCTGGTGACCGCCGCGGTCGACGACGACGTACCGGACGTACTGACGGGGACGCGGTACTCCGTGTCCGACGGCACCGTGGAGCGCGCATGAGCACCGACGAGCCCACCCCGAAGAAGACGCCGGAGCTGTCCGGCGTGGACCTCGCGCGCGTGGCGCTGCGGGCCGCGAAGGAGCAGGCACGCGCGCGGGGGGAGGCGGCGCAGCAGAAGAGGCAGGCGCGGAGCGGGGGCTTGCGCTCCGGCGCGCGCGGCGACCGGCGCGACCCCATGCCGCTCGGTGCGGCGATCAACCGGCTGATCGCGGAGCGTGGCTGGGAGACCCCGGCCGCGGTGGGCGGTGTGATGGGCCGCTGGCCGCAGATCGTCGGCGAGGACCTCGCCCGGCACTGTGTTCCGCAGACATACGACGAGGACGAGCGGGTCCTGGTCGTGCGGTGCGACTCCACGGCGTGGGCGACGCAGCTGCGGCTGCTGGCGCCGCAGCTGGTGGCGCGGCTCAACGAGGACCTGGGGCACGGCACGGTCCGGCTGATCAAGGTGCAGGGCCCCGGCGGCCCCGCCCACCGCTTCGGCCCGTTGCGCGCCCCGGGGAGCTCAGGGCCCGGAGACACCTACGGGTGACAGACATCACATAAATCCGTCGACGGCAGGAGGCGACGGCTCTTTCGGTGCGCCCGCACGCCGTCGCGAACACCCGTCTTGCTCCCACGTAGCCAAGGGTTGACAGCAGGAAGCGCTGAGTGCCGCTCAGAGCCTCTTGGAGCCCCGCTCCGCATATGGGGAGTCGGGCAAGACCGGTTGAGGGCGGCACATGCGGACTCAGGTACCGGCAAACCCCCATCACTGTCGGCGCTACCGGTAGACTGGAGGGCAATCCCGCCCCGAACGTGGGGACCGTCCGGGAAAAGCTGAGCAACGCTGATCAGGGCTTGACCAACGCAACATGCCGCAGCCGCTCCGGCAACCCGCCGACGAGCCCGGCTCGTGCTGTGCCAGAAAGGGCGCTTCGTGGCCGATTCCGGCAACCCCAACGAGAACATCCCGTCCACCGACGCGGGCGCGAACGGCCCGGCGACCTCCTCGAACGGGGAGGTCACGGCCTCGTACGACGCCAGTGCCATCACCGTCCTCGAGGGTCTTGACGCGGTCCGCAAGCGACCCGGTATGTACATCGGCTCGACCGGGGAGCGCGGCCTGCACCACCTTGTGTACGAGGTGGTCGACAACTCCGTCGACGAGGCGCTGGCCGGGCACGCGGACACCATTGACGTGACGATCCTGGCCGACGGCGGTGTGCGGGTCGTCGACAACGGTCGTGGCATCCCGGTGGGCATCGTGCCCTCCGAGGGGAAGCCGGCCGTCGAGGTCGTGCTGACCGTGCTGCACGCAGGAGGCAAGTTCGGCGGCGGCGGTTACGCGGTCTCCGGCGGTCTGCACGGCGTCGGTGTCTCCGTCGTGAACGCCCTGTCGTCCAAGGTCTCGGTCGAGGTGAAGACCGACGGTCACCGCTGGACGCAGGACTACAAGATGGGCGTCCCGACGGCCCCGCTCGCCAAGCACGAGGCGGTCGAGGAGACCGGCACCTCGGTCACGTTCTGGGCGGACCCGGACATCTTCGAGACCACCGAGTACTCCTTCGAGACGCTGTCGCGGCGCTTTCAGGAGATGGCGTTCCTCAACAAGGGTTTGACCATCAAACTCACTGACGAGCGCGAGTCGGCGAAGGCCACCGCCGGGGCGGACGAGGCGGGAGCCGACGAGAAGGACGAGGTCAAGACCGTCACGTACCACTACGAGGGCGGCATCGTCGACTTCGTGAAGTACCTCAACTCCCGCAAGGGAGACGTGGTGCACCCCACGGTCATCGACCTGGAGGCCGAGGACAAGGACAAGAGCCTGTCCCTCGAGGTCGCGATGCAGTGGAACAGCGGCTACAGCGAGGGCGTGTACTCCTTCGCCAACATCATCCACACCCACGAGGGCGGTACGCACGAGGAGGGCTTCCGTGCCGCGCTGACCTCGCTGGTCAACAAGTACGCGCGCGACAAGAAGCTGCTGCGCGACAAGGACGACAACCTCACCGGTGACGACATCCGCGAGGGTCTGACCGCGATCATCTCGGTCAAGCTGAGTGAACCGCAGTTCGAGGGCCAGACCAAGACCAAGCTGGGCAACACGGAGGCCAAGACCTTCGTGCAGAAGGCTGTCTACGAGCACCTCAACGACTGGCTGGACCGCAACCCGAACGAGGCCGCGGACATCGTCCGCAAGGCCATCCAGGCGGCCACCGCGCGCGTGGCGGCCCGCAAGGCGCGTGACCTGACCCGCCGCAAGGGCCTGCTGGAGACGGCGTCCCTGCCGGGCAAGCTCGCCGACTGCCAGTCCAACGACCCGGCCAAGTGCGAGATCTTCATCGTCGAGGGCGACTCCGCCGGCGGCTCGGCCAAGTCCGGCCGCAACCCGCAGTACCAGGCGATCCTCCCGATCCGCGGCAAGATCCTCAACGTGGAGAAGGCCAGGATCGACAAGATCCTGCAGAACCAGGAGATCCAGGCGCTGATCTCGGCCTTCGGCACGGGCGTGCACGAGGACTTCGACATCGAGAGGCTCCGCTACCACAAGATCATCCTGATGGCGGACGCCGACGTCGACGGCCAGCACATCAGCACGCTGCTGCTGACCTTCCTGTTCCGCTTCATGCGGCCGCTGGTCGAGGCCGGGCACGTGTACCTCTCCCGCCCCCCGCTGTACAAGATCAAGTGGGGCCGGGACGACGTGGAGTACGCCTACTCGGACCGCGAGCGCGACGCGCTGATCGAGATGGGCCGCCAGCGCGGCAAGCGGGTCCGCGAGGACTCCATCCAGCGCTTCAAGGGCCTCGGCGAGATGAACGCCGAGGAGCTGCGCGTGACCACGATGGACCAGGAACACCGCGTCCTCGGCCAGGTCACCCTCGACGACGCCGCCCAGGCCGACGACCTGTTCTCGGTCCTGATGGGCGAGGACGTCGAAGCGCGGCGCGCGTTCATCCAGCGCAACGCCAAGGACGTCCGCTTCCTCGACATCTGAGTCGGTCTCAGCTGACCGCACCAGGAAGGACCTTCACCAGCAATGACCGACGAGAACACTCCCGTCACCCCTGAAGAGGGCGGCGAACTCGCCATGCGCGTCGAGCCCGTCGGGCTCGAGACGGAGATGCAGCGCTCGTACCTGGACTACGCGATGTCCGTCATCGTGTCCCGCGCGCTGCCCGACGTCCGGGACGGCCTCAAGCCCGTCCACCGGCGCGTGCTGTACGCGATGTACGACGGCGGCTACCGCCCCGACCGCGGCTTCTACAAGTGCGCCCGTGTCGTCGGCGACGTCATGGGCAACTACCACCCGCACGGCGACTCCTCGATCTACGACGCGTTGGTCCGGCTCGCGCAGCCGTGGTCGATGCGGATGCCGCTGGTGGACTCCAACGGCAACTTCGGCTCCCCGGGCAACGACCCGGCGGCGGCCATGCGCTACACCGAGTGCAAGATGGCGCCGCTGTCGATGGAGATGGTCCGTGACATCGACGAGGAGACCGTCGACTTCACGGACAACTACGACGGCCGCTCCCAGGAGCCGACCGTCCTGCCGGCCCGCTTCCCGAACCTGCTGATCAACGGCTCGGCCGGCATCGCGGTCGGCATGGCGACCAACATCCCGCCGCACAACCTGCGCGAGGTCGCGGCCGGCGCCCAGTGGTACCTGGAGAACCCGGAGGCCTCGCACGAGGAGCTGCTCGAGGCCCTCATCGAGCGCATCAAGGGCCCGGACTTCCCGACCGGCGCCCTGGTGGTCGGCCGCAAGGGCATCGAGGAGGCGTACCGCACCGGCCGCGGCTCGATCACCATGCGCGCGGTCGTCGAGGTCGAGGAGATCCAGAACCGCCAGTGCCTGGTGGTCACGGAGCTGCCCTACCAGGTCAACCCGGACAACCTGGCGCAGAAGATCGCCGACCTGGTGAAGGACGGCAAGATCGGCGGCATCGCGGACGTCCGCGACGAGACGTCGTCGCGGACCGGCCAGCGCCTGGTCATCGTGCTGAAGCGGGACGCGGTCGCCAAGGTCGTGCTGAACAACCTCTACAAGCACACCGACCTGCAGACGAACTTCGGCGCCAACATGCTGGCGCTCGTCGACGGCGTGCCGCGCACGCTGTCGCTGGACGCGTTCATCCGCCACTGGGTGACGCACCAGATCGAGGTCATCGTCCGCCGCACCCGCTTCCGGCTGCGCAAGGCCGAGGAGCGGGCGCACATCCTGCGCGGCCTGCTGAAGGCCCTGGACGCCATCGACGAGGTCATCGCCCTGATCCGGGGCAGCCAGACCGTCGAGATCGCGCGTGAGGGCCTGATGAGGCTGCTCGAGATCGACGAGATCCAGGCCAACGCCATCCTCGAGATGCAGCTGCGGCGCCTGGCCGCCCTCGAGCGCCAGAAGATCGTCCAGGAGCACGACGAACTCCAGGCGAAGATCAACGAGTACAACCAGATCCTCGCCTCCCCCGTCCGCCAGCGCGGCATCGTCAGCGAGGAGCTGGCCGCGATCGTCGAGAAGTACGGCGACGACCGGAAGACCAAGCTGATCCCGTACGAGGGCGACATGTCCATCGAGGACCTGATCGCCGAGGAGGACATCGTCGTCACGGTCACCCGCGGCGGCTACATCAAGCGCACCAAGACCGACGACTACCGCGCCCAGAAGCGCGGCGGCAAGGGCGTGCGCGGCACGAAGCTCAAGGAAGACGACATCGTCGACCACTTCTTCGTGTCGACGACGCACCACTGGCTGCTGTTCTTCACCAACAAGGGCCGTGTCTACCGCGCCAAGGCCTACGAGCTGCCGGAGGCCGGCCGGGACGCGCGCGGCCAGCACGTGGCCAACCTGCTGGCCTTCCAGCCGGACGAGGCGATCGCCGAGATCCTCGCCATCCGCGACTACGAGGCCGCGCCGTACCTGGTGCTGGCCACCAAGTCCGGCCTGGTCAAGAAGACGCCTCTGAAGGACTACGATTCGCCCCGCTCCGGCGGTGTCATCGCGATCAACCTCCGTGAGACGGCGGACGGTTCCGATGACGAACTGATCGGGGCCGAACTGGTCTCGCCCGACGATGATCTGCTTCTGATCAGCAAGAAGGCACAGTCGATCCGGTTCACGGCGACCGACGAGTCCCTGCGCCCGATGGGCCGCGCCACCTCGGGTGTCAAGGGCATGAGTTTCCGTGAGGGTGACGAACTGCTCTCGATGAATGTTGTTCGACCCGGTACGTTCGTGTTCACTGCCACCGACGGTGGGTACGCGAAGCGGACCGCCGTCGACGAGTACCGCGTCCAGGGCCGCGGCGGCCTCGGTATCAAGGCCGCCAAGATCGTGGAGGACCGCGGTTCGCTCGTCGGCGCGCTGGTGGTCGAGGAGACCGACGAGATCCTCGCCATCACACTGTCCGGCGGTGTGATCCGTACGCGGGTCAATGAGATCAGGGAGACGGGCCGTGACACCATGGGCGTCCAACTGATCAACCTGGGCAAGCGCGATGCCGTGGTCGGCATCGCACGTAACGCCGAGGCGGGACGCGAGGCGGAGGAAGTCGACGGCGACGTGGCCGTGGACGAGACCGCGGAAGGTGCCGCGACCACCGGCACGGACGAGGGTGAGGCGCCCTCGGCCGAGTAGCACGAGGAGTGAGTCAGCGTGAGCGGAGCCACGGGCGCCGGATCGACCGGTATGGACACGGACGGCGGCGGCCGTGGCTCTGCCGCGGACGCGACAGATCCGCACACGACGAATCTGAAGGCGATCAAGCCGCCTGCGACCGACTCGCCCTCGCCCGACCCACAGCAGAAGCCCGGCTCCGGCTCGGCCGCCGCCGCGCAGCCCGCCCCCGGCGCACAGCCGGCCGCGTCCCCGCTGCCCGGAGAGCGCCGGCAGCAGCCCGCGGCCCCCTACCACCCGCCGCAGGCCTACCAGCCGCAGGCCCCGGCCGGTGCCGTACGCCGCCCCCGCACCGGGGCGGGCACGATGCCCCGCACCCGCAAGGCACGCCTGCGCGTGGCCAAGGCCGACCCGTGGTCGGTGATGAAGGTCAGCTTCCTGCTCTCCATCGCGCTCGGCATCTGCACGATCGTGGCCTCCGCGGTGCTGTGGATGGTCATGGACGCGATGGGCGTCTTCTCCACGGTCGGCGGCACCATCTCGGAGGCCACCGGCTCGAACGAGTCGAACGGCTTCGACCTGCAGGCGTTCCTGTCCCTGCCGCACGTCCTGATGTTCACCACGATCATCGCGGTCATCGACGTCGTCCTGGCGACGGCCCTCGCGACGCTCGGTGCCTTCATCTACAACCTGTCGGCCGGTTTCGTGGGCGGCATCGAACTGACGCTGGCGGAGGACGAGTAGACACCGCCCTCGCGCTCTCGCGGAGACTCGGGAGCCGCCCGCCGGGTATCGATTTTGGGACTGCCCACCTGGTGCGCTAATCTTCAGGGGTCAGCGCGCGGGAGACACACCGCGGAGCGCGGCGGGGCTATAGCTCAGTTGGTTAGAGCGCATCCCTGATAAGGATGAGGCCACAGGTTCAAATCCTGTTAGCCCCACCAGCGAGAAGACCCCCGGTCCACTAGGACCGGGGGTCTTTCTGCGTCGACGGTCCGGTGCGCAGGCTTCGTGCGAAGAGCGGTACCGACAGCAGGAGCAGGGCTCCTTCGACGGCCAGGCTGAGCAGCCCGAGCGGTTCGGTCCAGTTACCGATGTCGTCGCCGTAGTCGGGCAGTCCCGGGCCCCTGGAGAGGATGTAGCCCAGCAGGGGGCCGAGGGCGACACCGGCTGCCAGCAGCCATCCCGGTCGGACGAAGCCGACGAGGAGCAGCACGGCGGCGACCACGGCCGCGATCTCCAGGACGTGGTATGCGACGCCGAGGTAGTAGGGGTCCCGCGTCACCGTGATGCCGCCTTGGTCCACGACATGGATGGCGGCCACGGCGAGGGACAGTAGGGCTCCCGCCCACCTGGCCACCCAGGCAGAGCCCGGCACCGGCGCAGTGTGGTGTGACATCCGAGGTGCCTTCCCCTTGCTTCGGCAGCGCGTGCACGCCGGTCCTGCATCAGGTCCAGCTTCGGGGCACGGCTGCTCCCCGTCGCCCCCGACGGGGCAGACGAGTGACAGGGGGAGGTACCGCCGCGGACGGCGCTCCTGCGGCCGGGATCGCTGATGGCCTCGGGCTGCCGGCGCATCAGGGCATGGAAAGGCCCGACCGCCGGCGACGGGGGATGCACCGGCGATCGGGCTATGGCCAAGGGTAACAAGGCCACTTGCGCGGCGGGGAGCGACTGCTCGACGGCGACCCGGGGTTGTGATCCGGATCACTGCCGGTCGCACGGGGGGTCGTACGAGAGGCGGGGCAGGTACTCCTGCCATTTCTCCGGTGTCAGAACGCCCCGTGTGGTCGAGCAGATGCGGCGGACGGCCTGGTCGACGTCCAGGTTCCACAGCCGGACGGTGTCCGCGCCGCTCGACACCCCGAGCAGGTGGCTGGCGGGGCTGAAGGAGAGGAAGTTGCCCGTCTTGGCGTTGGGGCTCATCGACTGGCCGATGGGGGAGGCCTTGTCCGGGTCCGTGACGTTCCACAGCCGTACGGTGTTGTCGTTGCCACCGCTGGCCAGCCGGTGACCGTCCGGGCTGAACGTCAGCGACACGACCGCCTCCGTGTGGCCGATGAGGGCGGTGCCGAGCCGGGTGGCGTGGAGCGGGTCGGTGACGTTCCACAGATGGACCGTGTCGTCGTCGCTGCCACTGGCCAGCGTGTGGCCGTCCGGGCTGTAGGCGAGCGTGTTGATGGGGCCCAGATGCCCGGTGAGCGGTGAGCCGAGCGGTCGCGGACGCCGGGGGTCGGTGACGTTCCACAGCCGTACGGTGCCGTCGGCGCTGCCGCTGGCGAGGGTGTGGCCGTCGGGGCTGTAGGCGAGGGCGTTGACGTAGCCGGTGTGGCCGGTGAGGGGCTTGCCCAGGCGGCGCGGGCGGGCCGGGTCGGTGATGTCCAGCAGTTGGATGGTGCGGTCGTCGTAGTCGACGGCCAGTGTGTGGCCGTCGGGGCTGAGCGCCAGCGCGTCGGCGCCCGCGTACCGGGTCCGCAGCGGGACGGGCGAGCCGTAGGAGACCGGATGGGCGGGATCGGCGACGTTCCACAGCTGGACCGTGTTGCTGGTCCCCGTCAGGACGGCGAGGGTGCGGCCGTCGGGCGAGAACACCAGCGACCGCAGGTCGCGCTCCCCGGTCGTGAAGGGCCTGCCCAGTGCCACGGGCCGCTCGGGGTCCGTCACGTTCCACAGCCGGATCCTGCTGTCGCCCGCGGCCGTCGCGAGGACCGTCCCGTCCGGGCTGAACGCCCCGATCCGGCCGATCATGTCCGACCTCCGTATCGACCACAGCCGGACCTTGCTGTCGCCGCTGCCGGTGGCGAGGGTGTGCCCGTCGGGGCTGAAGCCGAGGGCGTACATCTCGCCGCTGCTGCCCGAGAGCGGTTCGCCGACCTGCGAGGGGTAGCCCGGGTTGCTGACGTTCCACAGGCTCGCCGTGCTGTCCGCGCTGCCCGCGGCGATCAGGGACCCGTCCGGGCTGAAGGCCACGGACCACACCGGGCCGGTGTGGCCGGTCAGGGGCTCGCCGAGGGCGCTCGGACGCCGTGGGTCGATGACGTTCCACAGCCGTACGGTGTTGTCCGCGCTGCCGCTGGCGAGGGTCCTGCCGTCCGGGCTGAAGGCCACGGAGTGCACGGTATGGGTGTGGCCGGTCAGGGGTCGGCCGAGGGAGTGCGGGTTCCGTGGGTCGGTGACGTCCCACAGCCGGACCGTGGTGTCGTCGCCACCGGATGCCAGTGTCTTCCCGTCGGGGCTGAACGCGATGGACCGTACGGCGTTGGTGTGGCCGGTCAGCCTGGTGAGCGGGACCGGATGCCGGGGATCGGTGACCTTCCACAGCCGTACGGTGTGATCCTCGTCGGCGGTGGCCAGCGTGTGCCCGTCCGGGCTGAAGGCGGCCAGGAAGATCGTGCCGTCGTGGCCGGTCAGGGGATCGCCCAGGGAACGCGGGTGCCGCGGGTCGGTGACGTCCCACAGCCGTATCGTGCCGTCGTCCCCGGCGCTGGCCAGGGTGCGGCCGTCCGGGCTGAAGACCGCGCTGCTCACCCAGCTCGTGTGGCCTCTGAGGGGCTTGCCCAGGGGGCGTGGGCGCGCCGGGTCGGTGACGTCCCACAGCCGGACGGTCCGGTCGTAGCTGGCGGTGGCCAGGGTCCGCCTGTCCGGGCTGAACGAGGTCAGGTAGACGGCGCCGGTGTGGCCGAGCAGCGGCGTGGCCAGCGGTGCGTTCACGATGGAGATCAACCGGCTGTTGGTGCCCTCGTCGTCCGGTCGCAAGCGGTGGGCCACGACGTCGATCTGGGCGGACAGCGACGGGTCGGTGTACTGCACCCGGTCCGCTTCGGCGACCACCTGCTCGAACACCGCGTCGTCCCGCTGCTGCCACGCGATCACCGACGAACCGACCGCCAGCAGCGCCAGGACGACCAGCGACGCCACGGCTCCCCGCCGGAGCCGGACGGTGCGCTTGCGCAGCCGGACCGAAGCGGCCAGGAACTCCACCGCGCTGCGGGTGAGAAAGGTGTCTCCCGAGGACTTCGCCCAGGTATGGGCCTGCTCCAGACGAGAACCCCGGTACAGCAGCGCGCTGTCGCGGTGGGATGCCTCCCAGGCCCTGCCGTCCTCCTCCAGTCGCTGACGCAGCAGGTTCCCGTTCCTGTCCTCGTCGATCCAGTCGCGCAGGCGTGGCCAGGCGTGGAGCAGCGCCTCGTGGGTGATCTCCACGGTCTCCGCGTCGAGCGTCACCAGTCGGGCGCGAACCAGCGCTTCGAGCGACTCCTCCGTCTTGCCGGGGTCCGTCGACTCCTCCGCCAGTTGCCGTCGGGTGCCCCGCCTGCGGGTGGCCTGGGTGTCCTCGCCCAGCCGGACCAGCCTGAGCAGGAGCAGGCGCGCGGCCGTGCGGGCCGCCGGGTCGAGACCGGACCAGGCCCGCTCGGCCGTCGCCGCCACCGCTCCCTGGATCCCGCCGGCCGCGCGGTAGCCGGCCAGCGTCAGCCGGCCCGCCTTGCGCCGCTGCCAGGTGGCGAGCAGGGCGTGCGAGAGCAGGGGCAGCACGCCCGCGTCGTGCGCCCCGCGCGGGCCGTCGACGCTCACCTCCCGGACGATCAGCTCCGCCAGCCCCGGTTCGAGTTCGAGTCCCACGGCCTTGGCCGGGCCCGACACTGCTTCGCGCAGCTCCGCGGTGGTCAGTGGCCCGAGCACCATGTGCCGGTGCTGCAGCGCGTCGGCCAGTTCGGGGTGCCCGAGGCACTGCTCGTAGAAGTCGGCGCGTATGCCGAGGACCACGAGCACGGGGGCGAGGTCACCTGGGGCGGCGGGTGAGCACGCCGCGTGCAGGAGCCGGACGAACATGCGCCGAT
Source organism: Streptomyces sp. NPDC107546 (assembly GCF_055639175.1). NCBI lineage: Bacteria > Bacillati > Actinomycetota > Actinomycetes > Kitasatosporales > Streptomycetaceae > Streptomyces > Streptomyces sp. NPDC107546. The sequence continues at coordinate 162,698 of NZ_JBVKBA010000004.1, read as the reverse complement.
CGGCCTCGTCCGGGCAGAGGGTGAACGCCTCCTCGAACTGGTCCACGATGACGACCGGGCGAGCGGCGCGGGACGTCTCGCGCCGTGCCCAGGCCACGACGGCCTCCCGCACCGCGTGCTCGAAGCGCCCGGTGCCGGGCTCGTACGCCTCCGCCTCCTTCTCGGCGGACAGGACGGGTACGAGCTCGGGGATCCGGCGGGTCAGCTCCGCGAGGGGGTCGCCGCCCGGTACGAGCTGCAGCACGTCGCTGTCCCGGCCGCCGCGCAGGGCGGGCACCAGACCGGCGTTCAGCAGGGAGGACTTCCCCGCTCCCGAGGCGCCCACGAGCATGACCAGGCCGCCGGTCCGCTCGGCCGCCTCGAGTTGGCCGACGAGGGCGGCCGTGCACCGCTCCCGGCCGAAGAACCACCGGGCGTCCTCCTGGCGGTAGGGAGCAAGCCCTCGGTACGGGCACACGCCGCCGGGGACGGCCGGGGCGTCGGCGGGGGAACGCTCCTCGTCTTCCGTCTCCTCCTCGGACGCCGAGGGGCGGTCGCCGACCGGGTCGGCCACCGCGCGCTCCCACAGACGCTGCCACCGGGCCAGGTCGTACAGGCCGGTGGACACCGGCGCGGGCCGTGAGCGCCGTGCTTCGGGGATCAGGACGTGCAGCACCGCCGCGAGGGCGGCGAACTGGGCGGGCACGTTCCTGGCCCGCCGCCAGTCGCTGATCCGCTGCGCGGACACCCGCACGGGGCGCCCTCGTTCGTCGACCCGCTGCAACCGGACGACCGCCTCCGCCACGCGTTTGAGGGGAGGGTTGCCGGCCTCCTTGTACAGCAGGGCGAGACGTTCCGCGAAGGCCGTGCGTGCTCCCGAGTCGGAACTCAAGGTCCCCACCCCTTACTTCCACCGCACCCGACGTCCGGACCGGAAAACTCACCTTATACGGCTGACCTGCGGTTAAGTTGCCCGGACCGTACTGGAACCTCCTCGCTGAAGGCATCAACTGGCAGGATCCACGGCGCGGGAGCGAACCGACCGCGCGGTGCCCGGACAGGCCACCGGATCGGCGCTCGGCGAGACGACGTGCGACATCGCAGGTCCGCGACGCGCCCTGCCTTTCCCAGACCGCGCCGGTATGGCTCGGCTCGACGCCACCACCCGGTTCGGCACCGGTCTCCACGAGGGGAGGGACCGGTGCCGGACGGTGGGGCGCGCAGAAGGCGCCCTCCGGCTCCCACCCGAGTGTCCCGAGCCGCCGTCATCGCCGCCGCACGCCCCTGGTTAACTGACGGTTCGTCATTTACGGTCTGCCCTGCCGTACCGTCTCCGATAAGGGTGGGTGCAGTGCAGACACGTCCGCAGAGCCCCCGGCCGCCGGGCACCCCCCGGTGGGTCGCGATGTACCACCAGCCGTCCACGGCCTCCTGGCGGGTGGCGGCTCAGTCGCCCCACCGCTCCGCCGTGCTGTACGCGGTCGGTGAGATGACCCAGACCGCGCGGGCGCGCGGAGACGACGTGACGGTCGCCCTGTGGGGCCCGAAGGACGGCGCCTGGCATCTGTTCGACGCGCCGGAGGGCAAGACCGCCACGGAACCGCTTCCGCGCCCTGCCCGGAGCAGCGAGGAGCCGGGCAAACTCGCCGAACGCATGGCCGACCGCCGCCACCAGGTCCTGATGGCCGGCCTGAGCAAGGCAGGACTGTACGACCTCACGCAGGTGGACACGGCGGCGCTCCAGGAGCTGGTGGAGCGGCTCGACGAGCCCACGGTGCGTCGCGTCGCCCACTGGCTCGCGGCTGCCGCCGGATAGAGGGCGTCCGTCCGACGTTCCGCCTGGCGGGCGACGCCCGGCGGGACGTCGGAGACAGACACTCCCTGGCCCCAGGCCCCTCGGTCCGTCACCGCCCCACGCGCGGAGCGCTACGGTTGCCTCTGTACGGACGGAGAGAGAGGCGGACCGGATGAGCAGTACCGTCGCGGAGGCCCTGGTCACCCTGGGCCGCCGGTACGTGCGGGACGCTCCGGGCTCGCTCGGCAAGGCGCCCCTGGCCGCCCGGTTCCTGAACCCGCATCTGCGGGACCACCCCCGTCGACGGGTCGTCGACACGCGCTTCGGTGCGCGGTTCGCGGTCGACACCCAGGACCTGATCCAGCGGTACCTGTATCTCTTCGGAGTGTGGGAGCCGCACATGACCCGCTGGATCCAGCGCCGGCTGAAGCCGGGAGACGGATTCATCGACGTCGGAGCCAACATCGGCGTCTTCAGCGTGCTGGCCTCACACCTCGTCGGCGACCGGGGACATGTCGTGGCGATCGAGGCCTCCCCGGCGTTCCACCACCGTCTGGTGCAGCAGGCCCGGCTGAACGGGTGCCGGAACATCCGGGCCGTGAACGCCGCCGTCTCCGACGCCCCCACCACGCTGACCTTCGTGCTCGCCAGCTCGCGCAACATGGGCGCGAACAGCATCGTCCCGTACGACGGGCCGGCCGAGTCCACCTTCGAGATCGACGCCCTGCCGCTGCCGGAGCTGCTCGATCCGCAGGAGATCGCGAACGCTCGCGTGATCAAGATAGATGTCGAGGGGGCGGAGGGCGGCGTCGTCCGTGGACTGGCTCCCGTTCTGGACAAGCTCCGGCCGGACGCGGAGATCACCGTCGAGGTGACCCCCGAGCGCATGGCGCGACTCGGGGACCGCGCCGAGGACTTGATGAGCACCATGGCCGATGCCGGCTTCCACGCCTACCGGCTGGCCAACGACTACGCGGCCGAGAGCTACCCGCGAGCGCTGAGCGGGACGCCCGGGGTGGCGGTCCGCCTGCGGGGCCCGGTCGTCGAGGAGACCGACCTGGTCTTCTCCCGGGTGGACGCCGAAACCCTGCCCTGACGCGACGCGACGCGACGCGTCCCGGCAGCGGGAGCGGGGGCGGGTGGTGCTTCCGGCGTCCGGGGCGTGGGGGCGGTGGTGCTTCCGGCGTCCGGGGCCTGGGCCCAGGCGGTTCTTCCGGGCGTCAGGGGCCGCGGTCAGGTCGTGCTTCCGGGGCTCGGGTACCGCCAGCCGCAGGACGCCAACGCCCTGGCCCTCGCCTCCACGACCGCCATACGCCGCTCCCGCTCCGCGGGATCGACATGCGATGCCTGGCCGGTGGCCTGTCCCTGCCACTTCCGGTACAGCAGCCCCACCTCCCGGGAGAACCAGCCCCGGCTCACGGCGTTCAGCGCGAGCAGCAGGCCCGTGTCCTCGGACGCCGGCAGCGCCATCCAGCCGCCCAGCGCCATCAGGAGATCGCGCCGGACGCAGAGCGTCGCCGGGTGGACCTGTGCACGGAAGCCGTTCGCCCGCCAGAAGTCGTGGACCGCTCCGCGTTCGACCGGCCCGTCCGCCGGATCGCCGGGGAAAGCGGCCGTCGAGCCGTCCGGCAGGAGGTCCAGCGCGCGGGACGTGGTCCAGCCCAGGGTGGGGTCCGCTTCGAGGACGGCCAGGTCGCGGGCCAGGGTGCCCGGCGGGAGCTGGTCGTCGGCGTCCAGCACCTTCACGTACGCGCCGTCGGTGTGCGCCAGGGCCATCGTGCGGGCGACGCCGGGTCCGCCGGGCCGGCCCTGACGGAAGGTCACGCGCTCGTCGTCCGGGACGTACGGGCGGACGTCGTCCGTCTCCCCGTCCTCCTGGATCACCCAGTGCCACTCCCATCCCTGCGGAAGCGACTGTTCGCCCAGGGACTTGTACGCCTCCGGCAGGAACCGGGCCGCCGGGGCGTGGACAGCGGTGACGACGATGACGCGCCGGCTCACGGCAGCGCTCACCACCTTTCCAGGGGAGTGACGAAGACCAGCTCCGTGCGGTCGCCGGGCAGTGTGACGTCGGTGATGTCCACGACGCGGCCGCCGGTGTCGTACGAGGTCTTGCGGAGCAGGATGACCGGCGTCCCGGGCGGAAGCTCCAGTTCCTGCGCCTCTTCGGGCGTCGGCGGACGGGCGGTGAAACGCTCCTCGATGCGGTCGATCTCGATGCCGACCGTGCGGAGCTGGTTCTGTGTGCCGCCGGGCCAGGGCTCGTTGGAGTCGTCCAGCAGGTCCGGGTTCCCCGCGACCACGTCACGGACGAGGTAGGAGGTCACCAGGCTGAACGGGGCGGTCTCGGCCACGCAGCGCGTCCGGTAGGTGCGCTCCAGCAGGACCGTGCCGTCCGGGACGCCGAACGCGTCCGCGAGGTCCTTGGGCGCCTTCGTCTCGCGGTACTTCGCGTCGAACACGAGGTGGTGCGACGCAAGCCCGGTGTCGTGCTCCGTCGCCCCGGTCCGCGCCCGCGTGGCCAGCGGCTGCCGGGCGCGGTCCTTCTCCCACTGGTGCCGCCCGTTGTGGCGCACCACGGGCGTCCGCCAACGCCGTACGCAGGTGCCACGGCCGTGCCGCCGGTCCATCAGCCGGTCGTCCGCGATCAGTTCGTACGCCTTGGGCACTGGTGCTCTCACCGATCTGTCGGGGGCCCTCCAGGCCAGCCTAGGACTCCTCCGGAGGTCCTGACGACTCGGGAACAGGCACGGGCTGCGCAGGTGGAAGGCGCCGGTGCCGGCAGACGGGAGCACGGCAGACGGGAGCACGGCAGACGGCCCGGCACCTGGGAGCAGGTGCCGGGCGGTCTGCCGTCGGCGTGTACGCAAGTCGCCTTGGTGGGTCCCTGAGTGTCTCTGTCCCGGACGTCGTCCGCGAATCCGTCAGCTGCGCAGCAGTACGGTCGGCTCCTCGAAGCGTCGTGGTGCGTCGTGGGGGCGGAGGGCGTGGTGGGTGAGGGGTGTGGTCGCGGTGGTGGCCGTGGACGGAAGGTGGCGGCAGGAGGGGGAGGAGCCATGGGCCTCGGCCCTGATGCGTTGCTTCATCGTGGGGGGCAGGGACCGGACCAGGGCCCGGTGTCCGTGCGCCGGCCACGGCAGCATCATCCGCGGGCCGGAGGTGCGCGGCGACTGCGGCTGTGGTACCGACGCGGCCGCGGCCGTGGTGGCGGTCGTGGTGGCGAATCCGAGCGCGGCGCACAGCGCCAGGAAGGCGGTGACGACGACGGTCCACAGCTTCATGACCTTGTTCCGGGCCATGACCCCTCACTTTCGGGTTGGGCGATTTGCGTACTTTCCTCATCATGTGTATGGGGGCTGTGAAGTGGTGGACCGACGCCCGTGCCGCGTCGATCTTCGGATGAACACCACCCGGATGGGCGCACGGGATCGCACAGGGCCGAAAAAGGCCGGAAATCCATGGTGGAGGGCGGTGAACGTCACACTCCGTGAGGTCCGCTCACCCGCGGATCGTCAGGGGTGAGGTCCGGTCGTACTGCGCTGTGCCGGGCCGGAGTTGAGCGTCGCCTCAGGTCACCGATCGATATCGATCGGTGTGTATAGTCGGGCGCCAGAGGTCCCCTACGTCAAGGAAAGACGAGGTCGCGCGGTGAAGAAGCTTCTCCTGGTCGCACTGGCCGCCATCGGCGGGCTCCTCGTGTACCGCCAGATCCAGGCGGATCGCGCCGAGCAGGATCTGTGGACGGAGGCGACTGACTCCGTGCCCACGGGTTCGTGAGTTCCGACAGACAGCAGTTCAGAGCAGACCCCGGCCGCCGACGCGGTCGGGGTTTTGTGTTGCTTTCTCCAGGGACTCCCGAATGTGTTCCCGCCCGTCGAGGGATCGATTGCTGCCGCAAGCGCCGCTCCTCAGGGTGAGCATTTCGGCCGCTCCTCTCCGATGCGCTGATGCCCCTGTGGCCGGCGGGGCAGGATGGGCGACGGTCCGGTCCGGGGCGGCACAACGGCCAGAGGGGGGCTCGGGATGTGGCGGCGCACGGAAGCGCGGCGCGGAGCGCGGGGGCGTGGGCTCACGCAGGCGCACGCAGTGGTGGCCCTGTGCATGACGGCCGCGCTCGGTGTCACCCTGGCGCTTCCCGCGCGAGCCGCCCCCGCCGCCCCGGCGGCGGACGGTACGCCCGCTCCGTACGCCTTCGCGCCCGGCGCCGCAACGGTCCGGGGCGCCACCGTCACCTCGGATGCCACACGCCTTGATCCCGGACACACCTACCGGAGCACCCTTCCCGAGGCCGGCAAGCTCTACTACCGCCTGGACCTCGACGCCACCGCCAACGCCTACATCTCCGCGACCGCCGTCCCCCGGCCCGACGCCCGGGTCTCCGCCTCCGACGGCCTGCGGGTCTCCGTCCAGGACGCCGACGGCGCCACGTGCTCATCCAACACCACGCACTTCGGCCCCACCCAGAGCCCGCACCCCGTCGCCGCGTGGGCCGCCCGTGAGACCGGGCCCGGCAGCTATGGGTGCAAGGACGCCGGGGTGTACTACGCGGTCGTCGAACGGCGCGACCTGTCCGGCTCCGCGACCGGCGCCTGGGACCTGGAGCTGGACTACGTCTCCGAACCCTCCCTGCGGCAGCCGGACGCCACGACCACCACACCGCCCGGCGCCTGGAACTCCGCGACCCCCGACGCCCTGCTGGGCGACCCGGTCCGGCGCGCGGGCGGGGCCGGTTTCGCCACGGCGAGCGCTCTTGACCAGGGCGTCTGGCAGGACGCGATCCGGCCGGGGCAGACCCTCTTCTACAAGGTGCCCGTCGACTGGGGCCGGCAGCTCGCCGCCACCGCCGAGCTGGGCAGCTCCCCCGGCGACGGCTACGTCGGCACCGCCCTGGCCATGGCGCTGTACAACCCCGTCCGCGGCCACGTCGACGACGCCACCACCGGGTACAGCGGTGCCCAGACCTCGACGGCCCTCACCCCGCTGCCGCCCGTCGCCTACGCCAACCGCCATGCCGCCGGCGACCGCACGAGCGGAATGCGGTTCGCGGGCTGGTACTACCTCGCCGTGCACCTCGGCGCGCCCGTTGCGCAGCGGTACGGGAACGGCCCGTTCGGGCTGACGCTGCGCGTGCGGGTGAGCGGGACGGCGACGTCACCTCCAGCGTACGCGGGGTGGTCCGCGCCGCGCGATGTGTTCCGGGTGACGGCGGCCGACCGGGAGGAAGCCGCGGTGGGCACGCCCGGGGGCGGTGGGGGAGACGGAACGGGCGGGGCCGGCGGGGACCGGGATTCCCGCACGATGACGGCGGTCGCGGTGGGCGGGATCGGCACCGGTACCGCCCTCATCGTGGTGCTCGCGGTGTGGACGGCGGCCGCCCGGCGGCGGGCGCGGAGCCGATGGGCCGGGTGACCGCCGCTCAGATCCGCAGCAACGCCCAGAACCCGACCGCGTAGCACAGCAGCGCGAGGAGCAGGACCGGCACGGCGACCTTCGCGGGCGGGCCGGGGCGCCGGGTGGCCGCTCGCCTGCCGTGCCGGGCGACCCGCTGCGACTGCGTGGGGGCGTGCGGGGACGGGACGGCGTGGGCCTGGAGCGGGTGCCGGCCGACGACCGCCGGGGCCGTCGCGGGGGCCGTGGCGGAGGGCACGCGGGTGGGGTCGTGGTGCGGGGTATGGGGCGGTGCCAGGGCCACCGCGGGCGGTGACGGCGGCAGGGCGGGCGGGCGTGGCACGCCGGGGACCGCCTCGCGCGGCGAGGGCAGCGGCGGCGGCAGATGGAAACTCCCGGTGTCCGACATGGCGGACGGCCGCGGAGGCGGCGTCGGCGCGGCTGTGGGTGTGAAGCCGGATGCCGGTATGGGGCCGGATGCCGGTATGGAGCCGGTCGTCGGTATGGGGCCGGATGCCGGCGTGGAACCGGCCGCCGACGTGGGGTCGACCGGCCACGTGGTGTCGGGCGTCGGCCAGGAGGCGGCCGAAGGAGCAGGACGGGGCGAGGGCGTCGGATCGACCGTGGGTCTGGGCGGTACGACGAAGGGAGCGGCCACCGGCCGTACGGCGGGGGGAGGCGGCCCGGGCGTTGCGGTGCCCGAAGCCCCCGGCCCGGCACCGGCCGCACCCGCACCGGTCGTCGGGGGCACCGTGGTCGGCCGCGGCGGTATCGAACCGGTCGCCGGCCACGATGCCGACACCCGGTCCGCAGAGACCCTGTCCGCAGGGACCGTGGCCACCGACACCTCACCGGCCGCACCACCCGCCCCCGCGCGCACCGGCCCGTCGGGCCCGAACCCCGCCGGAAGCGGCCCGAGTTGGTCGAAGATCTCCACCTGCTCCCCGTCGGGCCCCGGTTCCGGCAGCAACTCCACGGCTGCGGCAAGCGCCTTGCGCGCACCCGTCGCCGTACGGAACCGCGCGGCCGGATCCGGCTGCACCAGGGTCGCGACGACCTCCCAGAGCGGTCCGGGCACGCCCTGCGGCGCCCCCGGCGTCCCGTTGGTCGTGAAGTACTCGACCAGGGCCTTGGCGTCAGGCTTGGCACCTTGCAGCAGATACAGGGCGACCAGGCCCACGGCGAACAGGTCGGCCGGGAAGTCAGGCTCCGCGCCCAGCAGTTGCTCCGGCGCGAGATAACCGGGCGTGCCCACCACGTAGTCGGTCTCCGTCAGCCGCGGCTCGCCCAACCGCATGGCGATGCCGAAGTCCGACAGCCGCAGCCGGGGCCGGGCCGTGCCGGTGGCCTCCAGAAGGATGTTGGCGGGCTTGACGTCCCGGTGCACGACCCCCTCCGCGTGCACGGCCGCGATCCCGGACAGCAGCTGGTCCAGCAGGGTGCAGACGAGCACCGGGGGCAGCGGCCCGTAGTCCCCGACGAGGTGGACGAGCGAGCCACCGGCGACCAGGTCCATGGTGAACAGCACCTTGTCGTCGTCCGCGGCCCAGCTCGCGGGCGCCAGCACATGGGGGTGGTCGATGCGCAGCGCCTGCTCGCGCACGAACCTCAGCAGGGAGTGGGCGTCGCTCTGCTGCAGCACCTTCGCGGCCACATAACGGCGTCGCCGGTGGTCCCAGGCGCGCCACACCGCACCGACTCCCCCGCGCCCGATGGGATCGACCAGTTCGTACCGCCCGGCGAAGACCTCACCCATGGTCGTACGTCGCTCCCCCTCCCGGACGGCGACGAGGACCCTCGCGCACCCCCCGGCGCGAGAGTCCCCGGCGGCAAAGGCGTCGGCTCAGTTCTGGTGGGACTGGTAGTGGGCGACCGCGTCGGAGGTGCGGCCGGCGCCGTACACCCGGAGGAACTCTGCCAGTTCCGGGTGGCTCGGGGCGAGGGTGTCGGCCGCCTCGATGATGTCCCCGGCCGCCGCCACCGAGCGCAGCAGCGACTGGATCTCACGGACCACCCGCTTCACCGTGGGCGCGCCCGAACTGTTCGTCGTCTGCGTGGTGTTGCTCAGCACCGAGCCCCCCTGGGACTTCTTGATCTCCTCCATGCGCTCGGTCGCCTCGGCCGCGCTGACACTGCCGTCCGACACCTGCGCCGCCAGCTCCTGCAGCAGCTGCACCCGCTGGACCACCGCCGGGTTGCCGATCTTGGCCCGCTGACCGCTCATCAGCTGCGACAGCATCGGGGCGGACAGTCCGAGAACCCCCGCGAGACGGGCCTGGTTGAGCCCGAGATCCTCGATGAGCCTACGGAAGAGCGCCCCCAACGGCTCCCCGTACCAGTTCCGCTGCAGCTCCCGCGCTCTTGCGGTGGCTTCCTGCTGTGCGGCGTCCATTGCGTCTCCCCATCGCTTCCCCTAAAACGGCGGTTCGCTGTAGCGAACCACGACGAGCATCTTACGGAGAGTGGTTGTCCACGGGGACCCCCCATCTTTTTGTGAGATACCGGCCAGGACCCGGTACGCTGGTCCGCAGCGCCCGGCAGCCCGTGTTCCACCGGCCGGACGCCTCTGCTCGGGGCCTTAGCTCAGTTGGTAGAGCGCTGTCTTTGCATGGCAGATGTCAGGGGTTCGACTCCCCTAGGCTCCACACTCGAAACCGGTCGGACGCCGCGTCGCGGCGATCGACCGGTTTTTGCTTGCTCCGTGACTCCCGTCACACGCGAGATTTGCAGCCGTTGCGATCCATAGCGCGAACAACCGGCAAAGGCCGGGCTCCTCGAGATCTTCCTCCGAGGATCCGGCGGCTCCTGACCCTCCGCCGAGGGGGAGAGTGGTCCTTGTATCGCCTGGTAGGCCCCGGCGTGCGTAACCGTGAGCGTGCTCACAGTGAGGGAAGTCTGCACGGAACGTGCACACAAGAAGCGTTGCAAACGTCATCACGGAGGGCAGAGGTGAACGCCCGCCCCCGTTCCACGTGAAACAACAGCGCCGTGGGGCAGGGGAATCCTCACCTTCCCCTGCCCCACGGCGTGATGGCAGCCCACAGCCGACCAGGCGGACTCAGCGGCGGTCGTCGCCGTCCGTGGAGTCCTCCTCGGCCTGCTTCGCCTCCACCTCCGGGTCCAGCGCGCTGGGACCGCTGCCGTCCACCGACGACAGCCGCTCGCTCTGCGGGACTTCGGTCGCGGCAGGCGGCTCGACCAGCCAGTCGGGGTTCGCCTGCTTGTCCCACCACTTCCAGGCGGCGAAGGTGCCGCCCGCCGCGAGGCCGAGCAGGGCCAGGCCCCTCGCCACCCGGCCGGCCCTGGCTCGCCGCCGCTGCCGACGGACCAGCTTCTCGATCTGCCGCGGCGAGATCTGACCGCGAAGCGCGGCCAGCGCCGCCGCCCCGCGGGCCGCCGCCTCATCCCGTACCGGGCCGGCCGCGGCGACGGCCTGCTCGATCTTCGGACGGGAGTAGTCGGCCGCCTGGCGGGCCGCCTTGCGGGTGCGGGTCGCGGCCTGGTCCACCGTCGGCGGAACATGCGCGCGGGCCTGTTCCAGGCGCGGGGCCAGATGGGCGTCGTACTGGACGCGGGCCTGCTCGGCGGCCTGCGACACCTTGGGCGCGAGACGGACACGCGCCTCATGTGCATAGTGCGCTGCCTTGTCCTTGGCCGTGTCGGCGTAGGGCGCCACCACTTCCGCGGCATGCAGCACGCTGTCCTTCGCCGAACCGGTCGCGGCGCGCACGCTGTCGATGCGGGTCACGGGGTTCCTCCTCCTCGGTGGCGTACGGTAATTCGACTTTCCAGCCTTTTACGGATCATGCCTGTCGAACAGCACTCGGGCATGCGAGGAACGGCATCCGGGTCATGCGGCCCCAAGCGGACGATTGCGGTCCGTGCCCGGGCGGACGACGAGAGACGATCACGCGCATCGGCCGATCACGTGCAAGAGCGGATGAATACGGAGTAACAGGAGCTTGTCCCCGACAATGCCACGGATCGTCCCGCCGCGCCCTGGAGACAGGACGACTCGACCGCTTTTCCACACGCCCGCAGCCGCCACCGCCCGCACGAACCGCCCCCTGTCCGGGCTGCCGCCCCAGCAGCACCACAGGAACCACCGACCGATCTTCCCCCGGACGTGGTCGCCGGACGACGCGGAGGACGTGGCGTGCGAGGATCGGGGGGTCACAAAGGACAACGGAAGGCAGATCGTGGCTGAGCAGCTCTACGCCACCCTGAAGACCAACCACGGCGACATCCTGGTCCGGCTCTTCCCGGACCACGCCCCCAAGACGGTCAAGAACTTCGTCGAACTCGCCAAGGGCGAGCGTGAGTGGACCCACCCCGCCACCGGCGAGAAGTCCGCCAAGAAGCTCTACGACGGCACGGTCTTCCACCGGGTGATCAGCGGCTTCATGATCCAGGGCGGTGACCCGCTGGGCAACGGCACCGGCGGCCCCGGTTACCAGTTCGAGGACGAGTTCCACCCGGACCTGCGCTTCGACAAGCCCTACCTGCTGGCGATGGCCAACGCCGGTCCGGGCACCAACGGCTCGCAGTTCTTCATCACGGTCTCCCCGACGGCCTGGCTGAACCGCAAGCACACGATCTTCGGCGAGGTCACCGACGCGGGCAGCCAGAAGGTCGTGGACTCCATCGCCACCACCCAGACCAACCCGCGCACCGACCGCCCGGTCAACGACGTCGTCATCGAGTCGGTCGTCGTCGAGACCCGCGAGGGCTGACCCCACAGGGCACCCCGCACGAGGGAACAAAAGCGCCCCGCCCATCCGTAGAAGGAGGGGCGGGGCACCCCGTTGTACGGAGAAGTGAGGGACCTCATGGACCAGGCGCCAGGCAGCCCGCAGGGCCCGCAGAACCAGGGGCCGTCCGAGGCCCGGGAGCTGCCGGTCTGCTACCGGCACCCGGACCGCGAGACCGGCATCCGCTGCACCCGCTGTGAGCGCCCCATCTGCCCGGAGTGCATGGTCGACGCCTCGGTGGGCTTCCAGTGCCCCGAGTGCGTCCGCACCGGATCCGGCACGGGCCACGCCCCGGCCGCCTCCCGGCCGCGCACGCTCGCGGGCGGGACGGTCACCGCCGACCCCCGGCTGCTCACCAAAGCGCTGATCGGCGTCAACCTGGCCGCCTTCCTGGCCCAGATGGCCATCGGCGACCGCTTCACCGACCGCTTCGAACTCATCGGCCAGGCCTACGTCCCGCTGCTCAACTCCGCGCAGGGCGTCGCGGAGGGCCAGTGGTACCGGCTGCTGACTGCGATGTTCCTGCACGGCGGCTATATCCACATCCTGTTCAACATGCTCAGCCTGTGGTGGATCGGCGGCCCGCTGGAAGCGGCCCTCGGCCGCGCCCGCTACCTCGCGCTCTACTTCGTCTCCGGGCTCGCCGGAAGCGCCCTCACCTATCTGCTCGCCGCGCCGAACCAGCCCTCGCTCGGCGCATCCGGCGCCATCTTCGGCCTCTTCGGCGCCACCGCGGTGCTCATGCGCCGGCTCCGCTACGACATGCGCCCCGTCATCGCCCTGCTGGTGATCAACCTGATCTTCACCTTCGGGTGGAGCAACATCGCATGGCAGGCCCACATCGGGGGACTCGTGGGCGGTGTCGTGGTCGGATACGCCATGGTCCACGCCCCGCGCGAACGGCGGGCCCTCGTGCAGTACGGGGTGTGCGCGCTGGTGCTGGCCGCGGTGGTCGTCATGACACTGGTGAGAACGGCCCAGCTCACCTGAGTGGCGGATGTGCACAGGCCGTAGCCCGAGGTTGTACCCAGAGTTGTCCACAGCCCAGCCCGGGATCTTGTGCATGCTGCGGGGAACGCATGTGCCCCCTGTCACCGACCGGAGTTTCCCCAGGTGGGACAGGGGGCGAACAGGTTTGCGGGGGCCGGTGATTCCGTCATACCGGCGTCAACGCCCGACGGGTTATCCACAGATCGTCGTTCTTTTTCCACTGACCGCACGGGTTGTGGACAGGGCTGTGGATAACTCGGTGTGCAGCTGTGGGCAGAGCCGGCTGCGGACGGGGCGTGAGGCCCCTACTTCCACTGAGTGGAGACGCCGAACCCGGCGGCGATGAACCCGAAGCCCACCACGATGTTCCAGTTGCGCAGCGCGTGGATCGGCAGGGACCCGTCGGTCACGTAGAAGACGACGATCCAGGCCAGCCCGATGAGGAACATGGCCAGCATGACCGGCGCGACCCAGCCGCGGTTCTCCAGCTTGATGGCCTGGGCCTGCTTGGACGGCGGTGGCGTGTAGTCGGCCTTCTTGCGGATACGTGACTTCGGCACGAGGGTCTCTCCTGTCGATGCGCTGCGTCGCCGCGCAGGGAACTGGGGCTGGCTCCGGGGCAGCGTACAAGGGGACATGAGCGCTCCGCCGGGCGTCCGTTAGCGTAGTGCTTCCGCGGCGCCGAAGGAGATAAGGGTACGTGAGCGATACGGCCGACTCCCCCGGGACGGGTCCCGGTTCCCCGGATGCGGGGACCCCGTCCGTCCGCACGCGCCGATTCCGGCCCGTGCGGGTGCTCACCGTGGGCGTCTTCGCCCTCGCCGGTCTTCTGTTCATGACGAGCTTCAACACGGCCAAGGGGACCAACCTCCGCACCGACACCTCGCTGCTGAAGCTGTCCGACCTCATCCACGAGCGCAGCCACAAGAACGCCCGGCTCGACGAGTCCAACGCCGCCCTGCGCTCCGCCGTGGAGGCCTTGGCCAAACGCACCGGCGGCACCACGAGCAAGGCCGAGCAGGACCGGCTCGCGACGCTGGAGAAGGACGCCGGCACCCAGAAGCTCACCGGCAGGGCCGTCACGGTCACCCTCAACGACGCCCCGCCGAACGCGACCGCCAAGCTCCCCGGATACCCGGAGCCGCAGCCCGACTACCTGGTGATCCACCAGCAGGACCTCCAGGCCGTGGTGAACGCTCTGTGGCAGGGCGGCGCCCAGGGCATCAAGGTCATGGACCAGCGGCTGATCTCCACCAGCGCGGTGCGCTGCGTCGGCAACACCCTGATCCTCCAGGGCCGCGTCTACTCGCCGCCCTACAAGATCACCGCCGTCGGGAACCCGGACAAGCTGCAGAAGGCGCTCGCGGACTCGCCCGCGATCCAGAACTACATGGTGTACGTCAACGTCTACGGACTCGGCTGGAAAGTCACCGAGGGCGGGACGGTGACTCTTCCCGGCTACTCCGGCACAGTGGACCTGCACTACGCCAAGCCCGTGGGGTAGAGGCCACTGCCGCTGGGGGCATCCGTGCCGGTGCGCGTGATCGTCAGGACCGTCAGCGAACTGTGCGTCACCGTGGGTGCCCTCATCGTGCTGTTCGTGGTCTACGTGGTGTTCTGGACCGGGGTGAGGGCGGACGGCGCGATGAGCGACCAGATCGGTCAGCTGGAGAAGCAGTGGGCGAAGAAGACGGTGCGCACGTCCGCCGCGCCGACGAGCACCGCGAGCCCCGGCAGTCCGAAGCCGTACGCCCAGGGCGGGCCGTTCGCCGTCATGTACGTCCCGAGGTTCGGTTTCACGTGGAACAAGCCCGTGCTCGAGGACACCGGCGTGCAGACCCTGAAGAAGGGGCTGGGCCACTACGCCGGCACCGCCCGGCTCGGCCAGGTCGGCAACTTCGCGGTCGCCGGCCACCGGCGTACGTACGGTGATCCCTTCAGGGACTTCCCCGGGCTGCGGCCCGGCGACGCGGTGGTCCTCACCGACGGCAGCACCTGGTTCACGTATCGGATCGACAAAGGCCCTTACAAAACGGTGCCCTCTGACGTTGAAGTGATCGACCCTGTGCCACGTACGTCCGGGTACACGCGTCCGGGACGCTATCTGACGCTGACCACGTGCGATCCCGAGTGGGGGCACAGTCACCGGCTGATCGTCTGGGCGCACCTGGATTCCACACAGCCTGTGGAGGCAGGGAAACCGGCGGCTCTGCGCCAGTAGTCTGGTGGCGTACGGCGTGAGTCTGGTGCCGTGGTGAGACGGAAGGGACGGCATGTACGGCTGGATCTGGCGGCATCTGCCGGGGAGCGCGTGGCTGAAGGCACTGATTTCCGTCGTGCTGGTCCTGGCCGTGGTGTACGTCCTGTTCCAGTACGTCTTCCCGTGGGCCGAACCGCTGCTGCCCTTCAACGATGTGACGGTGGACAACCAGTGAGTGCGCGCATTCTCGTCGTGGACAACTACGACAGCTTCGTCTTCAACCTGGTGCAGTACCTCTACCAGCTGGGCGCCGAGTGCGAGGTGCTGCGCAACGACGAGGTGTCGACGGCGCACGCCCGGGACGGCTTCGACGGCGTCCTGCTGTCCCCCGGACCGGGCACCCCCGAGGAGGCGGGCGTCTGTGTCGACATGGTCCGCCACTGCGCCGCGACGGGCGTCCCGGTCTTCGGGGTCTGTCTGGGCATGCAGTCGATGCAGGTGGCGTACGGCGGTGTCGTCGACCGGGCGCCGGAGCTGCTGCACGGCAAGACCTCGCTGGTCGAGCACGAGGGCAAGGGCGTCTTCGCGGGCCTGCCGTCCCCCTTCACGGCGACCCGCTACCACTCCCTGGCCGCCGAACCGGCCACCGTCCCGGCCGAGCTGGAGGTCACGGCGCGCACGCACGACGGGATCATCATGGGTCTCAGGCACCGGGAGCTGCGGGTGGAGGGTGTGCAGTTCCACCCCGAGTCGGTGCTGACCGAGCACGGGCACCGCATGCTGGCCAACTGGCTGGTGGAGTGCGGTGACGAGGGGGCCGTGGCGAGGTCGGCGGGGCTCGCCCCGGTGGTGGGCAGGGCCACGGCGTGACCGCGCTGCGCCCCGAGCGCGAGACCGGCGCCACCTACGGGGGCGCCGCGGAGCAAGGGTCCTCGTACGGGCAGCAGCCGTACGAGGACTTCGGCGTGTGGCAGGGGCAGGAGCCGGACCCTCAGTGGCAGGGCGCCGGGCAGTACGGGCAGCAGACGCCACAGCAGTCGTACGAGCCCCAGCAGGGGTACGACGCGACGACGGTGCTCCCGTCGTACGAGGAACCGCGACCGGCACCGGCTCCCGCGTACGACGAGCCCGTGCCGGTGGACAACGAGACCGTCGCGCTGCGCGCCTCGGACATCGAGGGGGCGCGGCGGGCCGCGAACCGCGCCGCCGAACCCGCTCGGGCTCCCGGTGGCCGCGCCGCGCGCCGCAAGGCGGCCCGGAAGCACGGGCGGCGCGGAAACGGGCCGCAGACGCCCGAGAAGGCCGCGGGGACGCCCGCTCAGGCGCCGCGTTCCCGGGTGGAGGCCCGGCGGGCGGCGAGGGCGCAGAAGCCCGGTGCGGCGGTCGTGGCGAGCCGGGTGGTGGGCGAGCTGTTCATCACCACCGGTGTGGTGATGCTGCTGTTCGTGACGTACCAGCTGTGGTGGTCGAACGTGCGGGCGCACCAGGAGGCGGGCAGCGCCGCGCAGCACCTCCAGCAGGACTGGGCGAGCGGCAAGCGTGAGCCGGGTGTGTTCGCGCCGGGGCAGGGCTTCGCCATCCTGCACATCCCGAAGCTGGACGTGGTGGCGCCGATCGCGGAGGGCACCAGCAAGACGAACGTGCTCGACAAGGGCATGGTCGGGCACTACGGCGAGGGCAGCCTGAAGACGGCGATGCCGAGCGACAAAACGGGCAACTTCGGGCTCGCGGGGCACCGGAACACGCACGGCGAGCCGTTCCGGTACATCAACCGTCTCCAGCCGGGTGACGCGATCGTGGTGGAGACGCAGGACGAGTACTACGTCTACAAGATGACGTCGATGCTCCCGGTGACGTCCCCGGCGAACACCACTGTCCTGGACCCGATCCCGAGGGGCTCGGGCTTCACCGCACCGGGCCGCTACATCACATTGACCACGTGCACGCCGGAGTTCACCAGCAAGTACCGGCTGATCGTGTGGGGCAAGATGGTCGAGGAACGGCCGCGCAGCAAGGGCAAGCCGGACGCGCTCATTTCGTAGGCGCAGGGCACGTGGACGCACGGGCACGTGGAACAGACAGGGCAGATGCAGTGGGAGTGACCACCGACCAGGACGAGCGGACCGCCGCTTCCCCGTCGGCTCGGCGCCGCGGGCGCGGCCGGATCGCGCTGGCGGTCAGCGTCTTCGGCGAACTGCTGATCACGGCGGGCCTGGTGCTGGGCCTGTTCGTCGTCTACTCCCTGTGGTGGACGAACGTCATAGCGGACCGCAGGGCCGACCACCAGGGCGACAAGGTGCGCGACCACTGGGCGGCCGAGAAGGACACCGGTTCGGACTCTCCGGGCGCGCTGGACACCAAGGACGGCATCGGCTTCCTGCACGTGCCGGCGATGAAGAACGGCGAGGTGCTCGTCGAGAAGGGCACGTCGACGGACGTCCTCAACGACGGCGTGGCCGGCTACTACACGGACCCGGTCAAGGCGACGCTGCCGATGACGGGCACGACGGGCAACTTCACGCTGGCCGCCCACCGGGACGGGCACGGGGCGAAGTTCCACAACATCGACAAGTTGAAGAAGGGCGACCCGATCGTCTTCGAGACGAAGGACGACTGGTACGTCTACAAGGTCTTCGCGATCCTTCCCGAGACCTCGAAGTACAACGTGAAGGTGCTCTCGGCGATCCCGAAGGAGGCGGGCGTGAAGAAGCCGGGCCACTACGTCACTCTGACGACGTGCACCCCCGTCTTCACCTCGGAGTACCGGTACATCGTGTGGGGCGAACTGGTGCGGGTGCAGAAGGTGGACAGCGAGCGGACGCCGCCGGAGGAACTGGGCTGAGGGACGGAGCTCCTGGGAGGAGCTCCCGAGCAACGAGCCAGGACATATGAAGATGTGGTCGGACTTCGTACAAAGAGCTGGAACTGCAGGCTTGGGTCCATGCGAGAGCCCCGGCACCTGCAGGTGCCGGGGCTCTCGTCGTGCTGGCCGGTGCGGGTCGGTCGTCCTCAGCCGCCGGTCAGGCCGCTGAAGAAGCCGCCGCCGTTGTCGCCTCCGCCGTTGTTCCCTCCGGCCGACACCGTGGTCAGGGTGATCGTCTGGTTGTTCGGGTCGGCCGGGGTGTTCGGCTGCGGGTCCTGGGCGGTGACCCGGGCGTTGCCGTCCGTCGGCCCGTTGACCTGGATCTTGGTGAAGCCGTTCTGCTGCAGGGTCTTCACGGCGTCGCTCAGCTTCTGGCCGAAGACGTTCGGGACCTGCTTCTGCTGGTTGGCCTGCTTGCCTATCTGGATGGTGACCGTCGTGCCCGCCTTTACCTGGGTGAGCACCCCAGGGTTGGTCTGTATGACCTTGCCGACCTGGTTCGGGTCGGTGGTGTCGGTGTCGACGCAGTTGCCCGGCGTCAGGTTGTTGGCCTGCAGCTGCTTCTTGGCGTCGTCACAGGACTGGTTCCGCACATCCGGCACCGTCACCGTCTGCGGGGCCGCGGCCACCGTGAGGGTTATCGTCGAGCCCTTCTCCTGATCCGTGCCGCCCGCGGGGTTCTGGTCGGTGACGACGCCCGGAGTCTGGTCGGACTCCGCCGTCTTCTGCTCGACCACGAAACCCTTGTCCTCGAGCTGGGACTTCGCCTTGTCGAACTGCAGCCCCCTCACGTCCGGCACCGCCACCTTGGGTGCCCCCGTGGACACCACCAGATTGACGACGCTGCCCTTCTTGACCTCGGTGTTCGCCTTCGGGTCCTGGGAGCAGACGTTGCCCTTCTGCTGGTCGTCGCAGGGCTTCCTCGAGATGGAGAGCTTCAGGTCCGAGTTGTCCGCGAGCGTCTGTGCGTCCTTCTGGGACTGGCCGATGAAGTTCGGCGCCGGCACGGTGTCGTTGCCGACCCCGCCGTGGCCGCTGAAGATCCACTTGCCGATGAGGATCGCGCCGACCAGCACCAGCACACCCGCGACGACCAGCAGGACCGTCGAGGTGTTCGACTTCTTCTGGCGGCGGCGGTCCGGGCGGTCGTCGTAGCCGTAGCCCCCGTCGTCCGGGTTCATCGGCGGCATCATCGTCGTCGCGCCGGCGCCCGGGTCGGAGCGCAGGGCCGTCGTCGGCTGGTCGTCGGGGTAGCCGCCGTAGCCGACCGAGCCCATCGCCGCCGTCGCCGCGACCGGCTGGCCGTCGAGGCACGCCTCGATGTCGGCGCGCATCTCGTCGGCGCTCTGGTAGCGGTAGTCGGGGTCCTTGACCAGCGCCCTGAGCACGATCGCGTCCATCTCGGGCGTGATCTCGGGGTCGAAGACGCTCGGCGGCTGCGGCTCCTCGCGGACGTGCTGGTAGGCCACCGCGACCGGGGAGTCGCCGACGAAGGGCGGGCGGACCGTCAGCAGCTCGTAGAGCAGGCAGCCCGTCGAGTAGAGGTCCGAACGTGAGTCGACCTGCTCACCCTTCGCCTGTTCGGGCGAGAGGTACTGGGCGGTGCCGATGACCGCCGCGGTCTGCGTCATCGTCATGCCGGCGTCGCCCATGGCGCGGGCGATGCCGAAGTCCATCACCTTGACCTGGCCGTTGCGCGTCAGCATGACGTTCGCGGGCTTGATGTCACGGTGGACGATGCCGTTGCGGTGGGCGTACTCCAGGCCCTGGAGGATGCCGATGGTCATCTCCATCGCGCGCTCCGGCAGCAGCTTGCGGCCGCTGTGAAGAAGCTCACGGAGTGTTGAGCCGTCGACGTACTCCATGACGATGTACGGGATCGAGACCCCGTCGATGTAGTCCTCGCCCGTGTCGTACACGGCGACGATCGCGGGGTGGTTGAGTGAGGCGGCCGACTGGGCCTCCCGGCGGAACCGGGCCTGGAAGGAAGGGTCGCGCGCCAGGTCGGCGCGCAGCGTCTTCACCGCCACGGTGCGGCCGAGGCGGGTGTCGTGCGCGAGGTAGACCTCGGCCATGCCACCACGGCCGAGCACCTGGCCCAGCTCGTACCGGCCGCCGAGGCGACGCGGCTCTTCCATAGCTTCCTACCAGCCCTCTCCGTCGGTCCCGACCACACCCGCGTGTGGTCCGGCGGTGTGCTGTCCGGGCATACGGTACCCGGCTCGCTGTGTGTGACCTGGCCACATCCGCCACCCGATACAGGACCGGTATCGCAACGTGCACCGATGTGAAGGGGACGTGACGGGGGTCACTTCTTGCTGTTGATGACCGCTTCCATGACGTTCTTGGCGATGGGGGCGGCGAGGCCGCCACCGGAGATGTCGTCACGGTTGGCCTTGTCGTCCTCGACCACCACGGCCACGGCGACAGGCGAGCTGCCGTCCTTGAGCTTGGCGAACGAGAGGAACCAGGCGTACGGCTTCTCGCTGTTGTTCAGACCGTGCTGGGCGGTACCGGTCTTGCCGCCCACGGTGACGCCGGGGATCTGCGCATTGGTGCCGGTGCCCTTCTCGACGACGGTCTGCATCATCGACTGCAGGATCTGCGCGTTCTTCTCCGACAGTGGCCGGCTCAGCTCCTGCGGCTGGGTCTGCGTGATCACGTCCAGGCTGGGCGCCTGCAGCTTGTCCACCATGTACGGCTTCATCAGCTTGCCGTCGTTGGCGACGGCGGAGGCGACCATGGCCATCTGCAGCGGCGTCGCGGCGGTCTCGAACTGGCCGATGGAGCTGAGCGCGGTCTGCGGCCGGTCCATCTTCTCGGGGAAGTTGGAGGCGACCGAGCGCACCGGCGTGTACTGCTCGGAGTCGAAGCCGAACTTCTTCGCCTCCTCGAGCATCTTGTCCTTGCCGAGGTCGGCGCCGATCTTGCCGAAGACGGTGTTGCAGGAGTACTGCAGCGCGGTCCGCATGGTCGCGTTCTCGCAGGGGATGTTCCCCTCGTTCTTCAGCTCCGTCCTGGTGTCCGGGAGGGTGTACGGCAGCGGGGACCTGGTCGGGTCGTCCGCGCTGGTGTACAGGCCGTTCTCCAGCGCCGCCGCCGCGGTGACCACCTTGAAGGTGGAGCCGGGCGGGTAGGTCTCGCGCAGCGCCCGGTTGAGCATCGGGTCGCTCGGGTCGTTCTTCTTCTGCAGCTTCTGCCAGGCCGTGGAGTCCGTGGACAGCGAGTTGCCCGCGAACGTCGAGGGGTCGTACGACGGGTAGGAGGCCAGCGCCAGGATCGCCCCGGTCTGCGGGTCGAGCGCCACGGCCGCGCCCTTGCCGCCGACCTTCTTCAGACCGTCGTACGCGGCCTTCTGCGCCGCCGCGTTGAGGGTGGTGACGACATTGCCGCCCTGCTGCTGCTTGCCCGTCAGCATGTTGAGGGTGTTGCGGAAGAACAGCCGGTCGTCGGTCCCGGTGAGGATGCCGTCCTCGATGGACTCCAGCTGCGTGGCGCCGAAGGCCTGCGAGGCGTAGCCGGTGACCGGCGCCCACATCGCGCCGTCCTTGTAGGTGCGCTTGTACTTGAAGTCGTTGAGGCTGTTGGTGGGCGTCTCCTTGGACCCGGTGATGGGGTTGCCGTCGACGACGATGTCGCCGCGCGGCGTGGAGTACCGGGCAATCAGCACACGGCGGTTGTTCGGGTCGGTGCGCAGGCTGTCGGCCTGCAGGTACTGGAGCCAGTTGTCGCGGACCAGCAGCGCGAGGACGAGGAGCCCGCAGAAGATCGCGATCCGGCGCAGGGGCTTGTTCACGGTCGGACCACCTGGGTCATCTCGGCGTCGGGGTTCGGGGCGGGGGCGGGAGCCGGGCGGCGCGCGGTGTCGCTGATGCGCAGCAGGATGCCGATCAGGGCCCAGTTGGCGATCACGGAGGAACCTCCGTACGCCAGGAAGGGCATCGTCATGCCGGTCAGCGGGATGAGCCCCATCACACCGCCGGCGACCACGAAGACCTGCAGCGCGAACGCGCCGGACAGGCCGACGGCCAGCAGCTTGCCGAACGGGTCGCGGGCGGCGAGGGCGGTGCGGACGCCGCGCTCCACGATCAGGCCGTAGACCAGCAGGAGCGCCATGATGCCGGCCAGGCCCAGCTCCTCGCCGAAGGTGGCGAGGATGAAGTCGGAGTTGGCGGCGAACCGGATCAGGTCGGAGTGGCCCTGGCCGAGGCCGGTGCCGAGGGTGCCGCCGGAGCCGAACGCCCACAGGGCCTGCTGCAGCTGCTCGGAGTGGCCGCCGACGCCCTGCCGACTGAGCGTGTACTCCTTCATCGGGTCGAGCCAGGCCTGGACACGGGACTTCACGTGCGGCTCGATGCCGGCCACGCCGACGGCGCCGGCTGCGGACATCAGCAGACCGAAGACGATCCAGCTGGTCCGCTCGGTGGCGACGTACAGCATGATGACGAACATTCCGAAGAACAGCAGCGACGTACCGAGGTCGGTCTCGAAGACCAGGATGAGGATCGAGATCGCCCAGACGACGAGGATCGGTCCGAGGTCGCGGCCGCGCGGCAGGTACAGGCCCATGAAGCGGCGGCTGGCCAGGGCGAGCGCGTCGCGCTTGACCATCAGGTAGCCGGCGAAGAAGACCGCCAGCACGATCTTCGCGAACTCACCGGGCTGGATGGAGAAGCTGCCGACGTGGATCCAGATCTTCGCGCCGTAGATGTTGGCGCCCAGCCCCGGGACGAGCGGCAGGAGCAGCAGGACCAGCGCGGCCACCATGGAGATGTAGGTGTAGCGCTGCAGGACGCGGTGGTCCTTGAGGAAGACCAGCACGGCGACGAACAGCGCGATCCCCAGCGCCGTGTACATCAGTTGGCGGGGCGCCGCGTTGCCGGCCTGCTTGATGGACTGCAGCAGCTTGGACTGGTCCAGCCGCCAGATGACCACCAGGCCGAGGCCGTTGAGCAGGGTCGCCAGCGGCAACAGCAACGGGTCGGCGTACGGGGCGAACTTCCGTACGACGAGATGGCCGACGCCGGCCAGCAGACCGAGGCCGACGCCGTAGCTGAGCAGGCCGGGCGGCACCTTGTTGTTGATGGCGAGGCCCACGTTGGCGTAGGCGAACACCGGGATGACGACGGCGAACACCAGCAGCGCCAGCTCGGTGTTGCGGCGGCTCGGTGTGCCGATCGCGCCGATCGTGGACGTGTGATGCGTCGACGTGTTCGTACTGCTGCTCATGGTGTGACAGGGCCCCTCACGGCTTGCTTACTGCTTACCGCACAGTGAGACGACCTTCTGCTCTTGCTCCGAGAGGCTGGGGCCGGGTGTGGGAGTGGGTGCGGTCTGGGTCTTGGAGGCCGACGCCGAGGGGTTCGGAGTCGCTGTGGCCTTGGACGTCGGGGGGGTGGTCGCGGTTCCCGTGGTGCTGCCGGGCTTGGTGGTGTTCTTGGACTCCGCGGTGCGGCGTTCGACGTCCTTCCTGCACGCGGACGCCTGCACGGCCAGCTCGGAGATCTTCGACTGGGCCGCCTGGAGACCGCCCTCGGCGATGGTCGCCTTGACCTGCTTCTGCTGGTACGGCGGCAGGTACTTGAGTTCGATCTCCGGGTGGTCCTTCTCCACCTTGGACAGCGACACCCAGGCCAGGTCCTGGCTGATACCGCGGTACAGCGCGACGTGCTCGGCGTTGGCACCGACGTAGTACTGCGTCTGCGTCCACCGGTAGGCGCCGTAGCAGCCGCCGCCGACGACGGCGAGCGCGAGGACCGTGTAGAAGGATCTCTTCAGCCACCGGCGGCTCTTCCTCGGCTTGACGAAGTCCTCGTCGGTGTAGTCGCCGAAGCTGCCCGCCGGGATGTACCCGGTGGTGTCGCCGCTGCCGGGTGGGCCGAACTCGCCCCCGCCGCCCTGCCCGGACCTGTGGCGGCCGAGTCCGGCGGCACGGCCCGCGGGGGTCTGCATGATGCCGTTGTCGTGCAGGTGGTTCTGGTTCTCGGCGACCGCGCCCACCACGACCGGGGTGTCGGACAGATGCCCGGCGAGGGTGTCCCCGGTGTCCAGGTCGAGCACGTCGGCCACGATGACCGTGATGTTGTCGGGGCCGCCACCGCGCAGCGCCAGCTCGATCAGCGCCTGCACGGTCTCCTCGGGGCCGTGGTAGCTGGCGAGGGTCTCCTCCAGCGTCTGGTGGGAGACCACTCCCGACAGCCCGTCGGAGCAGATCAGGTAACGGTCGCCGGCGCGCACCTCGCGGATGGACAGGTCCGGCTCGACGTGGTCGCCGCTGCCCAGCGCGCGCATCAGCAGGGAGCGCTGCGGGTGGGTGGTGGCCTCCTCCTCGGTGATGCGGCCCTCGTCGACGAGCCGCTGCACCCAGGTGTGGTCCTGGGTGATCTGTGTGAGGACGCCGTCGCGCAGCAGGTACGCGCGGGAGTCGCCGACGTGGACGAGACCGAGCCGCTGGCCGGTCCACAGCAGCGCGGTGAGCGTGGTCCCCATGCCCTCGAGCTGGGGGTCCTCCTCGACCATCGCCCGCAGCTGGTCGTTGGCACGCTGCACCGCGGTGCCGAGCGAGGTGAGGACGTCGGAGCCGGGGATGTCGTCGTCGAGCGCGACGATGGTGGAGATCACCTCGGACGAGGCGACCTCGCCGGCGGCCTGGCCGCCCATCCCGTCGGCGATCGCGAGCAGGCGCGGACCGGCGTAACCGGAGTCCTCGTTGCCCTCGCGGATCATGCCTTTGTGCGATCCGGCGGCGAAGCGCAGTGACAGACTCATGCGCACCTCGCCCGTCGGCTCCGGGTACATCCGCACGGTGCCCACCCTCCGGTCGGGAGCGCGCCGGTGCCCTGGGTGGGGGCCGCCGCTGCGTGCTCGCTCCGCTCGCTCATTGTCGTACTACTTCCGCAGCTCGATGACGGTCTTGCCGATGCGGATCGGCGCGCCCAGCGGAATCGGTGTGGGGGACGTCAGCCGGGTCCGGTCGAGGTACGTGCCGTTGGTGGACCCGAGGTCCTCGACGATCCACTGGCCGTCGCGGTCGGGGTAGATCCTGGCGTGCCGACTGGAGGCGTAGTCGTCGTCCAGCACGATGGTGCTGTCATGGGCACGGCCGAGCGTGATGGTCTGGCCCTGCAGCGCGACCGTCGTTCCGGTCAGCGAGCCCTCGGAGACGACCAGCTTGGTGGGGGCCCCGCGGCGCTGCCGGCCGCCGCCCGGCTGCTGGCGCTGCGGCGGGGGCGCCGCCTGGCGGGCGCTCTGCTGCGGCCGTGCGGCCTCGCGACGCGCGCCGCGCTGGGTGACCCGCGTACCGAACAGGTCGCTTCTGATGACCTGCACGGCCACGATCACGAACAGCCACAGTACGGCCAGGAAACCCAGCCGCATGACCGTGAGGGTCAGCTCTGACATTGCCCCCGCTTCACCCTTCGGCTTGCCTATAGATAACGGTGGTGCTGCCCACGACGATCCGCGAGCCGTCGCGGAGCGTAGCGCGGGTGGTGTGCTGCCCGTCCACCACGATGCCGTTGGTGGAGCCGAGATCCTGGATCGTCGAGGGCGTTCCGGTCCGGATCTCACAGTGCCGGCGGGAGACGCCGGGGTCGTCGATCCGCACGTCGGCCTCGGTGCTGCGCCCCAGCACCAGCGTCGGGCGGGAGATCTGATGGCGGGTGCCGTTGATCTCGATCCAGTAGCGGGTGCGCCCGCCGGACGCCGGGGACCCGCCGGGGCGCTGCCCTGCGGGCTGCGGATAGCCGTATCCGCCGGGGCGCGCGCCGGGCGGCGGCGCGGACGGCATGGGCGGAGCGCCCGTCGGCGGGGCGGAGGGCGGGTAGCCGTAGCCGCCGGGGCGTCCGGAGGCGCCGCCCTGCGCGGGCGCCTGCTGGTTGGTGGAGGAGGCGAGCGTACGGCTGCGCACCCGGTACAGGCCGGTGTCGAGGTCGTCGGCCTTCTCCAGATGGACCTTGATGGGGCCCATGAAGGTGTAGCGCTGCTGCTTGGCGTAGTCGCGCACCATGCCGGCGAGCTCGTCGCCGAGCTGGCCGGAGTAGGGGCTGAGGCGCTCGTAGTCCGGTGCGCTCAGCTCCACGATGAAGTCGTTGGGGACGACGGTACGGTCGCGGTTCCAGATGGTCGCGTTGTTGTCGCACTCGCGCTGGAGCGCGCCGGCGATCTCCACGGGCTGGACCTCGGACTTGAAGACCTTGGCGAAGGTGCCGTTGACCAGACCTTCGAGGCGTTGCTCGAACTTCTTCAGGACTCCCATGGGGCACCTCCTCCGTCGTTGCCGTCCTGTGTACTGCTTACCTGGTACTGCTTACTGATCGTATCCACGCGCCGGAAAATCGGCTGGTTCCCCCCATCGGCCCTGTCGACGGGTGTCGACGCCTCCGGGTTTCCCTCCGGACGGCCCCTTCGAACACCTTCCGGGCGTACTCCTTGACGTACTCCTCGGAGCACTCCGCGGTGGTACTCCCGCCATGGATCGTAAAGGCGGCCGTAGACCAGTGTCCCGCACCCGGCTGTGGACCCCGCCCGCCTCCTGGAGAGATCGGCGGGACCGGTACGAGGTTGATACGTGAACAGACACGCCCTGAGACGTTGCGACGGCGGCGGGGGCTCGGGGCGGCGGGAGGTCAGGGGTGGGGCGGGCGGGGGTGCCGGGGCGGAGAGCCGGAGGCCGGGGGCTGAGGGCTGGGCGTCGGGTGGAGGCGTGTCGGTGGGGGCTGGGCCGGGGATGTGAGGCGTCGTGCCCGCCGGGGTGCCGACGCTCGATGTCTGGATTGGGTGTCTGCTGTTCGGTGTCGGGTCCGTGGGTGGTGGTCGGTGCGGACAGGTCGCCGGATGGGCCGGGAACCGGGGGCTCGGCGATGCCGCTGGTCGCGAGGGAGTTTCCAGGACGGGGCCGGGTCCCCCGGGGGAAAGGGATGTGAACCCACCCTCTCCAGCGTGCTAATGTTCTGGGTGTCGGAAGGCGCCGGGCCGAAAGGGCCGGAGCCGGAGGACACACCCAATGCGCGGGTGGCGGAATAGGCAGACGCGCTGGATTCAGGTTCCAGTGCCCGCAAGGGCGTGGGGGTTCAACTCCCCCCTCGCGCACAGAGAGATACCGAGGAAACGGGTCTCTGCCGGTGACGGAAGTCACGGCAGGGGCCCGTTTCTCGTTGCGTTGGCGGTTGTGAGGCATCGCACAACTTGGTCAAGACATACGGCCGGGCCCCGACGTGTGAGTTATCTCACGTGTCGGGGCCTGTCTTTGTTGTGCTTCGGCTGCCATGGCCGGGTCGGCTGGGCTCGGCTATGCGGCCGGTGTCAGGTGGCCCGTCGGTGTCCAGGTCTTCGGTTCTCGCGTCGGGCGGCGATGGTGGGTTCGGGTCGGGCGGCGGTGGTGGGTCCGCCGCCGAGGGCCAGGGTGTCGAGAAAGGCATAGGGCCGAAGCGCACCGCCCACCACCTCACGGAAGACCTTGCGATCCCGCCGAACCGTCGGACGGCCGCCCGCAGTGGCTGTCCGTGCCGGGCCGCCCGAGTCGGAGATCGAACGCCTCCTCGCCGAGCCGCCGAGGGAGCGTCAAGAGGCCGGTCGGCGGCCATACTTAGCCGTGCGGGGGCTCCCGTGACGACCTGAGGCGGGGAGGCGACGTGAGCAGTGACGGAAAGGGGCTGGGGAAGGTCGAGGTCAGGCTCAAGTGGGACCCGAGCCCGCTGGGGGAGCCGCCTCGTCATCTCGACATCATCGCCGCCACCTACTCCGCCGACGCACCCCACGGGCGGCCGGTGTACGTCGTCCACTGGGACAGCCGGTCGCCGGACGGCACCATCAACATGAGCCGGCACAGCAAGACCGGCATGGGCTTCGGCTTCGTGGAGGTGATGGTCCTCGAGTTCGACCGGCTGTCGGACGCCTACGGACGGGTGGTGGTCGGGGTGGCGATCCACCAGAAGGGCGGACCTCGTACCTTCGGCGAGATATCCAACGCCGGAGTGCTGATCGCCCAGAGGTACACGGAGCTGCTGAAGGACGACTTCGGGCAGGTACCCGACTCGACCGCCGCGACGGTGGCGGAGTTCACCCGCGACGGCACCGGAGCATGGCAGTTCCGCGAAATGATCCGCGGATTCGACAGCGACCCCGTGGTGTTCACCGCGGAGATGGGCAGCGCCCGCCCGTGACGTCGGGGCATATGTGTTCCTGTGCCCGGCTGTACGCGCCACAACCTGTGGACAACGGCACGGCTGCACACTCCAGCCCCGGCCCCCAGCTCCCGCGTCGCTGGGCAGGAATGCGCCCGGCCAGGGGCTTGGTCTCGGTCGGCGACCAGGAGGCGTCGGGCGATGTGTCCGGCGGAGCCCACCTGGCCACCCGGACGGCCCCTCTGGACTCCGTGCGCCTGCCAGGGTGCAGTGGAGCGGGCACCCGACGGGTGTCAGTCCCCTTCGGCGCGCGCCTCGATGTCCTCGATGCCGGTGGGACGGCCGGCACGGTTCCACCGGATGTAGAGTCCGCCCGCGATCAGGAGTGTGGCCACCATCGACAGGACCGGCCAGCCGCGCAGCAGGTTCACCACGAGGGTGAATGCGACGGCCGCCGCGGCGAGACCGTTGACCCAGGCCAGCGCGGGCTTGCGTTCCTGCCGGGCGAAGCGGGCCATGGCGACCAGGCCGACCAGGAAGCTGACGAAGACCGCGACCGCGTAGAACAGGACCAGCTCCTGCTCCTGGCCCGCCGCCGCGACGATGATCAGGGCGGCGGCAGCCAGGTAGACCACGACCGACCAGTACGGGGTGTGGTGACGGTTGGTCCGGCCCAGCACCGGCGGCAGCACGCCCGGCCTCTCGGCCGTGCCGGACAGCGCCTTCAGCAGGCCCGGTCCGGCCTGGAAGGAGGAGCTGGCGGCGGCGAGCAGCAGCAGCGAGCTGGTCAGCTGGAAGGCCCCATAGAGCCAGCCGGGTCCGGCGGCGGCGTGCGCGATGTCGGCGATCTGGGTGGAGTCGACGCCGGGGATGCCGATGTGCAGGCGGACGGCGAGCGCGGTCAGGGCCAGGGTGAGGCCGCCGACGATGACCACGAGCAGGGCCAGGGTGCCGCGGCCGAAGCGGCGGCGGTGGGTGTCGTCGAGCTGGCCGAGCTGGGCGATCGCGGTCGACGGCGCCTCGACGCCGGTGGCGAGCGCCATCGCCACGGGGAAGGCCAGCACCACGGCGAGGACCGCCGAGTGGCCCGGGCTGGCCGTGGCGGCGGCGTGGCCGTCGGAGTGCGGGGCGGCGAAGCCGAGTACCAGCACGGCCACGGAGACGGCCACGAACGCGACCGTCATCACGGCGAACAGCAGCCGCCCCCCGTGCCCGAACCAGGTCAGCCCGGCCACCACGAGCAGCAGGACCAGCGCCAGCGGGATACGGACCGGCGCGAGGGCCGGGAACAGAGCGATCACCGCGCTCGCGGCGGCCGCGATGGAGATGCCGATGGTCAGGACGAAGTCCACGACCAGAGCGCCGATCGGCAGGAACGTCCAGCGCGGCCCGAACGCCCGTGCAGCCGCCGCGGCCGCGCCCCCGCCCTGCGGGAAGCGGCGCACGAGTTGCCAGTAGTTGGCGGTGACCACGACGACGAGCCCGATCACCAGGCTCATGGTGGGCAGCAGCAGCGCCAGGTCCCCGCGCAGGGCGCGCAGCGCCGCCTCGATCGCGTAGGCGACGGAGGACACCGGGTCCGCGATCACCGCGAAGGCGAAGGCGAAGAAGAGGACGGACCGGCGCGGAGTACGGCCGCGCAACGCGGACGCAGCTTCCGACGCGACGGCAGCCTGACGGATGGGAGCCACGCGAAGACCTTTCCTGAGAAGAGGAACGGAAGAGACTTCGCCGACCAGACTTCCCGGCACACCGATGACCAGGCTATGTCAGGAGGTCGTCAGTGAGCTGCCAAGGATCCGTCAAATTTGCCACCCGCGCGCCGGCGCCCAGGCGCGAGCAGTGGCGGTTGGCAAGGCAGCGTCACGCGGTCGACTGGCTACGACGAGGCCGACCCAGTGCCCCGGATGGAGCACGCGCTCATCACCCGCAGCGTCCCTGCTCACCACCGCCCGGGGCGGCGCCCAGCCGCTCCTCGACACCCTCAACGCCTACTTCGACTCCGGCCGCGTCGCGGCCGAGGCCGCCCGCCGTCTCTCCCTCAGCGTGCGGGCCATGACGTACCGCCTGGAACGCATCCACCAGCTCACCGGCGCCGACCCCGCCCACCGCCACATGCTGCAGACCGCCGTCATCGGCGCCCGGCTGCCGGACTGGCCCGCCAGGGAACTCTGACGCCGAACCGGTGGCCGCAGTCCGCGCCATCCGGGAAGGATGCACGCCGTGAGTCAACCTGCCGACATCATCATGGTGTTCGACCGGGACGAGGAGCTCTCGGTGTTCCCCTCGCTGCGCGCTGCGGAGGAGTGGCTGGAAGCGATCGACGTCGCAGACGGGGAGTACGAGGCGTACACCGCCGAGGGCCGTGTCGTGGACCTGCGCGCGCCGCAAGGGGCGGAGGGTCCGGTCGTGGCCCTGCGCACCGAGGAGGACGGCCGGGCGGACCTGGAACGCCGCGTCGCCCGTTTCTGGCACCGGTGCGCGGACCGCACGGCGCTCGGGCCCAAGGACACGGCCCGCCTGCTGCTGAACGGCGGACTGCGGCAGCCGCGTCGAGGGCTGCGCCGGCTGACCGGGCTGTTCCAGCGCAGAGGCGGTGTTCCGGGAGCGTAGGACGGCAAACTCGGCGCCGTCGCGCAAGGGCCGCCGGCGTCCGGCTGCGGTGCCCATCCACGGGGACAGGGGCGGGAGCCGACGGCAGGAGCGCATGGTCCGCGTGCCGTCGGCCGTCACGGTGCGCGGGCCGTGGGCCGTCACCCGATGCTGTGACGGTACCGTCAGCTCCCGGTGGCCAGGTGCTCGAGCGCGATGTTGAGCTGGAGGACGTTCACGCGGGGCTGGTCGAGGAAGCCGAGCGTTGGGCCCTGTGTGTGCTCGTCGACGACCTTGTGCACCTGCGCGGCGGTCAGCCCGTTGGCCTTGGCGACCCGCTTGACCTGGATGTCCGCGTAGGCCGGGGAGATGTCCGGGTCGATCGCGGAGGCGGAGCCCGTGACGGCGTCCTTGGGTACCTGGGACTCCGGGACGCCGTTGAACGCGGCGACCTGCCTCTTCGCCGCCTCGACCATCGCGACCAGCTTGGGGTTGCTCGCGCCGAGCTGGCTGGAGCCGGTGGCCAGCGGGTCGTAGTCGCTGTTGGACGGGCGGGGCTGGAACCACTTCGGGTCGGGCTTGTCGGTGCCCTTGATGTTCCAGCTCTGCCCGATCAGGGCCGAGCCGACTTCCTTGCCGTCGACCCTCACGATCGAGCCGTTGGCCTCGTCGTGGAAGAGCGCCTGGCCGATGCCGGTGACGGCGAGCGGATAGATGACGCCGGTCACGACGGTGAGGACGAGCAGCATGCGCAGGGCGGCCCACACCATGCGCCCGGAGTTCACTACGGAGGTGTTCATGTCCTTCAGCCGATCCCGGGGATCACAGAGATGAGCAGGTCGATGAGTTTGATGCCGATGAAGGGGGCGATCAGGCCGCCGATGCCGTAGACGGCGAGGTTGCGGCGGAGCATCCTGTCCGCGCTCGTGGGCCGGTAGCGCACGCCCTTCAGGGCGAGCGGCACCAGCGCGATGATGATCAGTGCGTTGAAGACGACCGCGGACAGGATCGCCGAGTCCGGCGAGGCCAGGTGCATGATGTTGAGCTTGTTCAGGCCCGGGTAGACCGTCGCGAACAGCGCGGGGATGATCGCGAAGTACTTGGCGACGTCGTTGGCGATGGAGAACGTCGTCAGGGCGCCTCGGGTGATGAGGAGCTGTTTGCCGATCTCGACGATCTCGATGAGCTTGGTCGGGTTGGAGTCGAGGTCGACCATGTTGCCGGCCTCCTTGGCGGCCGACGTCCCCGTGTTCATCGCCACGCCGACATCCGCCTGCGCGAGCGCGGGCGCGTCGTTGGTGCCGTCACCGGTCATCGCGACCAGCTTGCCGCCCGCCTGCTCCCGTTTGATCAGGGCCATCTTGTCCTCAGGGGTGGCCTCGGCGAGGAAGTCGTCGACTCCTGCCTCCTCGGCGATCGCCTTCGCGGTCAGCGGGTTGTCGCCGGTGATCATGACGGTCTTGATGCCCATGCGGCGCAACTCCTCGAACCGCTCCCGCATGCCCTCCTTGACGACGTCCTTGAGATGGATGACCCCGAGGACCCGGGCGCCCTCGTCGTCCTGGACCGCGACCAGCAGCGGCGTGCCGCCGGCCTCGGAGATCCGGTCGGTCAGCGCCCGAGCGTCGTCGGCGACCTGGCCGCCCCGCTCGCGCACCCAGTCGATGACGGAGGCCGTGGCCCCCTTGCGGACCTTGCGAGCGGTGCCGTTCTCCGTGAGGTCCACGCCGGACATGCGGGTCTGGGCCGTGAAGGCGATCCACTCGGCACCCACCAGTTCACCCTGGTGGCGTTCGCGCAGCCCGTACTTCTCCTTCGCCAGGACGACGATCGAGCGGCCCTCGGGGGTCTCGTCGGCCAGCGACGACAGCTGGGCGGCGTCGGCGACCTCGGCCTCCGTGGTGCCCCGCACCGGTACGAACTCGGACGCCTGGCGGTTGCCGAGGGTGATGGTGCCGGTCTTGTCGAGCAGCAGCGTGGAGACGTCACCGGCGGCCTCCACCGCACGGCCGGACATGGCCAGCACGTTGTGCTGCACCAGGCGGTCCATGCCGGCGATGCCGATCGCCGACAGCAGCGCGCCGATGGTGGTCGGGATGAGGCAGACGAGAAGCGCCACCAGGACGACCATCGTCAGGTGCGTGCCCGCGTAGTCCGCGAACGGCGGCAGCGTGGCGCACGCGAGCAGGAAGACGATCGTCAGCGACGCCAGCAGGATGTTCAGCGCGATCTCGTTCGGGGTCTTCTGCCGGGCCGCCCCCTCGACCAGGTTGATCATCCGGTCGATGAACGTCTCGCCCGGCTTTGTCGTGATCTTGACGACGATGCGGTCGGAGAGGACCTTCGTTCCGCCGGTGACCGCGGACCGGTCGCCGCCGGATTCGCGGATCACGGGTGCCGACTCACCGGTGATGGCCGACTCGTCGACGGAGGCGACGCCCTCCACCACGTCACCGTCGCCGGGAATGACGTCGCCGGCCTCGCAGACGACCAGGTCACCGACCGTCAGCGCGGTGCCCGGCACCCGCTCCTCCGTGGTGCGGTCGGACAGCAGCCGGCGGGCAACGGTGTCGGTCTTGGCCTTGCGCAGGGTGTCAGCCTGGGCTTTGCCGCGGCCCTCGGCGACGGCCTCCGCGAGGTTGGCGAAGACGACGGTCAGCCACAGCCAGGCGCTGATCGCCCAACCGAACCAGTCGCCCGGGTCCTTGAAGGAGAACACGGTCGTCAGGACGGAGCCGACCAGGACCACGAACATCACGGGAGACTTGACCATCACCCGCGGGTCGAGCTTGCGGAAGGCGTCCGGCAGCGACTTCACCAGCTGCTTCGGATCGAAGAGACCGCCGCCGACGCGCCCTTGGGGTTTGTGTCCCGTCGGCGGGTCCTGGTGGGGAGCAAGTGTCGGAGTGCCAGTGGACATGGAGTCCTGATTCTTCGCGTCTGTCCTCTGCGAGTCGGTGGTCATGCCGCCAGCCCCTCGGCGAGCGGCCCCAGCGCGAGCGCCGGGAAGAACGTCAGCCCCGTGATGATCAGGGTCGCGCCCATCAGCAGGCCCGTGAACAGGGGTTTCTCGGTGCGCAGGGTGCCCGCGGTGACCGGGATGGGCTTCTGCTCGGCGAGCGAGCCGGCCAGCGCGAGGACGAACACCATCGGCAGGAAGCGGCCGAGCAGCATGGCGAGGCCCAGCATCGTGTTGTGGTACTCGGTGTTCGCGGCGAAGCCGGCGAAGGCGGATCCGTTGTTGTTGCTGGCCGAGGTGTAGGCGTAGAGCACCTCGGAGAAGCCGTGCGCGCCCACGTTCGTCATCGAGGACTGCCCCTTGCCCAGCGCCATCGCCAGCGCGGTGCCGATCAGCACCAGAGCCGGGGTGACGAGGATGTAGCAGGCCGCCAGCTTGATCTCGCGCGAGCCGATCTTCTTGCCCAGGTACTCGGGCGTACGGCCGACCATCAGGCCCGCGATGAACACCGCGATGACCGCCATGATCAGCATGCCGTAGAGACCGGAACCGACACCGCCGGGCGCGATCTCGCCCAGCATCATGCCCAGCAGCAGGACACCGCCGGACAGGCCGCTGAAGGAGTCGTGGAAGGAGTTGACCGACCCGGTCGAGGTCATGGTGGTGGAGACCGCGAACAGGGAGGACGGGCCCTCGCCGAACCGCTGCTCCTTGCCCTCCATCGCCCCACCCGCGAGCTGGGACGCGGTGCCCGGATGGGCGTACTCGAGCCAGGTCACGGCGACCACGCCGAGGAACCAGATGATCCCCATGGCGGCGACGATCGCGTAGCCCTGCTTGACGTTGCCGACCATCGTGCCGAAGGTGCGCGGCAGCGAGAACGGGATCACCAGCAGCAGGAAGATCTCCAGCCAGTTGGTGAAGCCGTTGGGGTTCTCGAACGGGTGCGAGGAGTTGGCGTTGAAGAAGCCCCCGCCGTTGGTGCCGAAGTCCTTGATGGCCTCCTGTGAGGCGACTGCGCCCGGGCTGATGGCCTGCTTGTCACCGGTGAGCGTGGTGAGGTAGTGGATGTCGCCGAAGTTCTGGACGGCACCCGCCGCGATCAGTACGACGGCCACGACCACGCAGACCGGAAGCAGGATGCGGATGGTGCAGCGCACCAGGTCGGTCCAGAAGTTTCCGAGGTCGCCGGTGTGGAGGGGGGTCCCCCCGCTGGAGCGAGGCCGAGAGTGGGGGAGGGCGAAGCCTCGCACCAGGGCCACCGCGACGGCGATGCCCACCGCGGCGGAGACGAAGTTCTGCACCGCCAGGCCCATCGTCTGGGTGACGTGGCTCATCGCCGTCTCGCCCGAGTACGACTGCCAGTTGGTGTTGGACACGAACGACGCGGCGGTGTCGAAGGCCTGGTCCGGGCTGATCGCCTTGAAGCCGAGCGACAGCGGCAGCTTGTCCTGCACCCGCTGCAGCAGGTACAGGAACAGCACGCTCACCGCGGAGAACGCCAGGACACCGCGCAGATACGCGGGCCAGCGCATCTCCGCATCCGGGTCGGCGCCCACCGAGCGGTAGATCCACCTCTCGACCCGCAGGTGCTTCTCGGACTGGAAGACGGCGGCCATGTAGTCGCCGAACGGACGGTGCACCAGGGCGAGCGCACCGATCAGCGCGACCACGAGGAGCACGTCAGCAAGTACGGGGCTCATGTCGCGGCTCAGAACCTCTCCGGGAAGATCAGAGCGAGGACGAGATAGCCCAGCAGGGCGACGGCCACGACCAGGCCGACAACGTTCTGGACGGTCACAGCTTCGCCACTCCCTTGGCGGCGAGGGCCACCAGCGCGAAGACCGCGACGGTGGCGATGACGAAGGCGACGTCGGCCATCGTGAGCTCCTGGATGAGGTTCGGGTAAGAGCGGACCCCTAGAGACAACCGCGTTTCTCAGAGGGCTTCGACCGTCGTTAACGGCCCTCTTACGGCCGCTGAAGGACCCTTGACGGCCCTCTGACGCCGGCCGTTCGGGCAAGGGTGGGCAAACGAATCGCCCACCCTCATGTCCACCCTGCCGCCCCCGTGCGCGGGGCCACCATCCGGTTCCTCGCCCGTGTTCCTCCCGGGTGAAGCCGTACGCAGCCCCTGCCGTCCTGTGGCGCTGTTCGGGTGGTCAGTTCTCCCGGTCGGGATCGGGCAGTGCCAGTACCGCTCGGGCGTCGCGCACGGTGGGGTGGCCTTCGCCCAGGTGCAGGGCGGCCTGGCTGACGGCCTGTTCCGCACGTGCCCTTCCGTCCGGCCCGTCCGACAGGCCCAGCAGGGCGTGTGACACACGCAGGCGCAGCCTCAGCGGGTGCTGTGCGCCCAGCCGCTCGGAGGCTTCGTCGGAGTAGGCGCCGCACTCCCGGCGCACCTCTGTGAGGGGTTTCCCTTCGTTGATCCGCACGCCGGCCGGGGCGGTGACCACCGCGCGTTCGCCCGGCGGCACGGCTACAGCCGTCCGGAGTCCGCCCGAAACGCAGAGCCGGCATCCGCGGAGCCTTCCTCACACTCGCCCGCCGCTTTTCGGATCGGCCGGCACGGACACCGTCGGAGTCCGGCGCCGGAAACAGCCGTGCGAGCGACTCCTGGCCGTGGCGGCGACAGTGAACTGACCGAGAACGAACGCGCACATCCGGCGCGGGAGGCGCCAGGCTTGAGCGGAGGTGTCTCACGGCGTGCGGGAGCGGGGACCTCTCATGCCCGTGCCTCCGGACCGGGCCGGTCCGGAGGCACGGGCAGGTTGTCCAGGAAGTCGCTGGTGGGCACATGGAAAAGCGATCCGGTGACCGGTGTGGAGAAGTCCAGGATCCGATCGTGGGACGCCGGCGGTGCGCCCAGGAACATGCGCTCCAACATGGTCTCCAGCACCGTCGGGGTTCGGGCGTACCCGATGAAGTACGTGCCGAACTCGCCCTTGCCGACAGTGCCGAAGGGCATGTTGTCGCGCAGGATCTCGTGCTTCGTACCGTCGCGGTCCACGATCGTGGTCAGGGCGACATGCGAGTCGGCCGGCTTGACCTCGTCGTCGAGTTCGACGTCGGACAGCTTCCGACGCCCGATCACCCTCTCCTGGGCCTCCACCGGAAGGGCGTTCCAGGCCCCCAGATCGTGGAGGTACTTCTGCACCATCACATAGCTTCCACCCGCGAAGCGGGGGTCCTCGCCGCCGACCAGCACCGCCTCGCTCGCCGCCGGGCCGACCGGGTTCTCCGTCCCGTCGACGAAGCCGAGCAGGTCCCGCACGTCGAAGTACTTGAACCCGTGCACCTCGTCGCACACCGTCACCGCACCGCGGAGACGCTCCATGATCTCGCCCGCCAGCGCGAAGCACAGGTCGAGGCGGGCGGCACGGATGTGGAAGAGCAGGTCCCCGGGCGTGGACACGGCGCGGTGCACGGGGCCTGCCAGCTCACGGAAGGGATGCAGCTCCGCGGGACGCGGCCCGCAGAACAGACGGTCCCACACGTCGGATCCCACGCCCGTGACACAGCTGAGCCTTCCGCTGGGCGTGGCACGGAAGCCGACGGCCCGCTGCAGCCCGTTCAGATCGGACAGCAACCTGCGGACGACCGGTTCGCTTCCCGGGTCCACGGTCACCACCAGGAAGATCGCGGCGTCCGTCAACGGGGACAGCACCGACTGGGGAACCGGCTCCGCGGAGGACTGGGTCACGGGCCACACCCCTTTCCCAGGGCACGGGCGGTTTCCCACTCTAGGGCGGCCCCAACAGGTGTGCCACCGCGCAGCGGGCGGACGCCGACGCCGGAGGTTTTCCACAGCCACGGAGTTGTCCACAGGCTCTGACGCACCTCGACCGCCGACCTGTACGGTCGTCCGCAGTTGATGTTCACACGACTGCATGGACAGCGGGGGAGGCGATCGGTGTGACCGAGGTCGAGGTTGGGGTGGGGACGGCGAAGCCGCGGCAGGAGGCCCGGATCTCCGCGGTGCGCGGCTTCGCGCGGTGGCCGGTCGAAGGCTCACCGAAGGAGGAGGGCAAGGCACTGCGCGCACGGGTGCCGCGCCGGGCCCACGCCGAACTGGTGCTGGACATCGACCGCCCGGACGCGGTAACCGCCGTGGAGGAGTCCAACCGGGGCCGCCTCCCCGAGCTGACGCCCATACGCGTCGGCAGGATGGCGGCCACACCGTTCGCGTTCCTGCGCGGCTCGGCGGGCCTCATGGCCTACGACCTCGCACGCACCCCGATGACCGGCATCCGCGCCCAGATCTGCGGCGACGCCCACGCGGCGAACTTCGGCCTGTACGGGGACGCCCGTGGCGGCCTGGTCATCGACCTGAACGACTTCGACGAGACGGTGGACGGCCCCTGGGAGTGGGACCTCAAACGGCTCGCCGCCTCGCTGGTGCTCGCCGGCCGTGAGGCCGGGGCCGACGAGGACCGGTGCCGTCAGGCGGCGCACGACGCGGTCGGCGCCTACCGGCGCACCATGCGCCTGCTGGCCAGGCTCCCGGTCCTGGACGCCTGGAACGCGATCGCGGACGAGGAGCTCGTCTCCCACACCGACGCCCACGATCTGCTCGGCACGCTGGAACGGGTCTCGGAGAAGGCGCGGGCCAACACGAGCGGGCGGTTCGCGGCGAAGGCGACCGAGCCGGTCGAGGGCGGCGGCCGACGCTTCGTGGACGCGCCGCCGGTGCTGCGCCGCATACCGGACGCGGAGGCCGAGTCGGTCGCGGCGGCACTGGAGGAGTATCTGACGACGCTGCCCGAGGACCGGCTCCCGCTCCTCGCCCGGTACGCGGTGCACGACGTGGCGTTCCGCGTCGTCGGCACGGGAAGTGTGGGCACCCGCTCCTATGTGGTGCTGCTTCTCGACCACCGAGGCGAACCGCTGATCCTCCAGGTCAAGGAGGCCCGCCCGTCGGCCCTGCTGCCCCATCTGGCCACGTCCGGGCACCCGGTGCCGGAGGTGGAGCACGAGGGCCGCCGGGTCGTCCAGGGGCAGAAGCGCATGCAGGTCGTCAGCGACATCCTGCTGGGCTGGACGACGGTCGACGGACGCCCCTACCAGGTACGGCAGTTCCGCAACCGCAAGGGCAGCGTCGACCCGTCGGCCCTGCCCGCCGACCAGATAGACGACTACGCCCGCATGACAGGGGCGCTGCTGGCTCGCGCCCACAGCCACAGCGCCGACCCCCGCCTGATCTCGGGCTACTGCGGCAAGAACGAGGAGCTGGACGAGGCGACGGCGGCCTTCGCCGTGGCGTACGCGGACCGCACGGAGGCGGATCACGCGGAGTTGGTGGCGGCGGTGAGGAGTGGGCGGATCGCGGGGGAGGCGGGGGTCTGAGGGGCTGAGGGGATAGGGGGAGGAGGGGGAGGGGGGAGGGGAGGCCCCCCAAGGGTGTCGATCTGCCGGGCATCCCGACCTCACCGGACCACGGCAGGCCCCCGCGACCGTGTCTTACGCTGGTGCGGTGACGACGCCCGATGCCGAGCAGAGCCAGACCGTGTCCGAGGCCGAGGAGCCGGTTGCCGAGGGCACCGGTTCGGGCGGGGCCGGGGGTGCCGGGGCGCGGCCCGAGGAGCGGCTGGAGCGGGCCGTGCGGGCCGCCGAGCAGGCGTTGATCGAGTACGAGATCGCCCTGGAGACCTTCCGCGTGGAGGTGGAGAACTTCTCCCGGTTGCACCACCAGAAGCTCGGCCCCATGTACGCGCGCCTGGAGGAGCTGGACGCGGAGATCGCCGAGGCGCTGGCCGCCCGCACCCAGGACCCGGAGGACATACGCCGGGCCCAAGAGGCACGTGCCCGGGTCATGCCGATGCCGGGCGTGGAGGAGCTGTTCCACGGCTGGATGGACTCCGGCGGGCTGTTCCCGGAGGCGCAGGCCATGCTGACGGACCAGCCCGTGCGGCCTCCGCAGCGCGTGCGGCCCAGCGAGGAGGCCCGCAAGCTGTACCGCGAGCTGGCCCGCAAGGCTCACCCCGACCTCGCCCAGGACGAGGACGAGCGCAAACGGCGGGACGAGTTCATCGCCCGGGTCAACGCCGCCTACGCCCGCGGCGACGAGGCCCAGCTGCGGGAGCTGTCCGAGGAGTGGGCCGCCGGCCCCGTCCCCGAGGAGCGCCGGCCGAGTCACAGCGAGGAGCTCTACGCCCGTCTGGAGTGGCTCTCCCGACGCAAGGAACTGCTCACGCTGGTGGCCCGGGAGCTGGAGGAGGGGGCGATCGGTTCGATGCTGCGGCTGGCCCCGAACGACCCGGACGGTCTTCTCGAGGAGATCGCGGAGCAGCTGCTGGCCCAGGTCGCGCAGAAGGAAGCCGAACTGGAGGAGCTGCGCCGCTGAGCCCACCGCTGCGGTGGACGATGGCGGGCACGTCCGCGTCGGCGTCGGGTAGCGTCGGGGTATGCATTTCGGAGCTGGTGTGCCCACGGTCGAGGTCGCGGACCTCAAGGACGACGACTTCCTTCTGGACGTCCGCGAGGACGACGAGTGGCGGGCGGGTCACGCCGAGGGGGCGCTGCACATCCCCCTCAGTGAGTTCGTCGCACGCTACGGAGAGTTCACCGAGGCGGCGCCGCAGGACAGCCGGGTGCATGTGATCTGCCGTTCCGGGGGCCGTTCGGCTCAGGTGGCGATGTACCTGGTCCAGCAGGGCATCGACGCGGTGAACGTCGACGGCGGCATGCAGGTGTGGGCCGCCGAGGGCCGGCCGGTCGTGGACGCCAAGGGCGAGCCCGGCGTCGTGCTCTAGTCCGGCCCCGGGAGGTCGTGCCGCGCTGCGGGCCTGGGACGTCGGGCTGTAGTCCGGTCGGGGGCTTTTGCGGGGTCGCCCCGCTCAGCCCAGCGGGTGTGCCGCCAGCAGGTCGCCCAGGCTCTCCTCGTGTGCTGCCGCCGGGCCGAGTGACAGTTCCAGGTGCTTGGCCCAGGCGTGATACCGGTGCAGGGAGTAGTCGGTGTCGGCGCCGAAGCCGCCGTGCAGATGCTGCGCCGTCTGCACCACCCGCCGTACGCCCTCCGAAGCCCAGACCTTCGCCACCGCCACGTCCCCGGCCGCCGGCAGCGCTCCCGCCGTGCCGGAGGTGATCCGCCACGCGGCCTGCCAGAGCGTGGCCTCCATGGCGCGCAGGTCCATGTACCGGTCGGCGGCCTGCACCGCGACCGCCTGGAACGTGGCGATGGGGTGGCCGAACTGTTCCCGTTTGCCGGCGTACTCGCTCGTCATCCTCAGCGCGGCCTCGGCGAGGCCGAGCGCCAGCGCGCACGTCCCGGTGGTGAGCAGCAGGCGCAGCCACTCCCAGGCTCCCTCGGTGTCGAGCACATACCGCTCGGCGATCCGTGCCGATTCCAGCCGCAGCTCGGCGAGCCGCTCCCCGGTCGTGGAGAGCTGTTCGGCCAGAACGGCGCCCTCATGCCTGGGCGGCACCAGGGCCAGTACGGTGCGGCCGGAGTCGTCGGTGTGGGCCGGTACGAGGACGGCGTCGGCGTTGTACGCCCACGGCACCGCTGTCTGTGTCCCCTCCAGCACCCAGGTGTCGCCCTCCTGCCGCGCCACCACCGCGAGTTCGGCCCGGTCGTGCCCGGTCCGGCCGTGTGCGGCGACCGTGAGGACGGGCTCTCCCCGGCCGGTTCGTGCGAGCAGTTCCTCCTTCAACTCAGCGCTGCCGTAAGCCTGTATGGCGACCGCCGCCGTTGTGTTCTCCAGCAGCGGCACCCTTGCGAGCACCTTGGCCGACTCCCGCAGCACCAGGCAGAGGGCGATCGCGTCGAGACCCGCGCCGCCGTACTCCCCCTCCAGCAGCAGGCCGAGCAGGTCCGCGTCGGCGAGCCGCGCCCACAGCGCCCGGTCGAAGTCGTCGGCGACGGCGGCGGTGGTCAGTGCGGGGCTGGGCACCCCGTCCGGCGCGACCCCGGTGAACACGGCCCTCGCCGCCTCGAGTGCCGCCTGCTGCTCCTCGCTGAAGGTGAAGTCCACGGCCTGTCCTCCTGGCGGTCCGCTGATCTGACGGACCGTCAAGATAGAACAGGTTCTATTAGAAGGGAACGGTCCGCGGACAGGCCCTCCCACGGAAAGCCTGACGAGCGGCCCCACGAGGAACGCTCACCGGTCGAAGTCCAGCTCCACCGTCTCCGTGACCGGATGCGACTGGCACGCCAGCACATATCCGGCCTCCGTCTCCTCCGGCTCGAGCGCGAAGTTGCGGTCCATCCGTACCTCGCCCGAGACCAGGAAGGCCCGGCAGGTCCCGCACACCCCGCCCTTGCAGGCGTAGGGCGCGTCGGGTCGGTTGCGCAGCACTGTCTCCAGCAGCGACTCGCCGTCGTGGACCGGCCAGGTGCCGCCGCGTCCGTCGAGCCGCGCGGTCACCCTGCTGTGCGCGGGGGCGGGAGCGGACGGCGTGATCACGGCTCCGTCGTCCACATGGAAGATCTCCTCGTGGATCCGGGTCCGTGGCACTCCCAGCCCGCGCAGCGCGCGCTCCGCCGACTGCACCAGGCCGAACGGTCCGCACAGGAACCAGCCGGCGACCTCCTCCACCGGCAGCAGCGCAGGCAGCAGCCCGTCCAGCCGCTCCCGGTCGAGCCGCCCTGAGGGCAGTCCCGCCTGCTGTTCCTCCCGGGAGAGCACCGTGACCAGCTGGAACCGCTCGGGATAGCGGTCCTTGAGGTCGGCTACCTCTTCCAGGAACATCGTCGAGGCCGTCGTGCGGTCGCTGCGTATGAGGCAGAACCGCGCGCCGGGTTCCCGCTCCAGGAGCGTCGTCACGATCGACAGCACGGGGGTGATGCCGCTGCCGCCCACCACCGCCGCGTACAGCCCGGGTGCCGACTCGAGCGTGAACCGTCCCGCCGGTGTCATCACCTCCAGCTCGTCCCCCTCGGCGATCTCCTTGAGCGCGTAGGTGGAGAAGGCTCCGCCCTCCACCAGCCGTACCCCGACCCGCAGCGTGTGCGGACCCTCTTCGTCCGGTGCCGGAGCGGGGGAGCAGATCGAGTACGTACGCCGGATCTCCCTGCCGTCGGCGGTGCGGCGCAGCGCGAGGTGCTGGCCGGGCATGTGCCGGTACTCCTCGCGCAGCGCGGGTGGCACGGCGAGGGTCAGGGTCACGGAGTCGTCGGTGAGCCGCTCCACCGAGACCACCGGGAGCGGGTGGAACCGGGCCATCACAGCTCCTTGAAGTGGTCGAACGGCTCACGGCAGGCGAGGCAGCGGCGCAGCGCCTTGCACGCGGTGGACGAGAAACGGCTGAGCAGCTCGGTCTCGGCGGACCCGCAGAACGGGCAGCGCACGGGGGCGTCCGCCTCGGTGGAGTCGGTGACGGTACGGGTCGGGCCCAGCTCCACGGGCACCGGACCCGACGTGTGCCGTCCGCGGACGCGAGGGGGCGCTATCCCGAACTCCCGCAGCTTGCGGCGACCCTCCTCGGAGATGTCATCCGTCGACCAGGCGGGGCTGAGGACCGTGCGTACGACGACCTTCCGTACGCCGTGCTCGCGCAGAACCCGCTCTATGTCCACGGCCATCGCTTCGAGCGCGGGGCATCCCGTGTAGGTCGGGGTCAGCTCGACCTCCACCGCGTCCGTGCCGCGCACCTGGACGGACCGTAGAACGCCCAGCTCCTCCAGAGTGACCACGGGCAGCTCCGGGTCGGGGACGGAGCCGGCGAGCCGGCGCAGTTCCTCCTCGAGGGCCGTGGCCGTCACCATGACGCCCCCGGGTGACTGCGGTGCAGATGCTGCATCTCGGCGAGCATCCGTCCGAACGGTTCGGTGTGCAGGCCCTGCCGCCCCGCGCCCGCGGTCCACGCCCCGGAGCGCGGCCCCGGCGGGACTTCGAGGGTGGCCCGGCGCAGGATGCCGCCGACCGAGTCCAGCCAGGCCTGCTCGATGCCGGTCCAGTCGGCGTCCACGCCCTCCACCGGCTGGAACATCTCTCCCGTGTACCGCCACAGTGCCTCGCACGCGCGACGCATCCGCTCATGGCTCATGTCGGTCCCGTCGCCGAGCCGCAGCGTCCACTGCTCGGCGTGGTCCTGGTGGTAGGCGACCTCCTTGACCGCCTTGGCCGCGAGCCCGGCGAACTCGCTGTCTCCGGCGGCGAGTTCGCTGTACAGGAGCCGCTGGTAGGTCGAGAAGTACAGCTGACGGGCGATGGTGTGTGCGAAGTCGCCGTTCGGCTGTTCCACCAGTTGCAGATTGCGGAAGGCGCGCTCCTCGCGCAGGTAGGCCAGCTCGTCCTCGTCGCCCACCATGGACAGCAGCACCCGGGCCTGGCCCAGCAGGTCTAGGGCGATGTTGGCGAGGGCGACCTCCTCCTCCAGTACGGGCGCGTGGCCCGCCCACTCCCCCAGGCGGTGCGAGAGCACCAGGGCGTCGTCGCCGAGTGCCAGGGCGGCAGGGGTGTGCACGGTGACGGTCACAGGTGCTTCACTCCTTCCGGGATCTCGTAGAACGTGGGGTGCCGGTACGGCTTG
This sequence comes from Streptomyces sp. NPDC107546, assembly GCF_055639175.1. Classification (NCBI taxonomy): domain Bacteria; kingdom Bacillati; phylum Actinomycetota; class Actinomycetes; order Kitasatosporales; family Streptomycetaceae; genus Streptomyces; species Streptomyces sp. NPDC107546. The sequence continues at coordinate 118,585 of NZ_JBVKBA010000004.1, read as the reverse complement.
TCGGCGGCCGGTTCGAAGAACGGGTCCTTCTCGTCGGGCGAGGACGCGGTGATCGCGGCGGAGGGCACCACCCAGATCGAGACGCCCTCGCCGCGCCGGGTGTACAGGTCGCGCGCGTTGCGCAGGGCCAGCTCGGCGTCCGGGGCGTGCAGGCTGCCGGCGTGGGTGTGCGAAAGCCCGCGGCGTGAGCGCACGAAAACCTCCCACAAGGGCCAGTCGGTGTTCGTCATGCGTGCTGCGCTCCTGTCCCGCCGTTGTGCTTCGCCGCGTACGCCGCGGCTGCATCCCGTACCCAGGCGCCTTCCTCGTGGGCCTGCCTGCGCTGGGTCAGCCGCTGCTCGTTGCAGGGGCCGTTGCCCTTGAGGACCTCCCAGAACTCCGTCCAGTCGATGGGGCCGAAGTCGTGGTGCCCCCGCTCCTCGTTCCACTTCAGGTCCGGGTCGGGGAGGGTCAGGCCCAGGGACTGCGCCTGGGGGACGCAGATGTCCACGAAGCGCTGGCGCAGCTCGTCGTTCGAGTGCCGCTTGATCTTCCAGGTCATCGACTGCGCGGAGTGGGCGGACTCGTCGTCGGGTGGGCCGAACATCATCAGGGACGGCCACCACCAGCGGTTCACCGCGTCCTGCGCCATCGCGTGCTGCTCCGGTGTGCCTCGGCTCAGGGTCAGCAGCAGTTCGTAGCCCTGGCGCTGGTGGAAGGACTCCTCCTTGCAGATGCGGACCATCGCGCGCGCGTACGGCCCGTAGGAGCAGCGGCACAGGGGCACCTGGTTGGTGATCGCGGCGCCGTCCACCAGCCAGCCGATGGCGCCGACGTCCGCCCAGGTCAGCGTCGGGTAGTTGAAGATCGATGAATACTTCTGGCGGCCCGCGTGCAGTTTGTCGAGCAGCTCGTCGCGGCTGGTGCCGAGTGTCTCCGCCGCGCCGTACAGATACAGTCCGTGGCCCGCCTCGTCCTGGACCTTGGCCATCAGGATCGCCTTGCGGCGCAGCGAGGGAGCGCGCGTGATCCAGTTGGCCTCCGGCTGCATGCCGATGATCTCGGAGTGCGCGTGCTGGGCGATCTGCCGGACGAGGGTGGCGCGGTAGGCGTCGGGCATCCAGTCGCGGGGCTCGATGCGCTCGTCGGCGGCCACGGCGGCGTCGAACACGGCCTCGTACGCCGTCGCGTCCGCCGCTGTGCCGTCCGCTTTGGCCGGCCGGTGCGCTGCTGCTGTCGCCATGCGGTCCCCCTGACCACTCGCCTGCTCCCGACCGATCGTTCGGTCCGGTCGATTCAATGGTGAGGCGGGGCCCCGTAGGGTGTCAACCGCTGTGGACGACCCGCGGTGACCGTCCGGCCGCTGTGCCGATTGGGCTGTGCGGGGCGCGCGGGGCTGAGTACCGTTCCGGGTGCGTATGCCCGGCGTGCTGCGAACGGGTGAGGCGAGGCGGGCGGCCCGCCGCGGAAAAAGCAGGTGGTGGCCGCCGTCGGCGGCACAGAAATCGGCACCACGGCAGGAGAGCTCGGGAGACGGGGCGGGATGGACGCGTACGACGAGGGATCGGACGCCCGGCGGGATCGGCCGGGCGACTGCGCCGACCCGGTGTCTGCCCTGCCCGAGGACGCCGTGACGGACGTCACCGAGGAGCAGGAGGAACAGAGGGACGCTGGGGGTGCTCCTGCCGCCGAACCCGCCGCCTCCTCGAAATTCCCCTCTCCGACATCCCCCTCCCCGGAAGCCGCCTCCCCGGCCCCCGCGCCCCGGACCGGCATAGCCGCCCTCCCGCTCCGCTACCAGGTCGCCGCCGCGCTGGCGCTCGCGGTCGTCGCGGTCGCCGCGTGTGTGCACCTGGGCATGGTGTTCCTGCACGTCGCGCCCCCGAACACACTCACGAAGAAGCACGGCAAGGCGATCGACGACTGGATCTACCCGGAGTTCGAACAGAACTGGAAGCTGTTCGCCCCCAACCCGCTGCAGCAGGACATCGACGTCCAGGTCCGCGCCGAGGTGCGCACCCGGAATGGCGGAGAGCGGACGACCGGCTGGTACGACCTGTCGGCGCTCGACGGAGCGGCCATCCACGGCAATCTGCTGCCGAGCCACACCCAGCAGAACGAACTGCGTCGCGCCTGGGACTTCTACGCCGCCTCGCACGACGGCGAGAACCGCCCGGTGGGCCTGCGCGGCGCCCTGTCCGAGGCCTATCTGCGCCGCGTCGTCGTGGTGCGTCTCGACCGGGAGCACGCGGCAGGCCGCGGTGAGAGCCTCGAGAGCGTCCAGGTCCGCTCCCGCACCACCAACGTGCCGCCGCCCAAGTGGAGCGACGAACAGGTCTCCAGTACGCCCGTGTACCGCCAGCTGCCGTGGTGGTCGCTTCCGGACGGCGAGCGGACGGGGGCGAGCGCCTGATGAACCGTGTCGCCCTGTCCGTCTCGCGCGGCATCGCCCGAGTCGCCGACGCCGCCCTCGGCCCGTACCAGACCGCGGTCGTGCGCATCGGCTTCGCGGCCACCTGGCTGCTGTTCCTGCTGCGGGAGTTCCCCCACCGCCAGGAGATGTACGGACCCGACGGCCCATGGAGCTGGGACCTGGCCCGGCAGCTGATCGCGGACAACCACGCCTTCACGATCCTGATGTGGTCCGGCAGCCAGGTCTGGTTCGAGGCCGTGTACGCCCTCGCCGTGCTGTCGAGCGCCCTCTTCCTCGTGGGATGGCGCACCCGCACGATGTCCGTGCTGTTCATGGTGGGCGTGCTGTCGCTGCAGAACCGCAGCGTGTTCATGGGTGACGGCGGTGACAATGTCATCCATCTGATGGCGATCTACCTGGTCTTCACGCGCTGCGGGCAGGTGTGGTCGCTGGACGAGCGACGCGAACGGCGCGCCCGAGCCGCACGCGCGCGTGGGGAACGGCCCCGGCCCGACCGGGCGGGGCCCGTGCTGTGGTGTGCGCTCGGCCTCGCGCTGGCCCTGGCGACGGGCGCGGGCCGGCTCGGCGCCGGCTGGCTTGCCGTGTACTGGGGGCTGTGGGCCGTACAGGGCCTGTGGTGGTACGTCGTCCGGCGCGCCCCGGACGGCGAGCCCCGCATCCTGCTGGACGTCGTCGCCAACCTCGTGCACAACACCGCCCTGTTCGTGATCATGGCCGAGGCGTGTCTGATCTACTCGACCGCCGGCTGGTACAAGATCCAGGGCTCACGCTGGCAGGACGGCACCGCCGTCTACTACCCGCTGCACCTGGACTCCTTCTCGCCCTGGCCCGCCCTGTCGGACCTGCTGGCCGCGCAGGGCACGATGGTGCTGCTGGTGACGTACGGGACGGTCGCCGCGCAGGTCGCGTTCCCGTTCACCCTCTTCAACCGGCGCGTGAAGAACGTCCTGCTGGCGTGCATGATGACCGAGCACGCGGTGATCGCCGTTGTCCTCGGGCTTCCGTTCTTCTCCCTGGCGATGATCGCCGCCGACGCCGTGTTCCTGCCGACGTCCTTCCTGCGCCGACTGGGCGGCTGGGCCTCACGCGCGCGTGGGCGCCTGTCCGCGGGCCGTGTCGTCCGGGCGCTGCCGCGTCCGCGCCCGCACCGGCCGCCCACTGAGGAACCGACCGAGCCCGCACAGGCCGGCTCGCCGGCGTGAGCCGCACGTAGGCTGCACAGCATGACCGACCCGTCCCGCGGCGCCACCGACCCGCTGACCACCTGGCGCAGGCTCGCCGCCTCCTGCGTGCTGCTCGACGGTTTCCACGCGCTCAAGCACGCCGTCCGCTTCCACGCGCGGGTGCCGGTCGCCGTCACCACCGACCGAGGTGCGGCACTCGCCCTGGCCGGCGAACTCGCCCCCGACGTACGGGACACCCTGGACGCGCTCCTGACGGAGGTCCCCGAGGCCGCGTACCAGACCCTCGTACCGCGCCCGCACCCCACCGGGGTCGCGGCCCTCGCCGAGCGCCCCTCGCGTGAGGCAAACCTGGAGACGCTCCGGCGCACGCCCCGAACCGCCCCCGTCGTCGTCCTCGACAACCCCCGCAACCTGGGCAACGCGGGCGCCGTGATCCGGCTCGCGGCCGGCTTCGGCGCGACCGGGGTCGTCACGACCGGCACGCTCGACCCCTGGCACCCCACGGTGGTCCGCGGCGGGGCGGGGCTGCACTTCGCGACCGCCGTGGAGCGGCTGACCGTGGCCGAGCTGCCGCCCGGCCCGGTCTTCGCGCTGGATGCGGAGGGCGACGACATCCGCGGGCTGAAACTCCCCGACGACGCCGTGCTCGCGTTCGGCTCCGAGCGCACCGGCCTCTCCGCCGACCTGCGCGCCCGCACCGACCACCTGGTGTCCCTGCCGATGCGCCCCCAGGTCTCCAGCTACAACCTCGCGACCAGCGTCGCCATGGCGCTGTACCACTGGAGCGCGACCGGGGGCGCATCCGCCTGAGCGGGTGCTACGCCTCCCGGCGCACCTCCACCACCCGGAAGCGGTTCGCCACGAACGCCCCGTCGCACAGGGTCGCGTTGGCCGCCGGGTTGCCGCCCGAGCCGTGGAAGTCGGAGAAGGCAGCCGTCTGGTTGACGTACACCCCGCCCGTCAGGTTGAGCGAGAGCTGGGCGGACTCCTCCAGACAGACCTCCTCGACGGCCTGCTCGACCTCCTCCGAGGTGGTGTACGCGCCCACGGTCATCGCGCCCTTGTCCCTGATCGTGCGCCGCAGCAGTTCCACCGCGTCCGTCACCGAGTCCACCGCGACGGCGAAGGCGACCGGGCCGAAGCACTCGCTCATGTAGGCGGCCTCGGCGTCCGGCTTGGCGCCGTCGAGCTTGACGATGACCGGGGTGCGGACGACCGCCTTCGGAAACTCCGGGTTGGAGATCTCCCGTGAGGCCAGGGCGACCTCGCCCAGCCCGGCCGCCGCCTCCAGGCGCGCCTTGACGTCCGGGTTCACGATCGCGCCGAGCAGCGCGTTCGCCCGCGCATCGTCGCCCAGCAGGCCGTCGACCGCCTTCGCCAGGTCGGCGACCACCTCGTCGTACGACTTCGGGCCGTCGTCGGTGGTGATGCCGTCCCGGGGGATCACCAGGTTCTGCGGGGTGGTGCACATCTGCCCGCTGTACAGCGACAAGGAGAACGCCAGGTTGGACAGCATCCCCTTGTAGTTGTCGGTCGACTCCACGATCACCGAGTTGACGCCGGCCTTCTCCGTGTAGACCTGGGCCTGGCGGGCGTTGGCCTCGAGCCAGTCGCCGAACGCCGTGGAGCCCGTGTAGTCGATGATCCGGATCTCCGGGCGGACGGCCAGCGTCCTGGCGATGCCTTCCTGGGGGCTCTCGGCGGCCAGCGCAACCAGGTTCGGGTCGAAGCCGGCCTCGGCGAGCACCTGGCGGGCCACCTGCACCGTGAGCGCGAGCGGCAGCACCGCGCGCGGGTGCGGCTTGACCAGCACCGCGTTGCCGGTGGCGAGGGACGCGAACAGGCCCGGGTAGCCGTTCCACGTCGGGAAGGTGTTGCAGCCGATGACCAGCGCGATTCCGCGCGGCACGGCCTTGAAGGTCTTGGTCAGCGCCAGCGGGTCGCGCTTGCCCTGGGGCTTGGCCCACTCCGCGGTGTCCGGTGTGCGGGCCTGCTCCACGTACGCGTACGCCACCGCCTCCAGGGCGCGGTCCTGTGCGTGCGGGCCGCCCGCCTGGAACGCCATCATGAAAGCCTGGCCGCTGGTGTGCATGACCGCGTGCGCGAACTCGTGCGTCCGGTCGCTGATGCGCTTGAGGATCTCCAGGCACACCATCGCGCGCATCTCCGCGCCCGCGTCGCGCCACGCCTTCTGACCCGCGCGCATGGCCGGCAGCAGTACGTCGATGTCAGGGTGCGGATAGGTGATGCCCAGCTCGATGCCGTACGGGGAGACCTCACCGCCCGTGAAGTCGTCCGTGCCGGGCTGGCCGAGGTCGAGGCGGGAGCCGAGGAGCGCCTCGAAGGCGGCCTTGCCCGCCGCCGCGTCCTGGCTGCCGTTCTCCCCGTAGGCCTTGGGGTGCTCGGGGTGCGGGGACCAGTACGCGCGTGTGCGGATCGCTTCCAGCGCCTGGTCGAGGGTGGGCCGGTGCTGGGTGATCAGCTGGTGCGCGGTGAGTTCGGCGGCCATGCGGGACCAACTCCTCGTCTTGAGAGCTCTCCCTTGAGCTCGTGACCTGGGCAGGAACAGCCGGACAGGGTTAGAGTAACCGAACGATCGGTCGGGACAAGAGTGTCCGCCGTATCTGTGGACGAGGGGGTCCGCCGCATCTGTGGACAACCCCGTGCGGGAGGATCGCGCACATGACAGCACTCGACCTCAGCAGTCCCGTGGCCGTCGTGGGCACCGGCACCATGGGCCAGGGCATAGCCCAGGTCGCGCTGGTCGCGGGCCACCCGGTGCGGTTGTACGACGCCGTCCCCGGCCGTGCCCGCGAGGCGGCCGCGGCGATCGGCGCGCGCCTCGACCGGCTCGTCGAGAAGGACCGGCTCACCGGCGCAGAGCGCGACGCGGCACGTGCCCGCCTGGTGGCCGCCGGGAGCCTGGCCGAGCTCGCGGACTGCGCGCTCGTGGTGGAGGCGGTCCTGGAACGCCTCGAGGTGAAACAGCAGCTGTTCCGGGAGCTGGAGGACATCGTCGGCGAGGACTGCCTGCTCGCCACCAACACCTCCTCCCTGTCCGTGACGGCGATCGGCGGTGCCCTGCGGGGCCCGGGCCGCTTCGTCGGACTGCACTTCTTCAACCCGGCGCCGCTGCTGCCGCTGGTCGAGGTCGTCTCCGGGTTCACCACCGACGTGACGTCTGCCACGCGCGCGTACGAGACGGCCCGCGCCTGGGGCAAGACGCCCGTCGCCTGCGCGGACACCCCCGGCTTCATCGTCAACCGCATCGCGCGGCCGTTCTACGCCGAGGCGTTCGCGGTGTACGAGGCGCAGGCCGCCGACCCGGCCACCATCGACGCGGTGCTGCGCGAGTCGGGCGGCTTCCGGATGGGCGCCTTCGAGCTGACCGACCTGATCGGGCAGGACGTCAACGAGTCCGTCACCCGCTCCGTGTGGGAGTCCTTCTTCCAGGACGTGCGCTTCACGCCCTCGCTCGCGCAGCGGCGGCTGGTCGAGTCGGGTCGGCTCGGCCGCAAGAGCGGACACGGCTGGTACGACTACACGGACGGCGCCGAGCGACCCGAGCCGCACACCGCGGAGAAGGCACAGGCCCCGTCGTACGTGGTCGCCGAGGGCGACCTCGGCCCCGCCTGTGAGCTGCTCGCGCTGATCCGCGAGGCGGGTATCGGGGTCCGTGAGGAGGACGAGGACCACGGCACCCGCCTGGTCCTGCCGAGCGGAGGCCGGCTCGTCCTCGCCGACGGGCAGACCTCCGTCGAGTTCCGCGACGTCGTCTACTTCGACCTGGCGCTCGACTACCGCAGGGCGACCCGCATCGCCCTGTCCGCCTCCCAGGACACCTCCGCGCAGACCCTCGCCGAGGCCACCGGGCTCTTCCAGGCGCTCGGCAAGGACGTCAGCGTCATCGGGGACGTGCCGGGCATGATCGTCGCCCGCACGGTGGCCCGCATCATCGACCTCGCGCACGACGCCGTCGCCAAGGGGGTGGCCACCGAGGAGGACATCGACACCGCGATGCGCCTCGGCGTCAACTACCCACTCGGCCCCTTCGAGTGGAGCCGCAGGCTCGGCCGCGGTTGGGCCTACGACGTCCTGGACGACCTGCACCTGCGCGACCCCTCCGGACGGTACGCCCCGTCCCTCGCGCTCTACCGCCACGCGTACGCCTCCGAGAAGCGGGAGGGCACCTCATGACCACCGCCAAGCGCGACACGTACACCCCGGAGAGCCTGCTCTCCGTCGCGGTGCAGGTCTTCAACGAGCGCGGCTACGACGGAACCTCCATGGAGCATCTGTCCAAGGCGGCGGGCATCTCCAAGTCGTCGATCTACCATCACGTCGCCGGCAAGGAAGAGCTGCTGCGCCGCGCCGTCAGCCGCGCTCTGGACGGTTTGTTCGGGATCCTCGACGAGGAGCACGCGTGCGAGGGGCGCCCGGTGGAGCGGCTGGAGTACGTCGTCAGGCGCATGGTCGAGGTGCTCACCGCCGAACTGCCGTATGTGACGCTGCTGCTGCGGGTGCGCGGCAACACGGGCACCGAGCGGTGGGCGCTGGAGCGGCGCCGCGAGTTCGACCACCAGGTCGCCGAGCTGCTGAAGGCGGCCGCCGCCGACGGGGACGTGCGCGGTGACGTGGAAGTGCGGCTCGCCACGCGGCTCGTCTTCGGGATGATCAACTCGATCGTGGAGTGGTACCGGCCCGACGGTCGGGGCATGGGCGAGCGGGAAGTGGCCGACGCGGTCGTGCGGTTGGTCTTCGGCGGGCTGCGCAAGGAGTCCTGAAGGTGCCCTGGGAGCTTGGCAGCCGACCTGATCCCTAAGAAATGCCCCCTAGCCCTCCGGCTCCACGTCCTCCTCCTCGAACACCAGCAGCGTGCGCGTGCTGAGCACTTCGGGGATCGCCTGGAGCCGGGTGAGGACCAGCTCGCGCAGCGCCCGGTTGTCCGGCGTGTGCACCAGCAGCAGGACGTCGAAATCGCCGCCCACCAGGGCGATGTGAGCGGCGCCGGGAAGCCTGCGCAGCTGTTCGTGGACGGTGCGCCAGGAGTTCTGGACGATTTTCAGGGTGATGTAGGCCGATGTGCCCTGACCGGCGCGCTCATGGTTCACGCGGGCCCCGAAGCCGCGGATCACCCCGTCCTCGATGAGCCGGTTGATCCGTGCGTAGGCGTTGGCGCGCGAGACGTGGACGCGCTCGGCGACCGCCCGTATGGAGGCACGGCCGTCCGCCTGGAGCAGTTGCAGGATGTCCCGGTCGATGGCGTCGAGGGGGCGCGGGGACGGCGGAACGGGACTGTGCTCCGCGGGCTCGGCCATTTGTTCAGATGCCATGTACCCCCGCCTCTCTACCATGGACGTACTGCGTCCATCTCAGGGTGTGGAGAACCGTTTGTCCACAGCCTGGAGGGGCCTGTAGCCAAAATGTGCTGTCGACCGAACAATCGGTAGGTGAGGCGCATCACTCCCGTGGCGCGCCCGAAGCCGCTCCCACGAGGAGGTGCCGTCATGACGGTCATGGAGCAGCGGGGTGCCTACCGGCCGACCCCGCCGCCCGCCTGGCAGCCCCGTACCGATCCCGCACCGTTGCTGCCCGACGCGCGGCCGTACCGCGTTCTCGGCACCGAGGTCGCCGCCAAGGCAGACCCGGAGCTGCTGCGCCGGCTGTACGCCGAGCTGGTGCGCGGACGTCGGTACAACGCGCAGGCGACGGCGCTGACCAAGCAGGGCCGCCTGGCCGTCTACCCCTCCAGCACCGGGCAGGAGGCCTGTCAGGTCGCCGCCGCGCTCGTCCTGGAGCAGCGCGACTGGCTCTTCCCCAGCTACCGCGACACGCTCGCCGCCGTCGCCCGCGGCGTCGACCCCGTTCAGGCACTGACCCTGCTGCGCGGCGACTGGCACACCGGCTACGACCCGTACGAGCACCGCGTGGCCCCCCTGTGCACCCCGCTCGCCACCCAGTTGCCGCACGCCGTCGGCCTCGCCCACGCCGCGCGCCTGAAGGGCGACGACGTGGTGGCGCTCGCCCTGGTCGGCGACGGCGGCACCAGCGAGGGCGATTTCCACGAGGCCATGAACTTCGCCGCGGTCTGGCAGGCACCGGTCGTCTTCCTCGTCCAGAACAACGGCTTCGCGATCTCCGTGCCGCTCGCCAAACAGACCGCGGCACCCTCCCTCGCCCACAAGGCCGTCGGCTACGGCATGCCGGGCCGCCTGGTCGACGGCAACGACGCCGCCGCGGTGCACGAGGTGCTCGCCGACGCCGTGGCGCACGCGCGCGCGGGCGGCGGTCCCACGCTCGTCGAGGCGGTGACGTACCGCCTCGACGCGCACACGAACGCCGACGACGCGACCCGCTACCGCGCCGACGCCGAGGTCGAGGCCTGGCGCGACCACGACCCGATCGTGCTGCTGGAGCGGGAGTTGACGGACCGCGGACTGCTCGACGAGGACGGGATGCGGGCCGCGCGCGAGGACGCCGAGGCCATGGCCGCCGACCTGCGCACGCGCATGAACCAGGACCCGGCACTCGACCCGAGGGACCTCTTCGCCCACGTGTACGCCGAGCCCACCGCCCAACTGAACGAGCAGCAGGCTCAGTTGCGGGCGGAGCTGGACGCGGAGGCAGCCGGACCGGAAGGAGCCCGGTGATGACGACCGTGGCCCTCAAGCCGGCCACCATGGCCCAGGCCCTCACGCGCGCGCTCCGCGACGCCATGGCGGCCGATGCTTCCGTGCACGTCATGGGCGAGGACGTCGGCACACTCGGCGGTGTCTTCCGCGTCACCGACGGGCTCGCCAAGGAGTTCGGCGACGACCGCTGCACGGACACCCCGCTCGCCGAGGCGGGCATCCTCGGCACGGCCGTCGGCATGGCGATGTACGGCCTCAGGCCGGTCGTCGAGATGCAGTTCGACGCGTTCGCGTACCCCGCGTTCGAGCAACTGGTCAGCCATGTCGCCCGTATGCGCAACCGCACCCGTGGCGCGATGCCGCTGCCGATTACCGTCCGTGTCCCCTACGGGGGAGGCATCGGCGGTGTGGAGCACCACAGCGACTCCTCCGAGGCGTACTACATGGCGACTCCGGGCCTCCACGTCGTCACTCCCGCGACCGTCGCCGACGCCTACGGCCTGCTGCGGGCCGCGATCGCCTCGGACGATCCGGTCGTCTTCCTGGAACCCAAGCGGCTGTACTGGTCCAAGGACGTCTGGAACCCGGAGGAGCCCGAGGCCGTCGAGCCGATAGGCCGCGCGGTGGTGCGGCGCCCGGGCCGGAGCGCCACGCTGATCACGTACGGTCCGTCGTTGCCGGTGTGCCTGGAGGCGGCCGAGGCGGCGCGCGCCGAGGGCTGGGACCTCGAAGTCGTGGACCTGCGGTCACTGGTGCCGTTCGACGACGAGACGGTGACCGCGTCCGTGCGCCGTACGGGCCGCGCCGTGGTGGTGCACGAGTCGAACGGGTTCGGCGGTCCCGGCGGGGAGATCGCCGCGCGCGTGACGGAGCGCTGCTTCCACTACCTGGAGGCGCCGGTGCTGCGGGTGGCCGGGTTCGACATCCCGTATCCGCCGCCGATGCTGGAGCGGCACCACCTGCCGGGGGTCGACCGGATCCTGGACGCCGTGGGTCGTCTGCAGTGGGAGGCGGAGAGCTGATGGCCCAGGTGCTGGAGTTCAGGCTGCCGGACCTCGGGGAGGGACTGACCGAGGCCGAGATCGTCCGCTGGCTGGTGCAGGTCGGGGACGTCGTCGCGGTCGACCAGCCGGTCGTCGAGGTGGAGACGGCCAAGGCGATGGTCGAGGTGCCCTGCCCCTACGGCGGTGTGGTCACGGCCCGCTATGGCGAGGAGGGCACGGAACTGCCGGTCGGAGCGCCGCTGTTGACGGTCGCCGTAGGCGCCCCGGCGGAGTCCGCGGCGGAGTCGTCCGGGAACGTGCTGGTCGGATACGGCACGTCGGCCGCTCCGGCGCGCCGCCGCAGGGTACGGCCACCGCGGCCCGGCGTACGGCCCACCGACGGCGAACCGTCCGGAGGCCATCGGACGGCCGAGCCCGCCGCCGAGCCCCCGGTGTCCGCCGCCCAGTCCCCCGTGTCCGACTCTTCACCGCACACCCGCCGCCCCACCGTCCCGGAGCGCCCCGACGGCCCCGCCCCGGTCATCTCCCCGCTGGTCCGCAGGCTGGCCCGCCAGTACGGCCTGGACCTGCGGCGGCTCACGGGGTCCGGACCCGACGGGCTGATCCTGCGGGCGGACGTGGAGGGCGCCCTGAGGGCCACGGCGGCCCGCGAGGAGGCACCGAAGACCACGGTGGCCGCTCCGGCGGCCGAGACGGCCGTCCCCGAGCGCCGCGAGGCCGTCGCCGGCACCCGTGTCCCCCTCAAGGGCGTGCGTGGTGCCGTGGCCGACAAGCTCTCCCGCAGCCGCCGCGAGATTCCCGACGCGACCTGCTGGGTGGACGCCGACGCGACCGAGCTGATGCGCGCGCGGGCGGCGATGAACGCGGCCGGCGGCCCGAAGATCTCCCTGCTCGCCCTACTGGCCCGCATCTGCACCGCCGCGCTCGCCCGGTTCCCGGAACTCAACGCCACCGTCGACACGGAGGCCCGGGAGATCGTCCGGCTCGACCAGGTGCACCTCGGGTTCGCCGCGCAGACCGAGCGGGGGCTCGTCGTCCCCGTCGTGCGCGACGCGCACGGGCGGGACGCCGAGTCGCTGACCGCGGAGTTCGCGCGGCTCACAGAGGCCGCGCGCGCCGGGACCCTCACCCCCGCGGACCTCACCGGCGGGACGTTCACGCTGAACAACTACGGGGTGTTCGGCGTCGACGGTTCGACACCGATCATCAACCATCCCGAGGCGGCCATGCTCGGCGTCGGCCGTATCGTCCCCAAGCCCTGGGTGCACGAAGGCGAACTCGCGGTGCGGCAGGTCGTGCAGCTCTCGCTCACCTTCGACCACCGGGTGTGCGACGGAGGGACGGCAGGCGGCTTCCTGCGGTACGTGGCGGACTGCGTGGAACAGCCCACGGTCCTGCTGCGCACCCTCTGAGCCGACGGCCGAACCCGGGCGCCCGCCCCGGGGGAACGGGCCCGGCCGCCTCGCCCCGGAGACGGGTCGGTCGGCGCCCTGTCAGCGATCCTTCGCGCACGGCCGAGGTCCCCGAGGGTGGCATTGATCCACGCGGCGCCCATACTCGGGGGCATGACCGTGTACCAGCCCCCGGGAGACCCCCGCCGCGACGGCTACGACGCCGTGGTGCTCGCGGGCGGTGCCGCCCGGCGGCTCGGCGGCGCCGACAAGCCCGGTGTGCGCGTCGGCGGACGGGCGCTGCTCGACCGGGTGCTGGCGGCGTGCGCCGACGCGGACACCACCGTGGTCGTCGCCGGCGCCCGGCCCACCGCGCGCCCCGTGCTCTGGGCCCGCGAGGAGCCGCCCGGCGCCGGACCGGTCGCCGCGCTCGAAGCGGGCCTCAGGCGGACCACGGCCGCGGATGCCGTCGTACTCTCCGCCGACCTGCCGTTCCTCACCGAGCGGACGGTACGACGGCTGCTGGACGCCCTCCGGGCGAGCGGCGCCGAAGGGGCGGTGCTGACCGACCCCGAGGGGCGTGACCAGCCCCTCGTCGCCGCCTACCGCACAGCGGCACTGCGCCGCGAGCTGGTACGCCTCACCACCGAGCACGCCGGTCTCACCGGCCTTCCGCTGCGGCGCCTGGCCGCCGGGCTGGACCTCACCCGTATCTCCGACCCCGTCGCGTCCTTCGACTGCGACACCTGGGACGACATCGCCACCGCCCGATCACGCATCAGGGAGCATGGGCACGTGTTGGATGAATGGATTTCCGCAGTCAAGGACGAACTGGGCATCGATCTCGACGTCGACACCGGCGTCCTCCTCGACCTGGCCCGCGACGCCGCGCACGGGGTGGCCCGCCCCGCGGCCCCGCTGACAACGTTCCTCGTCGGCTACGCCGCCGCGCAGGCCAAGGACGGCCCCGAGGCGGTCGCCGAAGCCGCCCGCAAGGCCGCCGCGCTGGCGCTGCGCTGGGCCGACGAGGACACCGCCGAGGACAGGCCGGGCGCCGGATGACCGGGCGGGGCATCGAGGGACGCCTGGACGCCGAGGAACGCGGCATGGAGGAGGCGTTGGCCGTGGCCAACGAGAGCGGTGAGCCGAACCGTCCGCAGGCCCGCCCCGCCCGTTCACCGCAGGACCAGTACGACCGGGACCTCGAAGAGGCCCTCGCCCTCGTCCGGGACCCGGACCCGCGTGCCCCCGAGCCCGGGCCGCCTGCTCCCGAGCCGGAGGTCCGTACGCCCGAGTCCGGCTCCCGCACACCGCGGCACCCCGGCGCGCAGGACCGCCCGGCGAGCACCGACGCCTCCGTCCCACCCCCCTCCCGGCACCACGCCACGCCGTGGCCCGTGGCCCGCGCCGTCGCCGAGCGCGCCGCCCGCTCCGCTCCGCGCCGCCCACCCCTCGACGTCCCCCTCGACGCGGCACTCGGCCTGGTGCTCGCCGCGCCCCTCACCGCCCTCACCGACCTCCCCTCCTTCGACACCTCCGCCATGGACGGCTGGGCGGTCGCCGGCCCCGGCCCCTGGGACGTGCGGGAGCACGGGGTCCTTGCCGGGCACGCCGAGCCGACCGCCCTCGGCGACGGCGAGGCCGTGCGAATCGCGACGGGCGCCCGCATCCCGCCGGACACCACCGCCGTCCTGCGCACCGAGCACGGCCGCACCGACGACAAGGGACGGCTGCACGCCACCCGAGAACTCTCGCAGGGCCAGGACATCCGGCCGCGCGGCCAGGAGTGCCGCACCGGCGAGCATCTGCTCCCCCCGGGCACCCACGTGACCCCCGCAGTCCTCGGACTCGCAGCCGCCGCCGGGTACGACACCCTGCCCGCGTTGCCCCGGCCGCGCGCCGAAGTCCTGGTGCTGGGCGACGAGTTGCTCACCGAGGGCCTGCCCAGGGACGGGCTGATCCGGGACGCTCTCGGGCCGATGCTGCCGCCGTGGCTGCGCGCACTCGGCGCCGATGTGACGGCCGTCCGCAGGCTCGGCGACAACGCCGATGCCCTGTACGAGGCCGTGACGTCCTCGGCGGCCGACCTGATCGTCACCACGGGCGGCACCGCCGCGGGCCCCGTCGACCACGTCCACCCCACCCTGCGACGCGTCGGCGCCGAACTTCTCGTCGACGGCGTGCAGGTCCGCCCGGGCCACCCCATGCTCCTCGCGCGGATCCAGGACGGCCGGCACCTCGTCGGTCTGCCCGGAAACCCCCTCGCGGCCGTCTCCGGCCTGCTCACGCTCGCCGAGCCGCTGCTGCGCACCCTCGCTGGCCGTACGGCGCCGGAGCCGTACACGCTGCCGCTGAAGCACTCCGTCCACGGTCACCCGTACGACACCCGGCTCATCCCCGTCGTCGTACGCGCCGACCGGGCCGTACCGCTGCACTATCACGGCCCCGCCATGCTGCGCGGAATCGCCGCCGCGGACGCTCTCGCGGTGGTGCCGCCCGGGGGAGCGGATCCCGGCCAGGAGGTGGAACTGATCGACCTGCCCTGGGCGTTGGCGGGGTGAGGTCTCTCTGGGCGAGCTCGCTCGCACTGTTCCGGAACGGGGAGTGTTTCACGTGAAACATCCGGGTCGGGATGCCGAAGGGCGCCCGCGCGGGGGGTCGGCGGGGCTCTTCCGTCAGGAGTAGCGTCCCCCTCATGTACGCGATCACGATTCCTGAACCCGGTGGGCCCGAGGCGCTGGTGTGGGCCGAGGTCCCCGATCCCGTACCCGCCGAGGGCGAAGTGCTGGTCGACGTGGTGGCCGGCGCCGTCAACCGTGCCGATCTCCTCCAGCGGCAGGGCTTCTACAACCCGCCGCCCGGGGCGTCCCCGTACCCCGGACTCGAGTGCTCCGGGCGGATCGCCGCGCTCGGCCCCGGCGTCTCCGGGTGGGCCGTCGGAGACGAGGTGTGCGCGCTGCTCGCGGGCGGCGGATACGCCGAGAAGGTGGCCGTACCGGCCGGTCAGCTGCTGCCCGTGCCCGAGGGGCTCGATCTGCGGAACGCCGCCGCGCTGCCCGAGGTGACCTGCACGGTCTGGTCGAACGTGTTCATGGTGGCCCATCTGCGCCCGGGCGAGACGCTGCTCGTGCACGGCGGCTCCAGCGGCATCGGGACGATGGCGATCCAGCTGGCCAAGGCGGTGGGCGCGAGAGTCGCGGTCACGGCAGGCACCAAGGCGAAGCTGGACTACTGCGCAGAGCTGGGCGCGGACGTGCTGATCAACTACCGCGAACAGGACTTCGTGGAGGAGATCCGGCAGGCCACGGCCGGGGCGGGTGCTGACGTCATCCTCGACAACATGGGCGCGAAGTACCTGGACCGCAACGTCCAGGCGCTCGCGGTGAACGGGCGTCTCGCGATCATCGGTCTCCAGGGCGGGGTGAAGGGCGAGCTGAACATCAACACGCTGCTGCGCAAGCAGGCGGCGATCACCGCGACCTCTCTGCGGGCGCGGCCGCTCGGGGAGAAGACGGCGATCGTGGCGGCGGTGCGGGAACACGTGTGGCCGCTGATCACCTCCGGGGACGTACGTCCGATCGTCGACCGTGAGGTCCCGATGAGCGACGCGGCCGAAGCCCACCGGGTGCTCGAGGAGAGCGGGCACATCGGGAAGGTGTTGCTGGTGGCGCCGTAGGCATGGTCGTCCGGGGGGTGGTGGTGGCGCGGTGGGCACCGGTCGTGTGGCGTGGCGGTGGCCTCGGGGGTCATTCGCGACGCAGGCGCAGGGCGAGGAGGGCGAGCGCCAGGCCGAGGCCCATGAGGACCAGGCCGCTGCCGAGGGGAAGGATCTGGGACACGGGCTGCGCGGCGGAGGTCTCCCGGGCGGAGCCGGCGGCGCCGTGCGAGGGGCTGGGTGAGGCCTCCACGGGGTCGGCTGCGTCGTGGGACGGCTCGATGCCGGTGGCCGGGTCTGCGGTGTCGCGGTCCGCCGGGTCCGGTGTGCGCTCCGGCGGCGACGGCGGGTCCTGGTCCGAGTAGGTCGGTTCGTCGTCCTCGTCCGGTGGTTCCGGGTCCGGCCGCCCGGGCCGCACCCTTCCCTCGCCGGCCCAGTTGCCGGCCCGGGAGGAGTCGGGCGAGGGATCGGTGGAGGGCGGATCGTCGACGGGGCGGCCGGGGGCGGGCGACCGCGCCGGGTCCTGGCGCTGGTGGGGATGGTGGGGTTTGTCGTGGCGCTGCGGCGAGGCGTGTCTCTCCGGCCTGGCGTGGTCCTGTGGCTTTTCGTGGCCGCCCGGCTGGTCCTGGCCCCGCGGCTGGTCGTGGTCATGGGACCGGTCGTGGCTCTGGGGCTTCTCGGGTCCGGGCGGGGCTGTGCCGGTGGCTGGCGCGGAGGCGGCGGGCGCGGGCGTGGACCCGTGCGTCGGTATCGCGGATGCCGTGTGCCGGGGAGCCGTAGTGTCGTCGGCCGCCGTCCCGGACACCGGGGCCTTCGCGGCGGAGGCGTCGGTCGGCGGGGCGGACGTGACGGTGACGACGGTGGCTGTGCGCCTGGGGGGGCCGGTGCGAGCCGGTGGAGCCGAGAGGGAGTGCCCAGCAGCGGATGCGCGGGGCGGCGGAGCCGAGACGGTGTGCGCGGTCTCCGTGAGCGGGGCTATGGATTCGTGGGCCGGATACGCGATTCGGGTGACGTACGTGCCGTGGAAGGGGCCCTTGGCCCCGGCCTGACGCACGGCCCCCGCGGTGTGTGAGGCGGCCCGTATGCCGTACACGGGCCGGAGCCCCTCCGCGGACGCGAGGGCGCAGGCGGATATGCCGTACAGCCCGCAGACGGCCGTGGTGGTGAGCACCGGTGGCAGGACGGCCAGGCGGAGCGTGCGGAACCTGGACGGCAGACGAGGCCATGGAGTCACGCGAGTGACCCCCTCCCGTACTCGGGTGGCAAGATCAACGGCACCAGAGTCACACGGACTGCGACGCTTGGCATCTCGGCCGTACGCCGTACGCCGTCCATCGCGCGCCCACTGCACTGACGCAGGGCACCGGGCGGAACTGTCGGTTGTGGGGTGGATCACTCCCCGTACCGGGCACTTGGCTGATGAGGTGTATCGGTGCGAGAGAATGGCGGCATGGAGATGCCGAGGAACGAACGGTCGTCGGAGAACGCCCAGAAGATCTTGGTCGTGGGCCAGGACGGGATGGCTCTCGGCGGCACCGGAGACGACGACTCCCGCGAGGTCCCGGTGACCGAACAGGTGGAGCAGCCCGCGAAGGTCATGCGCATCGGCAGCATGATCAAGCAGCTGCTGGAGGAGGTGCGCGCCGCTCCTCTGGACGAGGCGAGCCGGCAGCGCCTGAAGGAGATCCACTCCAGCTCGGTGAAGGAGCTGGAGGACGGTCTCGCCCCCGAACTCGTCGAGGAACTCGAGCGGCTCTCCCTGCCCTTCACGGACGAGGCGATCCCGAGCGACGCGGAACTGCGCATCGCGCAGGCCCAGTTGGTGGGCTGGTTGGAAGGGCTTTTCCACGGGATCCAGACCACCCTGTTCGCTCAGCAGATGGCGGCACGCGCCCAGCTGGAACAGATGCGCCGCGCCCTTCCCCCGGGTGTGGGTTCCCCTGACGGCGAGGAGGACCGCCGCGCGGGCGGCCGGGCGGGCGGCCCGTACCTGTGACGCGGACCGTGCGAGGGGCCCGGCACCGTGAGGATGCCGGGCCCCTGCCGTCGCATCAGGGGCGGCTCACGCCGGGTTGCCCGTCGAAACCGTGAGTTCGATCACGGGCATCTTCTTCGGGTTGGCGTCCGTACCGGCCGTCGGGGACTGGCTCATGACCGTGTCCTGGCCGTAGGTGTTCTCGTCCTCGTGCGTGATCTTGTACTTCCAGCCCGCCGCCTGGAAGCACGCCTTGACCGACGTGAGGTTCTTGAAGGAGAAGTCGGGCACCCGGATCTTCTTCGGGTCGACGTACGACGTCTCCGGCTCCGTGCACCTCGTCGTCTCGATCGTCTTCGTCGTGTCCGGGCCCCTGTGGCCCGCGGCCACGGTCGGGGGCGTGCTCGCGCTGCCGTCGCCCCCGTTGGCCTCGTCCCCGCTGCTGCCGTTGCTGTGCAGCAACAGTGAGGTCAGCAGGCCTACTATCACGACCAGAGCGACCACGACCGAGCCGATGACCACGGCCTGGTTGCCCTTCTGACCGCCCGTGGCGGGCGGCTGCGGGGTGTGGTGGTACGGCGGCGGGGTCGCCGCAGACTGCTTTGGCGCGTACCCGGCGTTCTGCGGGGGCGTCTGGTAGCCGCCCTGCTGCGGGTAGCCGTAGGTGGGCGACGGAACCGGGCCGCCGTACGGGCCGGGCTGGTAGGGCGTCTGCACGGGCCCCACGGGGGCCGGCGCCGACTGGCCGACCGGCGGGAAGACCGCGGAGCTGACGCCGGCCCCGCTCGAGGTCTGCGCGCCCGGCACGATGCTCGGCGCGGCGGCCGTGAGCGACGCGGCCACCCGGAGGCACTCCTCCCGCATCGCCTCGGCGCTCGGGAAGCGTTCGTTCGGGTTCTTCTTCAGCGCGCGGGCGACCAGTGCGTCCACCCCGGGCGGCAGTGAACGGTTGATCGAGGACGGAGCCACCGGCTCCTCCTGCACATGCGCGTACGCGATCGCGAGCGGTGAATCCGCCACGAACGGCAGCCGCCCGGTGACCAGTTGGAACAGCATGATCCCGACCGAGTACAGGTCGGAGCGCGCGTCCACGCCCCGGCCGAGGGCCTGCTCCGGCGACAGGTACTGCGGGGTGCCGACCACCATGCCCGTCTGGGTCATCGAGGTGACGCCGGACTGCATGGCACGGGCGATGCCGAAGTCCATGACCTTGACGACGTTGCGCTTCGTCATCATCACGTTGCCCGGCTTGATGTCCCGGTGGACCAGCCCCATCTCATGGCTGATATCCAGGGCCGCCAGCACATCCGCGGTGATCTTCAGCGCCTTGTCGGCCGGCATCGCGCCGTACTGCCGGATGTCCGCGTCGAGGACCGAGCCGAGCGGCTTGCCCTCGATGTACTCCATGACGATGTACGGGGTCGTCGTCCCCGCCAGCTCGTCCTCGCCGGTGTCGAAGACCGAGACGATGTTCGTGTGCGTGAGTTTCGCCACGGCCTGCGCCTCGCGGCGGAAACGCTCCCGGAAGGCCTGCTCGCGTCCCAGTTCGGTGTGGAGTGTCTTGATCGCGACCTGGCGGTCGAGGACCGAGTCGTACGCCAGGTGCACCGAGGCCATGCCGCCCTCGCCGAGCAAGTCGCGCAGCTGGTAGCGGCCGCCGGCGAACGCGCGCCCCCCGTACCGGCCGTGTGCGCCGTCCTGGCTCATGTTCTGCGTCCCCCATCGGCGCGGCGGCAGCGGCTGCTGGTGCTCCCGCGACCGTGATCGATATCCGTGTTGTCGACGATCGACAGCTACTGTTCCGTGATCGATTGGTCCATTCCCGGCCAAGTGTGCCCCAGGGCAAGGACACGTCAAGCTCGGTGCCCGTTCCGTGACCGTACGCGAAAGAAGCGTCGCGGAAGCGTTACAGGGGTCGTCCGGTCGGCACACGGAATTTGCACGTGGGACAGGGTTCAGGGTTGGATGGCCGGTCCATCTCGAATCCATCTCGGACCGGCGCCTTGCGCGGAGCCTGTAGCGTGGCCCGTCGGAGACCGTAACAACCACCGCGCAGACCGCGGGCAGAAACGACGGCGAGGACCGATGGCACAGACGCAGCGCGCCCAGGGCCCGTCCGACCCCGAGGCGACTGGCGGCGGGATGTCGGACGCGCCGGAGAACTGGGGCAACGGCGGACTTGTCGGGGACGGCCGGTACCGGCTGACCCGCAGGCTCGGCCGGGGCGGCATGGCCGAGGTGTTCGCGGCCGAGGACGTGCGCCTCGGCCGGACGGTCGCGGTCAAGCTGCTCCGTTCCGACCTCGCCGAGGACCCGGTCTCCAAGGCGCGTTTCACCCGCGAGGCCCAGTCGGTGGCCGGGCTCAACCACCACGCGATCGTCGCCGTGTACGACTCCGGCGAGGACGTCGTGGGTGGTCAGTCGGTGCCGTACATCGTGATGGAGCTGGTCGAGGGCCGTACGATCCGCGACCTGCTGCTCAACGCCGAGGCGCCCGGCCCCGAGCAGGCCCTGATCATCGTCTCGGGCGTCCTGGAGGCGCTCGCCTACTCGCACCAGCACGGCATCGTGCACCGCGACATCA
Source organism: Streptomyces sp. NPDC107546 (assembly GCF_055639175.1). Classification (NCBI taxonomy): domain Bacteria; kingdom Bacillati; phylum Actinomycetota; class Actinomycetes; order Kitasatosporales; family Streptomycetaceae; genus Streptomyces; species Streptomyces sp. NPDC107546. The sequence continues at coordinate 97,747 of NZ_JBVKBA010000004.1, read as the reverse complement.
AGCCGGCCAACGTCATCATCACCAACAACGGCGCCGTGAAGGTGATGGACTTCGGCATCGCGCGCGCCCTGCACGGGGCGTCCACGACGATGACGCAGACCGGCATGGTGATGGGCACCCCGCAGTACCTGTCCCCGGAGCAGGCGCTCGGCAAGGCCGTGGACCACCGCTCCGACCTGTACGCGACGGGCTGCCTGCTGTACGAACTGCTGTCGCTGCGGCCCCCCTTCGTGGGCGAGACGCCGCTGTCCGTGGTCTACCAGCATGTGCAGGACATCCCGGTGCCGCCCTCCCGGATCTCGGAGGGGGCGTCGCCGCCGGAGCTGGACGGACTCGTGATGCGCTCCCTCGCCAAGGAGCCGGACGACCGGTTCCAGACCGCCGAGGAGATGCGCGGGCTGGTTCAGTACGCGCTGCAGATGCTCTACGACCAGGGCGGCCACACCGGCACCTGGAACACCGGCCCGGTGGACATGCACGACGGCCGGCACACCCCGGCCGCGGGCCTCGCCGGCACGGCGGTGCTGCCGCATCCGGGTGAGTCGGGCACCACGCAGATTCCGCAGCCGATCCTGCCCACGGGATACGGCTCCGGGGACGACGGCGGTTTCGAGGGACACGGCAACAAGGGCAGCGGGCGCGGCAAGCTGTGGGTCCTCGCGGTGCTCGCGGTCATCGCGATCGCGGCGGGCGTCGCGCTGGCGCTGCAGAACAAGGGGGACGGTGGCGGGACCGGACCGACGACGTCGCCGACCGTCACGAAGTCGCACGAGGAGACGCAGTCCAGCCAGACGCCGACGAACGAGGACACCGCGACCTCCCCGGGCGACGACTCGGAGACGAGCGGTGGTTCGGACTGGACGCCCTCGTACCGCCCGTCGCAGAGCTACAGCCAGCAGCCGCCGGCCGAGCCCTCGGCGACGCCGTCCCAGACGAGCGAGCAGCCGACCCCGTCGAACTCGCAGGGGCAGCCCTCCGACACGCCCCCTTCGGGTGGAGCCGGCGGTTCGACGCCTCCCGCGGGCTCGTCGGGCGGGGGCGGTGACACCTCGGGCGTGCCCCAGGTGCCCTGACGTCCCGCGGTGACCCCGCTGAAACGCTCACCACGCGCGCGTGGCCCGGAGACGGGCGCCACGCGCGCGTGGCCTTTTTTCGGCCGTGCCCCCCGTCGTGCCCCCAGTCCGTGTCCCGCACGGTCGCATCCGTGGGGGCGGACCCACCCACGACACCCGTGTCACTCCAGATGACGTCTTCCCGTGCTCCGGGCGGGCGGGATAACGTGCCGTTGTTCCGGCCCCCTGCAAGGCTGTGACCAGCACCTGTTCCCGACTGACTCGATTTACTTGGATTTCCAAGCAAAATCCCAGGTCAGGAGGGGTTTCACAGAAATGTGGCGCGCTGGGTAACGTGCCCTTTGCAGGGTGCTCGCCGGGGCACCTTCCACGTCTGTTCGTCACGAGCCGCACCCACCCCGTGCGTCCGTGCGCTGCAGGCGGAGCCGCTCCCACCGGCCCGAACGGGCCGAGGGGAACCCAGGCACCCGGCGAACCCGGGGGCCGGACCGACGGAGGAGCACACGTGACCGTGGAGAGCACTGCCGCGCGCAAGCCGCGACGCAGCGCCGGAAGCAAGGCCGGCACCACCGGCACCAAGCGCACCACCAGCAACACGCCCAAGAAGGGCAGCGACCCCGACCTCGTCCAGTTGCTGACGCCCGAGGGCACGCGGGTCGCGAACCCCGAGTACGACCGGTACGTCGAGGACCTCACGCCCGAGCAGCTGCGCGGGCTGTACCGGGACATGGTGCTGACCCGCCGCTTCGACGCCGAGGCCACCTCCCTGCAGCGCCAGGGCGAGCTGGGCCTGTGGGCCTCGCTGCTCGGCCAGGAGGCCGCCCAGATCGGCTCCGGTCGGGCCTTGCGCGACGACGACTACGTCTTCCCCACCTACCGCGAGCACGGCGTCGCCTGGTGCCGCGACGTGGACCCCACCAACCTGCTCGGCATGTTCCGCGGTGTGAACAACGGCGGCTGGGATCCGAACAGCAACAACTTCCACCTCTACACGATCGTCATCGGCTCGCAGACGCTGCACGCCACCGGCTACGCCATGGGAGTGGCCAAGGACGGCGCCGACTCGGCCGTGATCGCGTACTTCGGTGACGGTGCCTCCAGCCAGGGCGACGTGGCGGAGTCGTTCACGTTCGCGGCGGTCTACAACGCCCCGGTGGTGTTCTTCTGCCAGAACAACCAGTGGGCGATCTCCGAGCCCACCGAGAAGCAGACCCGGGTGCCGCTGTACCAGCGTGCGCAGGGTTTCGGCTTCCCCGGCGTGCGGGTCGACGGCAACGACGTGCTGGCCTGTCTCGCGGTGACCAAGTGGGCGCTGGAGCGGGCGCGCAACGGCGAGGGCCCGACCCTGGTGGAGGCGTTCACCTACCGCATGGGCGCCCACACCACGTCCGACGACCCGACCCGCTACCGCGTCGACGACGAGCGGGCCGCCTGGGAGGCGAAGGACCCGATCGCCCGCCTGCGCGCCCACCTCGAGGCGTCGAACCACGCGGACGAGGGATTCTTCGCGGAACTCGAGGCGGAGAGCGAGACGTTGGGAAGGCGGGTGCGTGAAGCGGTCCGCGCCATGCCGGACCCGGACCACTTCGCCATCTTCGAGCACGCGTATGCGGACGGGCATGCGCTCGTCGACGAGGAGCGGGCCCAGTTCGCCGCCTACCAGGCGTCGTTCGCGGACGTGGAAGGGGGACGGTGACATGGCCGAGAAGATGGCGATCGCCAAGGCGATCAACGAGTCGCTGCGCAAGGCCCTGGAGTCGGACCCCAAGGTCCTGGTCATGGGCGAGGACGTCGGCAAGCTCGGCGGTGTCTTCCGGGTGACGGACGGCCTGCAGAAGGACTTCGGCGAGGAGCGGGTGATCGACACCCCGCTCGCGGAGTCGGGCATCGTGGGCACCGCGATCGGTCTGGCCCTGCGTGGCTACCGCCCGGTGGTGGAGATCCAGTTCGACGGGTTCGTCTTCCCGGCCTACGACCAGATCGTCACCCAGCTGGCGAAGATGCACGCCCGCTCGCTGGGCAAGGTCAAGCTCCCGGTCGTCATCCGCATCCCCTACGGCGGCGGCATCGGCGCGGTCGAGCACCACAGCGAGTCCCCCGAGGCGCTGTTCGCGCACGTGGCGGGCCTGAAGATCGTCTCTCCGTCCAGCGCCTCGGACGCGTACTGGATGATGCAGCAGGCGATCCAGAGCGACGACCCGGTGATCTTCTTCGAGCCGAAGCGGCGCTACTGGGACAAGTCCGAGGTCAACACGGAGGCGATTCCGGGCCCGCTGCACAAGGCGCGGGTGGTGCGCGAGGGCACGGACCTGACCCTGGCCGCGTACGGCCCGATGGTGAAGGTGTGCCAGGAGGCCGCCGCGGCCGCGCAGGAGGAGGGCAGGTCGCTGGAGGTGCTGGACCTGCGGTCGGTCTCTCCGCTCGACTTCGACTCCGTCCAGGCGTCGGTGGAGAAGACCCGCCGTCTGGTGGTGGTGCACGAGGCGCCGGTGTTCTTCGGTTCGGGCGCGGAGATCGCCGCTCGCATCACGGAGCGGTGCTTCTACCACCTGGAGGCGCCCGTGCTGCGGGTCGGCGGCTACCACGCGCCGTACCCGCCGGCGCGGCTGGAGGAGGAGTACCTGCCGGGCCTGGACCGGGTGCTGGACGCCGTCGACCGCGCCCTGGCGTACTGAGGAGAGGGTCGTGACGACGATGACTGACGCGTCCGTACGCGAGTTCAAGATGCCCGACGTGGGCGAGGGGCTCACCGAGGCCGAGATCCTCAAGTGGTACGTGCAGCCGGGTGACACGGTCACCGACGGCCAGGTCGTGTGCGAGGTGGAGACGGCGAAGGCGGCTGTGGAGCTGCCGATCCCGTACGACGGGGTGGTCCGCGAGCTGCACTTCCCCGAGGGCACCACGGTGGACGTCGGTACCCCGATCATCGCGGTGGACGTGACGGGCGGCGCTCCCGCCGAGGAGGCGCAGGCGCCCGTCGAGAAGGCGGCGGAGGAGAAGTCCGCGGCGAAGGAGACCCGGCAGGAGGGCCGCAAGCCGGTCCTCGTCGGGTACGGCGTCGCCGAGTCCTCCACCCGGCGCCGCCCCCGCAAGGCGCCCGCGGCGGCGGTCGAGGAGACCCTCCCCGTGTTCCAGGGCGACCTGAACGGGCACGGCAAGCAGGCCCGTCCGCTGGCGAAGCCGCCGGTGCGCAAGCTGGCGAAGGACCTCGGCGTCGACCTGGCGACGGTACGGCCGTCGGGCCCGGACGGGATCATCACGCGCGAGGACGTGCAGGCGGCCGTGGCCCCCGCACCGGCCCCCGAGGCCCCCGCGGTCCCGGTGGCGCCCGCTCCCGTCGAGGCGCCGGCGCGGGTGGTGACGTACGACAGCGGGCGGGAGACCCGTATCCCGGTCAAGGGCGTCCGCAAGGCCACCGCGCAGGCGATGGTCGGCTCGGCGTTCACCGCGCCGCACGTCACGGAGTTCGTGACCGTCGACGTCACCCGCACCATGAAGCTGGTCGAGGAGCTCAAGCAGGACAAGGACTTCCAGGGTCTGCGGGTCAACCCCCTGCTGCTGATCGCCAAGGCCCTGCTGGTCGCGGTCAAGCGGAACCCGGACATCAACGCGTCCTGGGACGAGGCCAACCAGGAGATCGTGCGCAAGCACTACGTGAACCTGGGCATCGCCGCGGCCACCCCGCGCGGTCTGATCGTGCCGAACATCAAGGACGCGCACGACAAGACCCTGCCCCAACTGGCCGGGGCGCTGGGCGAGCTGGTGGCCACGGCCCGGGAGGGCAGGACGAGTCCGGCGGCCATGCAGGGCGGCACGATCACGATCACGAACGTGGGTGTCTTCGGCGTCGACACCGGCACGCCGATCCTCAACCCGGGCGAGTCCGCGATCCTCGCGGTCGGCGCGATCAAGCTCCAGCCGTGGGTCCACAAGGGCAAGGTCAAGCCCCGCCAGGTCACGACCCTGGCCCTGAGCTTCGACCACCGCCTGGTCGACGGCGAACTGGGCTCGAAGGTCCTCGCGGACGTCGCGGCGATCCTGGAACAGCCCAAGCGGCTGATCACCTGGGCGTAGCGCGGGACGACATGCCTATGGCGAAGGGGGTCTGCCGCTGACCGGCAGCGGCAGACCCCCTTGGCGTGTGGCGGGCGTCAGCCGAGCCTGGCGAAGCCGTAGTTCAGCAGCTTCGTGGCGTCGGAGGCACGCTGGTTGATCGACGACGAGGCGAGGACCGTGCCGATGACCGTCTTGCCGTTGCGGGTGGCGGCGAAGACGAGGCAGTACTTGGCCTCGGGGCCAGAGCCGGTCTTCACGCCGATCGCGCCGCTGTAGCTGCTGAGCAGCGTGTTGGTGTTGGTCCACGGCGCCATGGTGCGGACGGTGCCGGACTTGGTGATGGTCTTCGCCGTGTACGACTTGGTCTTCACGATCGTGCGGAACGTGGAGTTCTTCATCGCGCTGCTCGCGATCTTCGTCAGATCGCGCGGGGTCGAGTAGTTGTTGCCGTTGCCGATGCCGTCGAACGAGTCGAAGTGCGTGTTCCTCAGGCCGAGGCTCGTGGCGGCGCTGTTCATCTTGCCGATGAACGACTTCACGCGCGCGGCACGCGTCGTGCCGGAACCGAACTTGTCGGCGAGCGCGTAGGCCGCGTCACAGCCGGAGGGGAGCATCAGCCCGTACAGCAGCTGACGGACGGTGACCTTGTCGCCGACGATCAGGTGCGCCTGGGAGGCGTTGTTGGCGACCACGTAGTCGCTGTACGCCTTCTGGATCGTCACCTTGGCGTCGAGGTTGAGGTTCGGCTGTGCGAGCACGACCTTCGCGGTCATGATCTTGGTGGTGGAGCCGGTGGAACGCTTGGTGTCCGCGGCCTTCGTGTACAGCGTCGCGCCGTTCGCGTTGTTCATCGCGTAGCCGCCCGCGGCCACGATCGAGGGCGTGGTGACGGCCTGAGCGGGCGCCGCGGTGAGGGCTCCGGTGGTGAGCACGGCTCCGGTGGTGACCACTGCCGCGACTGCCCTGCGAACTCGCGCGCCCTTAATGCCGGTAATCAAAGTTGAACGCTCCGATTGCGTCTCTGATGCCTATGAATGCATCCAAATGCCCCTGGAGTGCGGCCGGATGACGAGGCCGCCTTCCCGTGAGACTAGTAAGTGGCCCAAATGGATGTGCGGTTGTCCGGGTGAATTCCGGGTCGGATGTGCCGGTCCACATGGTGGACGCTCATCGGTATGCGTACGTGTTGTATCTATGATGTGCGCATGCCTGCAGCCTCGTCCGTCGCCCACGTCCCCGAGAAGACGCCGCTCAAACAGCCCCCCGCCGCCGACCGCGTCTACATGCACGTCAAACAGGGTGTCCTGGAGCGTCGTTACCAGGGCGGGACGTTGCTGACCGAAGGTGAGCTGGCCGAGGAGGTCGGCGTCTCGCGGACGCCGGTGCGCGAGGCGCTGCTGCGGCTGGAGGTCGAAGGGCTGATCAAGCTCTACCCGAAGAAGGGTGCTCTCGTCCTCGCCGTCTCGGCCCAGGAGATCGCGGACGTGATCGAGACGCGCCAGCTCGTCGAGGAACACGCGGCCCGCAAGGCCGTCCCCGCCCCACCGGGGCTGATCGAGCGGCTCGAGGAACTGCTCGCCCGCCAGAAGGAGCAGGCCGCCGCCGGTGACCTGGCCGGTGCGTCGCTCACCGACCGCACCTTCCACGCCGAGATCGTGCGCAACGGCGGCAACGAGATCCTCTCCCGCCTGTACGACCAACTCCGCGACCGTCAGCTGCGGATGGGCGTCGCCGTCATGCACTCGCACCCCGACCGCATCGCCAAGACCCTCACCGAGCACGAGGAGATCCTGCAGGCGCTGCGGTCCGGCGACGCCGAGGCGGCCGTGGACATCGTGCACCGGCACGTCAGCTGGTTCTCCCACCTGGCGCGGGGTGAGGTGCGATGAGGTCGGGGTCGGTGAGCTCCCGCTCCGTGTCCCTGCCAGGTGATCCGCCGGGCGGCCGGCGTGCCGTCGCCGTGTGGGCCATCGGCGTCTCGGTCTACTTCGTCGCCGTCATCTTCCGTACGTCGCTGGGCGTGGCCGGCCTGGACGCGGCGGACCGCTTCCATGTGAACGCGTCCGCCCTGTCCACCTTCTCCATCCTGCAGCTGCTCGTGTATGCGGGCATGCAGATACCCGTCGGCCTGCTCGTGGACCGGCTCGGCACCAAGAAGGTGCTGACCATCGGGGTCGTCCTGTTCACGGCCGGTCAGCTGGGGTTCGCCCTCTCCCCCTCGTACGGGACTGCGCTCGCCTCGCGCGCGCTGCTGGGCTGCGGCGACGCGATGACGTTCATCAGCGTGCTGCGGCTCGGCACGCGCTGGTTCCCGGCACGCCGCAGTCCGCTGGTCGCGCAGCTCGCCGGTCTGGTGGGCATGGCGGGCAACCTGGTCTCCACGCTCGTGCTCGCCCGGCTGCTGCACGGGGTGGGCTGGACGGCGGCGTTCGGTGGCAGCGCGGTCGCCGGGGTGGTCGTCCTCGTCCTGCTGCTGCTCTTCCTGAAGGACCATCCGGAGGGGTACGAGCCGGAGCCGTTCCCGCACCGCGGGTCGGCGTACGTGCGGCGGCAGATCGTGGCGTCGTGGAAGGAGCCCGGAACCCGGCTCGGCATGTGGGTGCACTTCACGACGCAGTTCCCGGCGATGGTGTTCCTGCTGCTGTGGGGCCTGCCGTTCCTGGTGCAGGCGCAGGGCCTGTCCCGGGCCACGGCCGGTGAACTCCTCACACTCGTGGTGCTGTCGAACATGCTGGTCGGACTGGTGTACGGCCAGATCGTCGCCCGGCACCACGCGGCGCGGCTGCCGCTGGCCCTCGGCACGGTCGGGGCGACGGCGGCGGTGTGGGCGGCCACGCTCGCCCACCCGGCCGCGCATGCGCCGATGTGGCTGCTGGTCGTGCTGTGCACGGTGCTCGGGGCGTGCGGTCCGGCCTCGATGATCGGCTTCGACTTCGCGCGGCCGGCGAATCCGCCGGAGCGTCAGGGGACGGCGTCCGGGATCACCAACATGGGCGGTTTCGTCGCCTCCATGACGACGCTGCTGGCGATCGGGGTGCTGCTGGACGCGACGGGCGACGACTACACCGTGGCGTTCTGCGCGGTGTTCGTCCTCCAGGCGGTGGGGCTCAGCCAGATACTGCGGCTCCGGAAGCGGGCGGCGCTCAGGGAGCGGGAGCGGCTCGTCGCCAGCCGGGTGGAGACGGTTCACGTCCCTGCGTGAGGGGGGCGCCGGGACCCTAGAGCGGACGACGCGGCGGCTCCAGGCCCAGGACCCGGTCCTTCAGTGCCGGGAACTGCTCCCTCGTCGCAGCCACCCTCGCCGGGTCGAACTCCACCGTGAGGATCTCCTCCTCCGCGCCCGCCTCGGCGAGGACCTCCCCCCACGGATCGACCACGATCGAGTGACCCGCCTGCGGAACTCCCGCATGCGTTCCAGCCGTTCCACACGCGAGGACATACGCCTGGTTCTCGACGGCCCGCGCCTGGGCCAGCAGCGTCCAGTGGGACCGGCGGCGCTCCGGCCAGCCCGCCGGGATCACGAGCGTCTCGGCCCCAGCGTCCACGAGCGAGCGGAAAAGCTCGGGGAAGCGGAGGTCGTAACAGGTGGCCACGCCGACGGTCGTCCCCGGCAGCCGCACCGTCACCGGCTCCGTCCCCGCACCCATCAGCACGGCCTCGCCCCTGTCGAAGCCGAAGCGGTGGATCTTGCGGTAGAACGCGGCCAGTTCACCGGAAGGGGAGAAGACGAGAGACGTGTTGTAGAGGGCGCCCTCGGGCGCGCGCTCGGGGATCGAGCCGGCGTGCAGCCACACGCCCGCGTCGGCCGCCGCCTTCGCCATCGCCTCGTGGGTCGGCCCGTGAAGCGGCTCGGCCTCGGCGCCGAACCGCTCGTAGGCGAACGCCCCGGTGGTCCACAGCTCGGGCAGCACCACGAGATCGGCTCCGGCTTGATCTCGTACCAGCGAGGCGGCACGCCGCCGACGGGAATCGACCGATTCGTCCTCGTCCACCCGCATCTGGATCAGGGAAGCGCGCACACTACCACCGTCCTGGTAATCGAGCCTTCTCAACGGGCCTACGATCGTCACACCAAAGCACTGCCGGGGTGCCTCGCAGCAGCGTAACTTAACGTCCCAAGACACCCGCCGACAGCCACCTCCCGCAGTACAGCCACCGACAACGCCGTCGACCAACACCCGTGCACCGACCGCCCGAGGGGTCCCGTTCCGTGAGTCTGCATCCCACTCTTCAGCCCTACGCCGATGCCTGGACCCACTCCATCGAAGCGATATCCGAGCTGGTGCAGCCGCTCGTGGAAGGCGAGTGGAACCGGCGGACACCGTGTCCCGCCTGGTCGGTGCGCGACGTCGTCTCGCATGTCATCGGGATGGACTGCGAGATGCTCGGCGATCCGCGCCCCATCCACACGCTCCCGCGCGACCTGTTCCACGTCACCAACGATCACCAGCGCTACATGGAGATGCAGGTCGACGTCCGCCGCCACCACACGGCGCCGGAGATGACGTCCGAACTCGAGTACACGATCATCCGCCGCAACCGCCAGCTGCGGAACGACTCGCGGGATCCGGGCACCAAGGTCCGTGGCCCGCTCGGCACCGAACAGACTCTCGAAGAGGCCATGCGGTACCGCGCGTTCGACGTCTGGGTGCACGAACAGGACCTGCGCGCGGCGCTCGGCCGGCCGGGGAACCTCGACTCGCCGGGCGCGCACATCACCCGGGACGAGCTGCTGGCCGCCCTGCCGGAGGTGGTCGCCAAGGGCGCGGATGCGCCGCCCGGCTCGGCGGTCGTCATCGACGTGCACGGACCCGTGGAGTTCCTGCGCACGGTCCGGGTGGACGCGGAAGGGCGCGGCTCGATCGACGGCACGCCCTCGCTGGGCCCGGCGGTGACACTGACGCTCGACTGGGAGACGTACGTCCGCCTGGCCTGCGGTCGGGTGAGCGCGGACGCCGTGGCCGACCGCGTCAAGGCGGAGGGCGACCCGGAGCTGACGGCGGCGATCCTGCGCTCGTTCGCGGTGACGAAGTAGACGACGCGGACGATCCTCGAGCGTCCTGGCGCACTCGGGGCCCGCTCAGTCCTCCTCCCGCTCCTTGTCCGCCAGATGGATCACGCACACGGCCACCGCGACCACCAGTGCCGGGTCCGCGTCCTCGCGCACGATGTCGACGCCGTACGTCTCACGGATGTGCAGCCAGCGCCGGGAGATCTGTGCGAGCAGTTCGCCGTCGTACTCGATGGCGAACTCGCGGTCGAGGATCTTGCCGCTGACGTCGAGCTCCGTGCCGTCCGCCAGCGAGACGCGGTAGTGGTTGCGCAGCAGGGAGAGCCGCTTGCGCTTGATCGTGGCCAGCCGCTCGCCGTCGCGCTCGATGATCATCGTGTCGCGCAGGGCGAACATCTTCTGGTGGATGTCGATCAGGACGCGCCCCCGCGGGTCCTTCAGCTCGAAGGTGTCCCTCAGCCGCATCGCCTTGCCGTCGACCAGGAAGACCTTGGTGCCGTCCTGGTCCTCGATCCAGTAGTCCTCGCCGATGCCGAGGAGCCGGTCGCGTACAAAAAGTCTCATACGGTCAGAGCTTCCCCCGGGGCGGGCCCGAAACGCCGCCGGTAGGCCGACGGGCTGAGCCCGGTCTCAGCCCGAAGCCGGGCCCGCAGGTTGGGGGCCGTGCCGAGGCCGCTGCGCGCGGCGACCACGTCCAGCCGCTCCTCGCCGCGCTCGATGAGCCGGCAGGCGAGGGCTACTCGCTCCCCCGTCAGCCAAGCCAGTGGTGTGGTGCCGAGCTGGGCGCGGAAGCGGCGGTGCAGGGTGGCGGGGCTGACCGCGGCGCGGGCCGCCAGGTCGCCGACGGTGAGCGGTGCGTCCAGTCGCTCCTGGGCCCAGGCCAGCACCGGGGCGAGCGACTCGTCCGGTACGTCCGGCACGGGCCGCTCCACGAACTGCCGCTGCCCGCCGTCGCGGTGCGCGGCGAAGACCAGTCGGCGGGAGACGGCGTTCGCCACCTCGGCGCCGTGGTCGCGGCGTACGACGTGCAGGCCGAGATCGAGTGCGGAGGCGCTGCCGGAGGCGGTCAGGATGTCGCCGTCGTCCACGAACAGCACGTCCGGTTCGAGCCTGACCTGGGGAAACCGCGCCCGGAAGGAATCCGCCCACATCCAGTGGCAGGCCGCTCGTCGGCCGTCCAGCAGCCCGGCCTCCGCGATGGTGAACGCGCCGGAGCAGAAGCCGACCAGCCGTGCGCCCCGCGCGTGCGCTCGGCGTACCGCGTCCAGGACCTTCGGAGAGCGCGGGGTGTCGGTGTCGGGCCTGTTCGGCACGATCAGCGTGTCCGCGTCGTCGGCCGCCTCGAGCCCGGCGACGTCGGAGAGCGTGAAGAAGCCGTCCCGCATCCGGATCCTGGGACCGACGGCGCACAACCGGAAGTCGTACAGCTCACGGCCGAGTTCCGGCCGCCGCAGGCCGAACACCTCGATGGCGCAGCTCATCTCGAAGGGGTTCGAGTTCTCGTCCACGACCAGCACGACCCGGTGCCGACGCGAGGCCTGAGAGGATCCTTGCGGCATGTGCGATTTCTAGCACTCGTGCGGCGGCAGGTCACCCCGCACGATGACGGCATGGAACCCAAGGAACCCATCTCCCTCGCCGCGGCCCTCGCCTCCTTCGCCGAGCTGTGGAGCCCGCGCATCGTCACCACCGTCAACGACTACGACGTCCGCGTCGCGAAGGTCGAGGGCGAGCACCTGTGGCACACGCACGACCACTCCGACGAGTTCTTCCTCGTGCTCGACGGTGAACTGCACATCGCGCTGCGCGAGCCGGCCGGTGAACGCACGGTCACCCTTGCCAAGGGCTCTGTCTTCACGGTTCCGCGCGGCACGGAGCACAAGCCGTCCGCGCCCGCCGGGGCATCGATCCTCCTGCTCGAACCCACCGGCACGATGACGGTCGGCGACCGGCATGAAGAGGTCCCCGCCCACGTGGACGCGACGACCGGGCACGCACTGGCCTGAGCCCGGCCCTTCCCGGCATCCGCCGGTCCGGACATGCACGAGTCCCCCGCACGCGCGGCGGGGGACTCGCACACGGACCGCGAGGGACCGCGCAGGGGCGGACCGGTCTACCGGTAGCCCTCCCGCCTGTCCTGCTCGTCGAGCTCGTCCTCGTCCCAGGACGAGCGCCGGTCCTCGCGGTCACCGCGCGTGCCGGACCTGCCCAGGTCCTGGTCCGAGAGGTCGGAGCCGCTCATGTCGGGGTCGCGGCGCTTCCGGTCGCGGATCTCCTCGCCGCTCGTCTCTCCGCGCTCGCGGTCGCGGTTCGGGCGGCGCATCTGGTCGTCGATGTCACGAGGCATGGAACTGCTCCCTTGCACTGACCCCCCTGTGTGAGACGAGCATCTCTCCGTCACGCCATGTGCGCATCCCGTAGGAGAGCTTGTACGCACAGTCACCGAGTTGTCCACAGGCCGCCCGGCACGCCGAACACAGATGGCACCCTTGACCCATGAACGACTCCACTTCGCGTCGCGTCCGTGTCCGCGCCCCCGAGCTGATCGGCAAGGGCGGCTGGCTGAACACGGGCGGAGAGCAGTACAGCCTCGCCGACCTGCGAGGACGCATAGTCATCCTCGACTTCTGGACGTTCTGCTGCATCAACTGCCTGCACGTCCTGGACGAGCTGCGCGAGCTGGAGGAGAAGCACCGCGACACCGTGGTGATCATCGGCGTGCACTCTCCGAAGTTCGTCCATGAGGCGGAGCATCAGGCGGTGGTGGACGCGGTGGAGCGGTACGGGGTGGAGCACCCGGTCCTCGACGACCCGGAGCTCGCCACCTGGAAGCAGTACGCCGTCCGGGCCTGGCCCACACTGGTCGTCATCGATCCGGAGGGGTATGTGGTCGCCCAGCACGCGGGTGAGGGCCACGCCCATGCGATCGCCCGGCTCGTCGAGGAGCTGGAGGAGGAGCACGCGGCCAAGGGCACGCTGCGCCGGGGCGACGGCCCGTACGTGGCACCGGAGCCCGAGCCCACGACCCTCCGCTTCCCGGGCAAGGCGCTCCTGCTGCCGTCCGGCTCGTTCCTGGTCAGCGACACCACCCGGCACCAGCTGGTGGAGCTGGCGGCGGACGGCGAGACGGTGGTGCGGCGCATCGGTTCCGGCGTACGGGGCTTCGCGGACGGCCCGGCTCCGGCGGCGAGCTTCAGCGAGCCGCAGGGCCTGGCGCTGCTCGATGAGGCAACGGTGGTCGTCGCGGACACCGTGAACCACGCGCTGCGCCGGCTGGACCTGGCGACCGGCGAGGTCGGCACGCTGGCGGGCACGGGCAAGCAGTGGTGGCAGGGTTCGCCGACGTCGGGGCCGGCCCGCGAGGTGGACCTCTCCTCGCCGTGGGACGTCGCGGTCTTCGGCGGCCGGGTGTGGATCGCCATGGCGGGCGTGCACCAGCTGTGGACGTACGACCCCGCCACGGGCACGGTCGCGGTGGCGGCCGGCACCACGAACGAGGGGCTGGTGGACGGCCCGGGTCCTGAGGCCTGGTTCGCGCAGCCGTCGGGACTCGCGGTGTCGCCCGACGGGGAGCGGCTGTGGCTGGCGGACTCCGAGACGAGCGCCCTGCGCTGGGTGGACCGGGACGGCGCGGTGCACACGGCGGTCGGGACGGGGCTGTTCGACTTCGGGCACCGGGACGGCGCGGCGGAACAGGCGCTTCTCCAGCACCCCCTGGGGGTGACGGCGCTACCGGACGGCTCGGTGGCGGTCAGCGACACCTACAACCACGCACTGCGGCGCTACGACCCGGCCACGGGTGAGGTGAGCACGCTGGCGACGGATCTGCGGGAGCCGTCGGACGCGGTGCTCGTCGGCGAGGACATCGTGGTGGTGGAGTCGGCCCGGCACCGGCTGACCCGGCTGCGGCTGCCGGAGGAGGCGGTACAGGTCGCCGGGGTCGCCCACCGCACGCAGCGCGCGGCGACCGAGGTGACGCCCGGGAAGCTCCGACTCGACGTGATCTTCCAGGCCCCGGCCGGCCAGAAGCTGGACACACGCTACGGACCGTCGACCCGTCTGCTGGTCTCCTCGACCCCGCCGGAGCTGCTGCTGAGGGGCGAGGGCGCCGACACGGACCTCGAGCGCGAGCTGGAGCTGAACCCGGCGATGTCCGAGGGCGTCCTGCACGTCTCGGCGATGGCGGCCTCCTGCGACGACGACCCGGCCAACGAATACCCGGCGTGCCATGTCCACCAGCAGGACTGGGGAGTCCCGGTCCGCCTCACCGAGGGCGGGACGGACCGGCTGCCGCTGGTCCTGGCGGGGATGGACGACAACCGGTAGGCGGGGCGGCCCGAGCATCTTCCGGGCGCGGGATTCCCGGCCGGAGCGTGCCGTGGGCGGCCGCGGCGGCGGCTGTGTCGTCGGTGCAGTTGTCGGCGACCACCAAGATCAGATCGGGGCGGTGGGTCTGGCGCCACAGGTCGTCGATGGCGGCGGCGATACGTTCCTGCTCGTTGTGGGCGGGGATCAGGACCGTCAGATGCGGTCTGCCGCCCGTTGCCGCCGGGTCGTGCACGGCAGGCGCCCCCTGTCGTGAAGCTGTGGCGCGCCCGGCACCTCCACGCTCCGGACGCTCATGAGGCCACAGTTTTCACGTTTTTCACACAAGACGACAAGATGGCTCTGGTAACGGAATACCCAGATTGTCTGTTGTCGTCCCAAGGTCGCCGCATCGTCCCTTGCGTGCCGTACGTGGGCTACACGCCATGCAGGCGCTACTTGGCCTACAGCCCGTAAAGCCGAGCCCGTACAGCCCTTGCACGCCTCGGCCCTTACCGCGGTTGCAGCTCTTACACGCCGTATCCGTCGGTGTAACCGTCGCCGCGGTGGTGCCGGTTCTCCTCGACGACGGTCGTCGGGGGCGGCACGACGACCCGCCTGCGGCGGTAGATGCCGCTGAAGGTGGTCACTCCTATCAGTCCGACGATCATGAGTATGACGCCGACCAAGTGGATGTTGACGCCTTGCATGTGCCAGTCGGTCGCAAACGCGAGGATGGCCCCCACGGCGATCAGGATGATGCATCCACCCAGGCCCATGAGTCCTGCCCTCCCTGTGCGGCCGGTCCTTCCGGCCTCGAACCCGGGTACCCGGGACATCCGTGGGCATGCCGGGCCGACGGCGGGCGGGCATGCCGGACGATCGGCGACGGCCGGGCGCCGGGAGGGCCGACGGGCGGGAGTGTCAGCCCTCCAGAAACGCCGTCAGGGCGTTGGCCAGGAGGTACGGGTCCTTCGCGCCGCATAGCTCGCGGGCGCTGTGCATCGACAGGATCGCCGCGCCGATGTCCACCGTCTTGATGCCGTGGCGGGCCGCGGTGATGGGGCCGATGGTGGTGCCGCAGGGCATCGCGTTGTTCGAGACGAAGGTCTGGAAGGGCACGTCCGCCTTCTCGCAGGCCGCGGCGAACAGCGCCCGCCCCGAACCGTCGGTGGCGTAGCGGTTGTTGACGTTCACCTTGAGGATCGGCCCGCCGTTCGCGCGCGGGTGGTGCGTCGGGTCGTGCCGCTCCGCGTAGTTGGGGTGGACGGCGTGTCCGGTGTCGGAGGACAGGCAGACCGTGCCGGCGAAGGCCCGCGCCCGGTCCTCGTAGGAGCCGCCCCGGGCGAACACCGAGCGCTCCAGGACCGACCCGAGCAGCGAGCCGTCGGCGCCGGTGTCCGACTGCGAGCCGTTCTCCTCGTGGTCGAAGGCCGCGAGCACCGGGATGTACGACAGGGCGGCGTCGGAGCCGGCGACGGCCGCGAGCGCCGCGGTGCCCGCGTGCACGGACAGCAGGTTGTCCATGCGCGGCCCCGCCATCAGTTCCTTGTCGCGGCCCAGGTACGCCGGCGGCTCCACCGAGTGGGTCATCAGGTCCCAGCCGGTCACCTCACCGGCGGCGAGCCCCAGCTCCTGCTCCAGGAACGCGATCAGGTCGCCGTCGCGCACGTCGTCGGCCAGGCCCCAGACGGGCTGGAGGTGGCGCTGCTTGTCCAGCTTCAGGCCCTCGCTGGAGACCGAGCGGTCCAGGTGGATGGCCAGCTGCGGTACGCGCAGCAGCGGTCTGTCGATGTTCACCAGGCGCGTCGAGCCGTCGCGCAGGGAGAGCCGGCCGGCCAGCCCGAGGTCGCGGTCGAGCCAGGAGTTGAGCAGGGGGCCGCCGTAGATCTCCACCGCGATCTGCCGCCAGCCGTGCGCGCCGCTGTCCGGCCGGGGCTTCACCCGCAGGTTGGGCGAGTCGGTGTGTGCGCCCACGATTCGGAACGGCGTGTGCGGATCGGCGCCCTCGGGGACGTACCAGGCGATGATCGCGCCGCCGCGCAGCACGTACCGGCCGCCGGACGTGCCGTCCCAGGCATCCGTCTCCGACACCTGCCGGAAGCCGGCCTTCTCCAGTCGTTCGGCGGCGCCTGCCACGGCGTGGTACGGCGACGGGCTCGCCGCCAGGAAGGACATGAGGTCGTCGGTGTGGCCGCGGTCGAAGCGCGCACTTGTTGTGCTCATGGGTTCACCTTAACGACGGAGGAGGGCCCGCTCCCGGTGATGGGGAACGGGCCCTCGTAAGGGGTATGTGGAGGCGGTCCTAGAACGCGGCCTCGTCCAGCTCCATGAGGTCCAGGTCCACGCCCTCGGCGACCTTGCGGGCCAGGGTCACGCCCGGCAGGACGTTGGCCGCGAAGAACTTCGCCGCCGCGATCTTGCCCTGGTAGAACGCCTTGTCCTTGTTCGACGCGCTCGGCAGCTTCTCGGCGGCGACCGCGGCGCCCTTCAGCAGCAGGTAGCCGACGACGACGTCACCGGAGGCCATCAGCAGGCGGGTCGTGTTGAGCCCGACCTTGTAGATGTTCTTGACGTCCTGCTCGGTGGCCGCGAGGTCGGTCAGCATCAGGCCGACGATGGCCTCGAGCTCCACGGCCGCCTTCGCGAGGTGGTCGCGGGCCCCGGCCAGCTCCTCGCCGCCCTCGCCCACCGCCAGGAACTTCTTGATCTCCTCGGCGAGGGAGTTCAGCGCGGCGCCCTGGTTGCGGACGATCTTCCGGAAGAAGAAGTCCTGGCCCTGGATCGCGGTGGTGCCCTCGTACAGGGTGTCGATCTTGGCGTCGCGGATGTACTGCTCGATCGGGTACTCCTGCAGGAAGCCGGAGCCGCCGAAGGTCTGCAGCGACTGGGCGAGCTGCTCGTAGCCCTTCTCGGAGCCGTAGCCCTTGACGATCGGCAGGAGCAGGTCGTTGAGCGCGTGCTCCGTCGACGCGTCCTCGCCGTTCGCCTCCTTGACCGCGATCGCGTCCTGGACGGAGGCGGTGTACATCACCAGCGCCCGCATGCCTTCCGCGTACGCCTTCTGGGTCATCAGCGAACGGCGCACGTCCGGGTGGTGCGTGATGGTGACCTTGGGCGCGGTCTTGTCCATGAAGTTCGCGAGATCCGGACCCTGGACGCGCTCCTTGGCGTACTCCAGCGCGTTCAGGTAGCCGGTGGAGAGCGTGGAGATCGCCTTCGTGCCGACCATCATGCGGGCGAACTCGATGATGCGGAACATCTGGCGGATGCCGTCGTGCTTGTCGCCGATCAGCCAGCCCTTGGCGGGGTGCTTGTCGCCGAACGTCATCTCGCAGGTGTTGGAGGCCTTCAGGCCCATCTTGTGCTCGACGTTCGTGGCGTACACGCCGTTGCGCTCGCCCAGCTCGCCGGTCTCGAAGTCGAACAGGTACTTCGGGACGAGGAACAGGGACAGGCCCTTGGTGCCGGGGCCGGCGCCCTCGGGACGGGCGAGGACGTAGTGGAGGATGTTCTCCTCCATGTCGTGCTCACCGGAGGTGATGAAGCGCTTCACGCCCTCGATGTGCCAGGAGCCGTCCTCCTGCTGGATGGCCTTGGTGCGCCCGGCGCCCACGTCCGAGCCGGCGTCCGGCTCGGTGAGCACCATCGTGGAGCCCCAGCGCTTCTCGACGGCTATCTTCGCGATCTCCTTCTGGGCCTCGGTGCCCTCCTCGAAGAGGATGCGCGCGAACGCCGGGCCGGACGAGTACATCCAGATCGCCGGGTTCGAGCCGAGGATCAGCTCCGCGTACGCCCAGATCAGGGACGGCGGGGCGGTGGTGCCGCCGATCTCCTCGGGCAGGCCGAGGCGCCAGTACTCGGAGTCCATGAAGGCTTCGTAGCTCTTCTTGAAGGACGCCGGGACGGGGGCGGTGTTGGTCTCCGGGTCGAAGACGGGCGGGTTGCGGTCGGCGTCCGCGAAGGACTCCGCCAGCTCGTTCTCCGAAAGGCGGGTGAGCTCCTCGAGGATGCTCTTGGCGGTCTCGGTGTCCATCTCCGCGAACGGGCCGGTGCCGTACAGCTTGTCGCGCCCGAGCACCTCGAAGAGGTTGAACTCGATGTCGCGGAGATTCGACTTGTAGTGCCCCATGGCGACGGCTCCGTAGAGGGATCGGCGAGGCACTGTCTCCTCGCAACTGGTTCATCTACCAACAAGTAGCTCCGATGATGCTACCCGTCGGTAATAAGAAGCAACCCCTCATGGCCCAGATGTGGCCCACTACTCTTTGGGGCATGTACGGCTACCAGAACGCGGGCGCTCAGCAGAGTTACGCTTCGGAGCAGATGCCCGGGCAGCAGATGCCGGGTGGGCAGATGCCCGGCGGGTACGGCCAGCAGCCGCCGCTGTACCCCGAGCCGTCGCCGCCGTCGCTCGCGGACGCGGTCCGTGCGTTCACCACCGGGTCGATGTCCGCGGAGGACTTCCAGCAGATCTTCGCCACGTCCAAGGTGTACTGCCCGCGTGGCGACAACCCGGGGTTCCTGGCGCTGCACAACACCCAGCAGCCGGTGATCCCGATGTTCACCTCGCTCAAGGAACTGCGACGGTACGCGGGCAAGGAGTCGAAGTACTTCGTGATCACCGGGGCGGAGGTGATCGACCTGCTGCCGACCGGCTACGGCTTCGTCCTGGACATGGAGGGCGAGCACCGGATGGTGTTCGATGCGAAGGCCGTCGAGCAGATGGTCGAGTTCGCCATGCGCCGGATGTATGGCTAGACGCGCCCGCTGCGCGGACGGCCAGGTGTCGTCCTGACCACTCTCGCGCCCCTGGCGGGGCGCACCCCGAGCCCGGAGGGAATGCCCTCCGGGCTTTCTGTGTTCCGGGGTGGCAGAAAGTTCAACGGTCAACTAAACTCGGACCACAAGGAGGTACCGACATGCCCGCAGTGACCGTCGAGAACCCGCTGACCCTTCCCCGTGTGGTCGCGCCCGCCGACGCAGTGCCCCGTCCCGTGCTCGGTGTCACGACCGCGCCCAGCGGCTTCGAGGGCGAGGGCTTCCCGGTCCGTCGCGCCTTCGCCGGGATCCACTACCGCCACCTCGACCCGTTCATCATGATGGACCAGATGGGCGAGGTGGAGTACGCGCCGGGTGAGCCCAAGGGCACCCCCTGGCACCCCCACCGCGGCTTCGAGACCGTGACCTACATCATCGACGGCGTCTTCGACCACCAGGACTCGCACGGCGGTGGCGGCACCATCACCAACGGCGACACCCAGTGGATGACCGCAGGCTCCGGCCTGCTGCACATCGAGGCCCCGCCGGAGTCCCTCGTCGTCTCCGGCGGCCTGTTCCACGGCATCCAGCTGTGGGTCAACCTGCCCGCCAAGGACAAGATGATGGCCCCGCGCTACCAGGACATCCGCGGCGGCCAGGTCCAGCTGCTGACCACCCCCGACGGCGGCGCGCTGATCCGTGTCATCGCCGGTGAGCTCGACGGCCACCAGGGCCCCGGCATCACGCACACGCCGATCACCCTGATCCACGCGACCGTGGCGCCCGGCGCGGAGGTCACCCTCCCGTGGCGCGAGGACTTCAACGGCCTCGCCTACGTGCTGGCCGGCCGCGGCAGCGTGGGCGCGGAGCGGCGGCCGATCCGCCTCGGTCAGACCGCCGTGTTCGGCGCGGGCTCCTCGATCACCGTCCGCGCGGACGAGAAGCAGGACTCCCACACTCCGGACCTGGAGGTCGTCCTGCTCGGCGGGCAGCCGATCCGTGAGCCGATGGCGCACTACGGGCCGTTCGTGATGAACACCCGCGAGGAGCTCCAGCAGGCGTTCGAGGACTTCCAGAAGGGGCGCCTCGGAACCATCCCGGCGGTGCACGGGATGACGGAGAGCGGACCGCAGGGTTCCTGAAGGATCGTCGCCTGACGCCGCGTCACCCGGGCGGGCTGTCCGTACAGGACAGCCCGCCCTTCGCGTGATCACCTGGAAGGGTGCAGCTGCTCCCCGAACCCGTCCGCCGGCTCGCCGCCTGGTGTGCGGTGTTCCTCCTGGTCGCCGGGGTCGTCTGGATCGTGGTCCGGTTGTGCGGCCAGTTCCGTACGGCCGTCGTGCCGGTGCTCCTCGCGCTGCTCGGGAGCGCGCTGCTCGGGCCGCTGTACCGATGGATGGTGCGGGTGGGCGTGCACCGGTCGCTCGCGGCCGGGATCACGTGTGTCGCCGTCCTGGCCGTGGTCGGCGGGGCGGTGTACGTCGTCGCCTCCGTGCTCGTCGACACCGGCGATCAGATCATCGCCGCCCTCGAACGCGCCGGGAAGTCACTCGCCCGGCACTTCGGCGCGGCCGGCACCTCGCTCGAGGATCTCGCCTCCCACTCCAGGCAGCTGCTGGCCAAGTTCGGCGGGACCGCCGCCCGCAACGTGATCAGCGGGGTCAGCGTCGTCAGCGAGACCATCGCCATGGGCGCCCTGGCCCTGCTGCTCGTCTTCTTCTTCCTGCGCGACTCCCACCGGGCCGCCGACACGCTGCGCTCGATGGCCACGCCCGGCACCGCCGACACCGTCGAAGCCGTGGCGCGCCGCGCCTACGAGGCCGTCGAGGGGTTCATGCGGGGGACGACGATCATCGCGCTCATCGACGCGCTCTGCATCACCGTGGGGCTGCTGGTGCTGCGCGTTCCCGGGGCGCTCGGGCTCGGGGCGCTCGTCTTCGTCGGGGCGTACATCCCCTACCTCGGCGCCTTCCTCTCCGGCGCGGTCGCCGTCCTGGTCGCCCTCGCCGATCGCGGGTTCGTGACCGCGCTGTGGACGCTCGGCGTGGTCCTGGCGGTGCAGCTGCTGGAGGGGCATGTGCTGCAGCCGCTGATCCAGAGCCGGACCGTGCAGATGCATCCGGCGGCCGTGCTGCTGGCGATCACGGCGGGGGCGTCCGTGGCCGGAATTCTCGGAATGTTGCTGGCCGTACCGCTGACGGCGGCGGCGACCGGCGTGGCGCACGAGCTGCGGCTGCGGTACGGCCGGCAGCAAGCCGAGGCCTCACAGGACAGCTAGGGCCCTTTCGTCGGGATCATGCCGGGCTCGCGGGGCCTGGCACGCACATCTGCGGCGTTGTCGTCGGTCGCCGACACTCCGCGTCGGCTCCCTCCTCCGCCTTGCAGCTGCACGCACCAGGCCCCGCTCCCTGATCCGGCCTGATCCCGACGAAAGACCCCAGCGGCTTACGCCTCCCCGTCCTCCTTCACCGGCTCCTCCTCCAGCTCGAACCAGATGCTCTTGCCCTCGCCCCGCGGATCGACGCCCCAGGCGTCCGCGAGGAGCTCCATGAGGACCAGGCCACGGCCCGAGGAGGCCAGCTCGCCGGGGTGGCGCCTGTGCGGGAGATCGTCACTGGCGTCCGTGACCTCCACCCGGACCCGGCGCCCGGCCCGGCCGCCCAGGGCGCCGACGTCGCCGGAGACCTCGGCGACCAGCAGCGCGTCCGCGTCGGTGTGCACCAGGACGTTGGTGAGCATCTCGGAGGCCAGGAGCACCGCCGAGTCGACCTGCTCGGCGGAGGACCAGTCGTGCAGCAGTTCGCGCAGCTGCTGCCGGGTGCCCGCGATCCGCTCGGGCTCGGCCTGCGCGATCGTCAGCGCGGTGCGCCGGATCACCGGCAGGACCGGAGTGACCGTGCCGCCAGAGGCGCCCGCCCCGCCCGCACGGCACAGCAGCACCACGGCGATGTCGTCCTCGCGCCGGTCGGTCAGCGGCCCGGTGGCGTAGTACGAGGAGGGCCCGTGCACGGCCTGGACCAGCGCGTCGGCCAGTTCCTCCATGTCACCTTCGTGCTCCTCGAGGATGCGCCGGATCCGCCGCCATCCGGTCTCCAGGTCGTGCCCGCCGGTCTCGATCAGGCCGTCCGTGCAGAGCAGCATCGTCTCGCCGGGTTCCAGGACGAGCCGGGTGGTCGGGTAGTCCGCGTCCGGGTCGATGCCGAGCGGCAGGCCGCCCGAGGTGGGACGCATCAGCACGGTGCGGTCCGCCATGCGGATCGCGGGGTCCGGGTGGCCGGCGCGGGCGATCTCCAGCGTCCCGGTCGCCGGGTCCACCTCCACATAGAGACAGGTCGCAAAGCGCAGGTCGGCGCCGTCCTCGCCGTAGGTCATCCCGTGCAGGAAGCGGGAGGCGCGGGAGAGGACCGCGTCCGGGCGGTGGCCCTCGGCGGCGTACGCGCGCAGCGCTATCCGCAGCTGGCCCATGAGGCCCGCGGCGCGCACGTCGTGGCCCTGGACGTCGCCGATGGTCAGCGCGAAGCGGCCTCCCCCGGAGGGGGCACCCCCGGGCAGCTGGATCATGTCGTACCAGTCGCCGCCCACCTGGAGTCCGCCACCGGTCGGCACGTAGCGCGCGGCCACCGTCATGCCGGGTATCTGCGGGCCCAGCGTCGGCATCATCGAGCGCTGCAGCCCGTCCGTCAGCTCCCGTTCCGTCTCGGCGGCGCCCGCCCGGGTGAGGGCCTGGGCGAGCATGCGGGCGACCGTGGTGAGCACCGAACGCTCGTCGGGCGTGAAGGCGACCGGGTGCTTGAACGCCGCCATCCAGGCGCCCATCGTGCGTCCCGCGACGGTGAGCGGCAGGAACGCCCAGGACTGGCGGCTGAACTGCGCGGCGAGCGGCCAGGAGGCCGGGTAGCGGGCCTTGTACTCCTCGGGCGAGGACATGTACACGGCGCGGCCGGTGCGGACGACCTCGGCGGCCGGGTAGTCCGTGTCCAGCGACATCTGGGTGAAGGGCGCTTCGTCGCCCGGCTTGTGCCCGTGGTGGCCGATGACGGTCAGCCGGTCGGCCTCGACCCCGAAGACGGCCAGCCCGTCCGGTGAGAACCCGGGCATCGACAGCCCGGCCGCGACCCGCAGCACCTCCTCCGTGGACCGCGCCTCGGCCAGCGCGCGCCCCGCGTCCAGCAGGAACGCCTCGCGGGAGCGGCGCCAGTCGCCGATGACGGGGGCCCGGGCGGTGGCGCCGGGTACGGGCTCGGTGACCTCCTGGAGGGTGCCGACCAGCTTGTACTCACCGGTGCGCGCGTCGAGCGACGGCTTGGATCGGCTGCGGACGATACGCACGACACGGTTGTTCTCGTCCATGATCCGCATCCGGACCTCGGCGATGGTGCCCTCGGCGAGGGCGAGCTGGACCACCCCGTCGACCTCGTTCCAGTCGACCGGGTGGAACCGGGAGCGGATCTGGGCCTCGGTGAGCGTGATCGGCTCCGCGGGCAGCCCGAGGAGCCGCGCGGCCTCGGCATCCAGGGTGACGAGCCCCGCGGCGGCGTCGTAGCGCCACATGCCGGTCGCCACGGCAGCCAGGACGTCCCCCACGGCGGGCAGGGGCTCACCAGTGCGCATTGCCCCACTGTAAGAAGAGGGGATCGGGAGGTGCCACTGAAAGTGAGCAACAGCCGATCTTGAGCGGGTTCGCGGTGATTCCGGCGCACCGGAAGAATCGGGGCGAGGCGATGTTGGGGCGGCCGGTACGCTTGATGGGTCCGGGCCGTGCCCGCCCGGAGGCGCCGGGGCGAGCGGCCCCGGCGAGACCCCGATCCTGCGAAGACTGGATGAACGACGATGCACCGGTACAGGTCCCACACCTGCGGCGAGCTCCGCGCCTCTGACGTCGGCAAGGACGTCCGGCTGAGCGGCTGGCTGCACAATCGGCGCGACCTGGGCGGCATCCTGTTCATCGATCTGCGCGACCACTACGGCATCACGCAGCTCGTCGCCCGTCCGGGCACGGCGTCGTACGAGGCCCTGGACAAGCTCTCCAAGGAGACGGTCGTCCGCGTCGACGGCAAGGTCGTCTCCCGCGGTGCGGAGAACGTGAACCCGGACCTGCCGACCGGTGAGATCGAGATCGAGGTCGGCGAGGTGGAGGTGCTGGGCGCGGCCGCCCCGCTGCCGTTCACGATCAACACCGAGGACGGGGTCAACGAGGAGCGGCGCCTGGAGTACCGCTTCCTGGACCTGCGCCGCGAGCGCATGCACCGCAACATCATGCTGCGCACGGCCGTGATCTCGGCGATCCGCCACAAGATGGCGGCGATGGGCTTCAACGAGATGGCGACTCCGATCCTGACGGCGACGTCCCCCGAGGGCGCCCGCGACTTCGTGGTCCCCTCCCGCCTGAACCCGGGCAAGTTCTACGCGCTGCCGCAGGCGCCGCAGCAGTTCAAGCAGCTGCTGATGATCTCCGGCTTCGACCGCTACTTCCAGATCGCGCCCTGCTTCCGGGACGAGGACGCGCGCGCGGACCGTTCGCCGGGCGAGTTCTACCAGCTCGACGTGGAGATGTCCTTCGTCGAGCAGGAGGACGTCTTCCAGCCGATCGAGAAGCTGATGACGGAGATCTTCGAGGAGTTCGGAGGCGGCCGGCACGTCACCTCGCCGTTCCCGCGGATCCCGTTCCGTGAGGCGATGCTGAAGTACGGCTCCGACAAGCCGGACCTGCGCGCCCAGCTGGAGCTGGTCGACATCACCGACATCTTCGCGGGCTCGGACTTCAAGGCGTTCGCGGGCAAGCACGTGCGCGCGCTGCCGGTGCCGGACACCGCCTCCCAGCCCCGCAAGTTCTTCGACCAGCTCGGCGAGTACGCGGTGGAGCAGGGCGCCAAGGGCCTGGCGTGGGTGCGGGTCGGCGCGGACGGCTCGCTGTCCGGCCCGATCGCGAAGTTCCTGACCGAGGAGAACGTCGCGGAGCTGACCAAGCGCCTGTCCCTGGCCCCCGGCCACGCGGTGTTCTTCGGCGCCGGCGAGTTCGACGAGGTCTCGAAGATCATGGGCGCGGTCCGGGTGGAGGCGGCCAAGCGGGCCGGCCACTTCGAGGAGGGCGTCTTCCGCTTCTGCTGGATCGTCGACTTCCCGATGTTCGAGAAGGACGAGGACACCGGAAAGATCGACTTCTCGCACAACCCGTTCTCGATGCCGCAGGGCGGCATGGAGGCGCTCGAGAACCAGGACCCGCTGGACATCCTGGCCTGGCAGTACGACATCGTCTGCAACGGCGTGGAGCTGTCCTCGGGCGCGATCCGGAACCACGAGCCGGACATCATGCTCAAGGCCTTCGGTATCGCGGGCTACGACGAGGAGACGGTCGAGCGCGAGTTCGCCGGCATGCTCCGCGCGTTCCGCTTCGGCGCCCCGCCGCACGGCGGTATCGCCCCGGGCATCGACCGCATCGTGATGCTGCTCGCCGACGAGCCGAACATCCGCGAGACGATCGCGTTCCCGCTCAACGGCAACGCGCAGGACCTGATGATGGGCGCGCCGACGGAGCTGGACGAGGCGCGGCTGAGGGAACTGCACATCTCGGTGCGCAAGCCGCAGGCGAAGTAGCGAGGCGAGAGGGTGGCCCGGAACCGACGGCCGGTTCCGGGCCACTTTCGCGTGGACCCCGGGAATCGCATCGGTAGGAGTGCGCAAAGAGCAGGGCCCGGGAGCCTTTCGGCTTCCGGGCCCCTTTCAGCGTGCGAAGGCCATTACTCCGACTCGCCGCCGAAGCGCTCCTTGTACGCGGCCAGGTCCTCGTCCGTCAGCTTCGCGAACAGGACCGGCGGGACCGTGAAGGGGGTGCCCGGGGTGACGGCGGTGAGGGACCTGGCCTCCTCCTGCGTGACCCAGGCCGCCGTGTCGTCCTTCAGGTCGAAGGCCGCGCGCATGGCGGCCGAGGACGTCGGGATGAACGGCTCCGAGACCACCGCGTACAGGTGGATCAGGTTCATCGCCGTGCGCAGGGTGAGGGCCGCGCCCTCCTTGTTGGTCTTGATCTCCAACCAGGGGGCCTTCTCCTCGAGGTACGAGTTGCCGGCCGACCACAGGGCGCGCAGCGCCGCCGCCGCCTTGCGGAACTGGATGGCCTCCATGTGCTCCTCGTACTCCGCGAGCAGGCGGGCGATCTCCTCGCCGAGCCGTGCCTCGGCCTCACCCGGCTCGCCGCCCTCGGGGACGGAGTCTCCGAAGCGCTTGCGGGAGAAGGAGAGCACGCGGTTGACGAAGTTGCCCAGCGTGTCGGCGAGGTCCTTGTTCACCGTGGCCGTGAAGTGCTCCCAGGTGAAGGAGGAGTCGTCCGACTCGGGCGCGTTCGCCATCATGAAGTAGCGCCAGTAGTCGGCGGGCAGGATCTCCAGCGCGTCGTGCGTGAAGACGCCGCGCTTCTGGGAGGTGGAGAACTTGCCGCCGTAGTAGTTGAGCCAGTTGAAGGCCTTGATCACGTCGACCTTCTTCCACGGCGCGCGGGTGCCCAGCAGGGTCGCCGGGAACATCACGCTGTGGAAGGGCACGTTGTCCTTGCCCATGAACTGGGTGTAGTGGACGTCCGCGTCCGACTGCCACCACCAGGAGCGCCAGTCGCGGTTCTCCGGGTCCTGGTCCGCCCATTCCTTGGTGGCGCCGATGTACTCGATCGGGGCGTCGAACCAGACGTAGAAGACCTTGCCCTCGGCGGCCAGGTCCGGCCAGGTGTCCTCCGGTACCGGGACGCCCCAGTCGAGGTCACGGGTGATCGCACGGTCGTGCAGGCCCTCGGTGAGCCACTTGCGGGCGATGGAGGAGGCGAGGACCGGCCAGTTGTCGGCGCGCTCGTCCACCCAGGCCTCGACCTCGCCGGCCAGGGCCGACTGCAGGAGGAAGAGGTGCTTGGTCTCGCGGACCTCCAGGTCGCTGCTGCCGCTGATCGCCGAGCGGGGGTCGATCAGGTCGGTCGGGTCCAGCACGCGGGTGCAGTTCTCGCACTGGTCGCCGCGGGCCTTGTCGTAGCCGCAGTGCGGACAGGTACCGATGATGTACCGGTCCGGCAGGAAGCGGCCGTCGGCGTTCGAGTACACCTGGCGGATGGCCCGCTCCTCGATGAAGCCGTTCGCCTTCAGCTCGCGGGCGATCTCCTGGGTGATCTCGCGGTTCTGCGGGGAGGAGCTGCGGCCGAAGTAGTCGAACGCCAGGTTGAAGCCGTCGTAGACCGCCTTCTGGGCGTCGTGCGCCTGGGCGCAGAACTCGTCGACCGGGAGGCCCTGCTCCTTGGCGGCCAGCTCGGCCGGGGTGCCGTGCTCGTCCGTCGCGCAGATGTAGAGGACCTCGTGGCCGCGCTGGCGCAGGTAACGGGAGTACACGTCCGCCGGGAGCATGGACCCCACCATGTTGCCCAGGTGCTTGATCCCGTTGATGTACGGAAGGGCGCTGGTGATGAGGTGTCGAGCCATCGCGGGCTGCTCCCAGGTCGATACGTGGGGTGACGGCGGCCGGTTTCTCGGGCCGGCTGCGCATCGTCTACGAACCTTGAAATCGTAGCCGACATGGGTACGCCGCCCGCTTTCCGTTTTGGGGGCTGAGAAGCGGGCGGCGTCCGGGGAGGTTTACGGGCGCCAGTTCGCCAGTACGCCCTCGTAGACCTCGGCGTCCGTGAGCTCGCGCGGGGTTTCGCCGGCCAGGAAGTGGGACGTGTTGTCCGTCTTGAGCTTGCGGAGGTAGTCGAAGGCCTTGTTCTCCGGGTCGCCGAAGGCGATGAAGGAGAAGAACAGGTGGGGATGGCTCTTCGCGGCCTCGGTGAGGGACTGGGTGGCGGGGGTCTTCGCGTCCGGGGCGCCGTCCGTCTGGAAGATCACCAGAGCGGGGAGGTCCGGGTTCTCGGACTTGTCGTGGTGGGCGGTCACCGCTTCCACGGCCGCGTGGTAGCTGGTGCGGCCCATACGGCCGAGGGACGCGTGGAGGGTGTCGACCTTGTTCTCGTGTTCGGCGAGGGTGAGCTCGCCGGTGCCGTCCAGTTCGGTGGAGAAGAAGACGACGGGGACCGTGGCCTCCGGGTCGAGGTGGGCGGCGAGGGCGAGGGCCTGCTCGCCGAGGGCCTGGGCGGAGCCGTCCTTGTAGTACGGGCGCATGGAGGCGGAGCGGTCGAGCACGAGGTAGACCTTGGCTCGGGTGCCGGTGAGGTGGTGGTCGTCGAGGACGGCGGCGGCGGCCTTGTAGGCGGTGAGGAGGCCGGGGGCGCGGGTCTTCAGACGGGTGGGGGGGATGGCGGGGGCGGGGGCGGCCTCGGCCTGCGCTTCCGCCTCGGCTTCGCCTTCGGCGAGGGTGTCCCCACCGGCACCACCCGTGCGGGTGGTGGTGTCAGGTGCCGGTGACTCCTGTGGGGCCTCCTCGCCGTCGGCGGCCGCCGGGGCGTCGGTGGCGGCGGTCCCGGGCTGCTCGGCAGTGGCCGGTTCCGGTGCCTCGGCCGCCGGCTCCGGCTCTGCCGTCACCTCCGCGGGGGGCTCCTCCTGGGCCACGGGCTCGGGCGTCGCCTCCGGCTCAGGCTGAGGCTCGGGCTGAGGCTCGGGCTCCGTCTCGGCCTCGGGCTGGGATTCTGCCGTCACCTCGGCGGGGGGCTCCTCCTGGGCCACGGGCTGGGGCGTCGCCTCCGGCTCCGGCTGAGGCTCGGGGTCGGTCCTCGCCTCCGGCTGGGACTCCGGCTCCGGCTCCGCTTCAGCCTCCGGGTCCGCCTTCGCTTCGGCCTGAGGCTCGGGCTCCGCATCGGCTTCTGCCGTCGCCTCAGCGATGGGCTCCGTCTCGGGCTCGGGCTCGGGCTTGGTCTGCAGCTCCGGCTCCGGCTCGGCCTGAGGCTCGGCCTCGGGCTCGGCCGCTGCATCGGGCTCCGGCCCAGTCGCCACCTCGGGCTCGGCCGCCGCCTCGGCCTCCGGCCCAGCCGCTGCCTCGGGGTCGGTCGCCGCCTCGGCCTCGGGCTCGGCCGCTGCCTCGGGGTCGGTCGCCGCCTCGGCCTCGGGCTCGGCCGCTGCCTCGGGGTCGGTCGCCGCCTCGGGCTCCGGCCCAGTCGCCGCCTCGGGGTCGGTCGCCGCCTCGGCCTCCGGCCCAGCCGCTGCCTCGGGCTCGGCCGCCGCCTCCGTTGTAGCCGTCCGCTTCGGCGTTTCCGTGGCCGGTGGTTCGTCCCTGTGGGTCGGCTGCCTCGGTACCGTCACGTTGTCGAACGCCGCCGCCACCAGATCGTGCTCCTCGTCCGTACGGCCCGACGACTGCGCCGGTACCGCGGGCTCCGCGGTCGTCGCCGTCAGCTTCGGTTCCGTCGGCTGGGCCGGGACCTGTGGCTCCCGCGTGGGCTCCTCCTCGGCGGAGCGACCCTTGCGTGAGCGGCCGAACGCGTTCCGCAGGAGAGTGAGAATGCCCATGTGCGCAACCCTTCGCGTGAGTTGATGCCCGTCAATCCCTGGCCAGGACGGACACGTAAGGTTAGCGGCCGAAGGCGGCGATCCTGGGTACCGTCCGAACATCGGAACCGGCGCCTGTCAATACCGCGATTCCGCCGTTACCCATCCTCGGGGGCGAGACGGCTCGGCTCGTGCGGCACGCCACGCCGAGTGCCGCCCAACCCCCGTACGGTTCCATCCGGTTCACCGATCGTTCATCCCGCTGCATTGCTCCCGCACACCCGATCCCCCTAGCGTCACGCCCACACCAAGGGTTCGTATGGGGAGAGTAAAGTGCGCAAACTGTTGCCGCTGATCGGCACGCCGTCCGGTTCGCATCCCGGCGGTCGGTCCGCCCTGACCTGCCGCTTCCGGTGCGGTGACGCCTGTTTCCACGAGGTGCCCAACACCAGCTCCAACGCGTACGTCGGCGATGTCATCACCGGCGCCCTCAGACGACGTTCCGCCCTCCGCGCCGCCGCCGTCGTCACCGTGGCCGCCGCCACCGGCACGGCCGCGCTCGCGGCCACCGCCCCGCAGGCCGAGGCCGCCGCCCCGGCCCGCACCGACGCCGCCCGCGGCCTTCGTTTCACCCCCGTCGCGCCCAACACCGCCGACGCCGTCACCGTCCCCGACGGCTACCGACAGAACGTCGTCATCCGCTGGGGCGACCCCATCCTCCGCGGCGCCCCGGCCTTCGACCCCGAGCACCAGACCGCCGCCGCCCAGGCCGGCCAGTTCGGGTACAACAACGACTTTCTCGCCCTCCTCCCGCTCCCGGGCGAGCGCGACCGCCAACTCCTCGTCGCCAACCACGAGTACACCGATGAAGTGATGATGTTCCGGGGGTACGCCCCGGAGAACCCCACCCGGCAGCAGGTCGAGGTCGCCTGGGCCGCCCACGGGCTCTCCGCCGTCGTCGTCGAGGAGGACGCGCGCACAGGGCGCCTGACCGTCGTGTCCCGTCACCCCCTCAACCGCCGCGTCACCGCCACCACCGAGTTCCGGCTCACCGGGCCGGCGGCGGGATCGGAGCTCCTGAAGACCTCCGCCGACCCCTCCGGCCGCAAGGTCCTCGGCACGCTCAACAACTGCTCCGGCGGCACCACCCCGTGGGGCACCACCCTCCACGGCGAGGAGAACTTCAATCAGTACTTCGCAGGCGGCAGCCGGGCCACGGACAAGCGGTACGGCATCGGGACCGGGACGACCGAGCGCAAGTGGGAACGGTTCGACAAGCGGTTCGACATCGCGCAGGAGCCCAACGAGGTCCACCGTTTCGGGTACGTCGTCGAGTTCGACCCGTACGACCCCACCTCCACGCCCCGCAAGCACACCGCCCTCGGCCGCTTCAAGCACGAGGCCGCCACCGTGCGGCTCACCGAGGACGGACGGCCCGTCGTCTACTCGGGGGACGACGAGCGGTTCGACTACTTCTACAAGTTCGTCGGCAGCAAGCGGATGCGGCACGGGAACTCCCGGGCCGTGCGGGAGCACAACCTGTCGCTGCTCGACGAGGGCACGCTGTACGTCGCCAGGCTCACCGGTGACTCGCCGGCCGCCGAGATCGACGGGAGCGGGAAGCCGCCCGCCGACGGGGAGTTCGACGGGTCCGGTACCTGGATCCCGCTCGCCACCGCCACGGCCCACGGGGCCGTCTCGCACGTCGAGGGCATGACCGCCGAAGAGGTGTTCGTGTTCACCCGGCTGGCGGGCGACAAGGTCGGCGCCACCAAGATGGACCGCCCCGAGGACATCCAGCCCTCCCCGCACACCGGCAAGGTGTACGTCGTCCTCACCAACAACTCCAACCGGGGCAAGGCCGGATACGCGGCCGCCGACGAGGCCAACCCGCGCAATGCCAACAAGCACGGGCACATCCTGGAGCTCACCGAGCGCCGGGGCCGGCCCGACAGCACCACCTTCGCCTGGTCCGTCTTCCTGGTCGCCGGTGACCCCGCCGACCCCTCCACCTACTTCGCCGGGTTCCCCAAGGACAGGGTCAGCCCCATCTCCTGCCCGGACAACGTGGCCTTCGACCCCCACGGCAACCTGTGGATCTCCACCGACGGCAACCAGCTCGGCTCCCACGACGGCCTGTTCGGCGTGGCGACGAGCGGTGACCGGCGCGGTGAGCTGAAGCAGTTCCTGACCGTGCCCACGGGTGCCGAGACGTGCGGGCCGATCGTGCAGGACCGGCGCGTGGTCGTGGCCGTGCAGCACCCGGGGGAAATCGACGGCGCGTCCGTGGAGAAGCCGGCCAGCACCTGGCCCGACGGTCCCGGGCGGATCGTCCGTCCCGCCGTCGTCGCGGTCTGGCGCGCGGACGGCAGGAACATCGGCGTCTGACGCCTCACGGGCGGACGGCGGTACGGCAAGTACGGCGGAAGGGCGGTCGTGTTCTCGTCTCAGTGCGGGGACGCGATCGCCCGTGCCGCCGCCACCTCCTGCCGCAGTGGCTCCAGGATGCTCTCCGCCGGGCCGGTGAGATCGGTGCGGACCGGAACCAGCACCTCCGTCTCCCGCAGGCCCTCCGACAACTCCCGCAGTTGCAGGGTTATCTGGGCGATCTCGGCGGGCGTCGGCGGCGGTGACCCCT
Source organism: Streptomyces sp. NPDC107546 (assembly GCF_055639175.1). Taxonomy (NCBI): domain Bacteria; kingdom Bacillati; phylum Actinomycetota; class Actinomycetes; order Kitasatosporales; family Streptomycetaceae; genus Streptomyces; species Streptomyces sp. NPDC107546. The sequence continues at coordinate 65,515 of NZ_JBVKBA010000004.1, read as the reverse complement.
GCTTCACCCGTACCCGGGCCGCCGTCGTCGTGTCCACGATCCGTTCCACGGCGACGACCAGCGGCCACCAGGCGGCGGCCCGGCGGCCGGTCGGCGGCGGTTCGGTCAGGGCCCGCTGGAACTCCGTACGGATGGTGGACAGATCCCGGTACAGGCGCCGCCGCATCCGGGCGCGGGAGGCGGGGTCCGCGGTCTGTCCGAACGCCTTCTCCACGTACACCGCCGTGTCCGCGACCGCGGTGGCGAGCCGGTCGCCGACCCGTGTCTGCCAGCTCTCCGGCCACAGCAGGGAGCCGGCCACGAGGGCGATCGCGCAGCCGATGAGGGAGTCGACCAGGCGGGGCACCAGGAGGGCGGTGCCCAGGCGGTCGACGATCGTGCGGGGGTCGAGGTTGTGGGCCGTGACGACCTCGGCGGCGTGGCGCAGCGCGTGGTCGAGGGCGCGGTCCGTCTCCCCGGCGGGGGCCGGCAGGCCGAGGTCGGGGGGGGGGGGGGGGGTCGCGGCGGTCGGCGGCGATGGCGTCCGCGAGGAGCCGTACGGCGGCGGGGACCTGCTCGGGCAGCGGTCTGCCGTAGTGGTGGGCGGCCGGGGCGGCCTCCACGACCGGGGTGATCGCGTTCAACTCGGCGATCAGCCGGACCAGTTCGGGGCTGCGGCCGTGGTGGCGGGCGCGCCGGGCGAGGATGAGGTCGTAGGACTGGTTGAGGGACTGGGTGACGGCGTACCGGGCGGTGTCGTACGCCTCCGTGCCGCAGGCGGCGAGCAGGTCGGCGAGCGCGGTAGGTGCCCGCGACGGCGGCCCGTTCGGGTACGCCCGAGCGCAGCGGCCAGGAGAGCAGGGCGAGGGCGAGAACGAGCAGGGCGCCGCCGGAGAGCAGCAGTGGGGGCAGCCACCAGGGCTGGGGCAGCGGAAGTCCGGCGCCGATGACGCAGTTGAGGAGCAGCAGCAGTCCGGATACGGAGGCGACCGCGCCGATCGAGGAGATCAGTCCGGACAGCAGCGCGACCGAGGTCATGGCGGCGACGGCGAGCCAGCCCTGCCCGAACACCAGGGAGCCGACGGTGACGCCGACGGCTCCGAAGAGTTGGGGGATCGCGATGTTGAGGATGCGCATGCGGTAGGCGTCCGCGGTGTCGCCGATGACACCGGACAGGGCGCCCATGGAGGCGATGGCGCCGTAGGCGGGTTTCCCGAAGGCCAGCCCGATCGCGAGGGGCAGGGACATCGCGATGGCGGCGCGGACGGCGGCGGGCCGGTTGACGGGGGCCTGCTGGGGTTGGAGGTTCCTGACCAGCCAGTCGGGAGGGGTGAGGCCGATGGGGAACTCGCGGGGCATGCCCTCATTATCGCTAATGCGTGCGGGTGGCCCTTTGGGCTGTTTGGCGCTCTGTGTGCCGACCGGACTCGTGGAGCGTGATGTCGACGACCAGGGCGCGGTGATCGGTGTCGGCGATGTGCAGGAAGCGGGCCGAGCCCACGGAGAAGTCCTCGGAGACCAGCACATGGTCGATCTGGGCGCCGAACGGCGGGGCGGTGCGGGCGGGCCAGGAGGGCGTACGGGCGTGGTCGGCGAGGCGGGCGCTGTCGCGCAGGCCGGTGCTCAGGATGCGGCGGAAGGCGGCGTGGTCCTCGGTGGCGTTGAAGTCGCCGGCGAGGACGGTCGGGCCGCCGTGACCGGCCGCCGCGTAGGAGCGGAGCTCCCCGAGTTCACGGCGCCAGAGCGCGAGCCGGCCGGGGAGCGGGGGCATGGGGTGGGCGAGCTGGAGGCGTACCGGGTGGCCGTCGACGTCCGCGACGGCGCCGGGCATGCCCATGGTGCCGGGCACGCCGGGTGCGGGCCCGAGCGGGAACCGGCTGAGGATGACCGAGCCCTCCGAGCCGCTGCCGTCGACGGCCCTGCGGTAGGGGTAGGTGCCGTACCGGCCGCCGAAGGCGCGCTCCAGGAGGGCGGAGCAGCGGTACTCGCACTCCTCGACGAACACGATGTCGGGGCGGGCGCGGCGGATCGCGGGAACTAGGGAGGGGGCGCCGCGACCGAACTCGACGTTCGACGTCAGCACGCGGACGTCGGCGAGCGGGGTGCCGGTGGGTTCCGCCTCGCTGCCGTAGGGCTTGGAGAACCACGCGAGCGCGATGAGCGCGAGGGCGCCCCACACCATTCCGGTGCGCCAGCGGGCGAGCAGGGTGAGGAGGAGGGCGAGGGCGGCGGGGACGAGAAGCCAGGGCAGGAAGGCGAGCAGCTGGGGCACGGGGGTCACGCCGTCGGTGCCGGCGGCCCGGCACACGACGAGGACGCTCACTCCTGCCAGCAGAACCCCACCGGACCAGGCCCCGGCGACCCGCCCTCGGGACCGCCGCCGCACCTCGGCCTGCCGGCCCCCCTCCACGATCGTCGTCTGCACGCGCCGCCGCCTTCCCCCCGGTGGACTGGATGCCCGAATCCTCCCTCAAGACGGGGAGTTGCGGGGGATGGTTGCCGACGCGGAGAGGGAGGAGAGGGTGCGGAAGCAGTGCTACCGGGGAGCTGCGGTGCCTTCGGAGAGCTGCGGGGCTGCCGGCGGAGAGCTACGGGGTGCGTTCCGTGCGCGGTACCGTCACCAGGGACCAGATCACGAAGCCGCCGATCGCGATGGCGATGATCGACCAGAGCGGAGCGTACGGCAGGAACATGAAGTACAGGATCATGTAGAGGGCCGCCAGGCCCACACCCACCCAGCGGGCCCACTCCATGCCCTGCAGGACGCCCCACCCGGTGATCGCCACCAGAGCGCCGACGATCAGGTGGATCCAGCCCCACGTGGCGAGACTGAACTGGTACACGTAGTTGCCGACGCGGACGTAGACGTTGTTCGTGGCGATGCCGGCGATGCCGTTCAGCACGCCCACGACGCCGCCGACCATCATCAGGACCCCGGCGAACGCCATGCCGCCGGTGGCCCACGCCGTCTGTCTGGCGTGCGTGGTGGATGCGGTGTGCTGGACCATGGGGTTGCCTCCTAGGGACGGGGCCTTCCCCCGCAGGTTCACCCCGAGGAGGGTGCGCCGCAGGGTGAACCGGTCCGAACGGGTGAGTGCCGAACCTCCCCGGCCGCTCGGCGCGAAGGATGCCGTCGCGGACCGCGTCACGCCTGGACCTGCGACGGTCGCTCCGCCGGAACCGCTGCGGGCTCCTGGGACGCGCGCCGACGTCGCACGTACCGGCCCGTGAGCCAGGCGGCCAGGGCCACCAGGAGCCCGAGTCCGAACAGCAGCCACGAGACCAGGCGCAGGGTCTCGGTGAGCGCGTCGTAGACCGCGCCGGCCGCCGGGTGCGAGACGTCCGGCGGCAGGTCCGCCAGCGTCATGCGGCGCCCCACCGCGATCGCGACCCCGAGCAGGGCCGCGCCCAGCGCGGTGCCGAGGCCGGTCGCCAGTACGGCCCGGCGGCGGCAGACGGCCACCAGGATGCCGGTCACGGCGAAGGTCATGGCGGCGACGGGAAGCCAGAAGCCCGCGACTTCGAGCACGTGGAACCCCTTCCTGAGCTTCGTCAGGTCCTGCGACTGCAGCAGCGTGATCTCGGTGTGCGCGACGGGGATGCGGCCCGCGAACGGCAGATGCTCGTCGACGAGCTGCTGCTTCATGCGCTCGGTGACGGGGGCGAGGTCGAGGGTGACCGGACCGTCGCCGCGGTCGTCGTCGTGCAGCGCGCGCATCACGGCCTCGTGCGCGCTGAGGTTCGCGGTGTCCCAGGCGGCGCGGAAGGCCTCCGTGTCCGTGAACGAGCGCACCGCGTCGTGGACGAAGGCGTGCATGGAGCCCCGCAGGGGCGGGCTGACGTGCACATCGCGCATGATGCCGTCGGTGACGGCACCGGCGATGGCGTCGCGGACCTCGGTGTCGGAGGCGAGCGGGGCGGTGCTGGCCGCGTAGCGGTCGGCGTCCTCGATGCCGTACTTCGCCCACCCGGCGAGCACGCCGAGCGGCGTGAGCAGACACGCGAGGCCGACCAGTACGGCGGACAGGACGCTGCGAACACGTCGGGACACGCCACCAGGGAAACGCCGGTACGGACGGCGCGCGAGCGGGCCGCCTGCAAACGGGTGGACAGGGCGGGAGGAGCGGCGCCGGCGGACGGGCGCGGTCCCGGCCGGATCGGTGGGAGCCCGGCGCCGGGGCCGCGCGGTGATGTCCGTGGACGGGTCAGGCGGTCCGGCGGCCCTCACCGTCCTCGTGCGCGGCGTAGTGGAAGAACGTCGAGTAGCGGTAGAAGTCGAACAGGAACGTGGCCAGCGCGACCACGAGCGCCAGGCCCGCCGCGTGCAGCACGCTCACGTTGGTCTGGATGTAGAGGAAGCCGAGCGTGATGCCCGTGAACGCCCCCCACATCGCCGCGTGCGCCCCGCGCCGCAGGCGCGGCGCCACGACGAGCAGGGCGGAGCACAGCACCGTGAAGACGATCGTGCAGGCGAAGCCGAACACCAGGTTCCAGCCGGTGATGGGGCCGCCCTGGCGCCGGTTGGCCGCGGCCCAGTAGCCGTAGAGGAGCCCGATGGCGAGCGGCACGGCCAGCCGTCCGAGGCGGTGCACGCGCCGATCGAAGAGGTCCGGCGGCCGACGGGCCGGGACGAAAGCGCGGGATGTGGTGGCGGGTGGGTGCGGGGTCCTCGATGCGGGTGCCGCGTGAGCCATGGGAGCACTCCTCTCTCCTCGCCCCTGCACACCAGGGCACACCCTGGCGGGGGCGGCGGGCAAGTCGGGATGCGAGGCGTTTCGGAGCGTGTTTCGCTGGGGCTCATGAGGATCGTCCTGTTCGGCGCGACCGGGATGGTGGGCAGCCGGATCGCCGCGGAGGCGACGCGGCGCGGACACCGGGTGACGGCCGTCAGCCGCTCCGGCCGGTCGCCGGTGCCGGGGGTGACCGCGACGGCGGCGGACGCGGCGGATCCGGCGAAGGTCGCGGAGCTGGCGAGGGGGGCGGACGCGGTGGCGAGCGCGTGCGCACCGCCCCGGGACGGTACGGACCCGGAGGAGCCCTTCCTCGCGATCAACCGGGCGATCGTGCAGGGCGCCCGGGACGCCGGGGTGCGGCGGCTGGTGGTGGTCGGCGGCGCGGGCAGCCTGGAGGTCGCGCCCGGGGAGGCGTTGTACGACCAGCCCGGTTTTCCCCAGGCGGTCCGGGCGGAGGCGCTGACGCACGGCACGGCACTGGACTTCTACCGCACGGTGGACGACCTGGACTGGACGTACGTCTCCCCCGCCGCCGAGATCGCGCCCGGGGAGCGCACGGGCCGCTTCCGGGTGGGCGGCGACCAGTTGCTGACCGACGCGGAGGGCCGCAGTCGGATCAGCGCGGAGGACTACGCGGCGGCGTTCCTCGACGAACTGGAACAGGGCGCCCATGTACGCGCCCGCATGTCGGTGGCGTACTGACGAACCGCGCACCGCGCACCGACGGACTGGCGAACTGACGAGACCGGCGAACTGGCGGACGGCAGGCAGGTCCGGTGCCCACGAGACGACACGACGATCTTTGCGGTGCGACCCCGCCCGCCCGTCGGCCACTGAGCGTTCGCCGGAGTCCGTCGCCCCTTTGCAGGCGCAGAGGTTACGGTGCTGACGTACCTGATCGATGGGGGAGGGAACGATGCCCGGAACCGTGCTGCTGCTCGCGGCCTCGCCGGCGGGCAAGGGATGTCTGGTGGACGCGGCCTCCGTGCTTCCGGTGCTCGCGGCCGTCGCCCCGCCGGTGTTGTCCGGGACGGACACGGCGAACGTGGTGGAACTCGCCGACCCGCTGGAGCCGCAGGCCGTCCTCACCCGACTGCGGGCCGCCGCGGCCGCCCCCGTCCCGCTGACGGTGTTCCTCACCGGGCAGCTCCAGCTCGACCGCCGCCAGCATCTGCCGCACCTGGCGCTGGCCCGCACCACCCCGGCCACCGTCCGCTACACCGGCTTCCCCTGGCACTGGTTCCGCGAGGAGCTGAGGCTGCGCCCGCCCGGTGCGACGACCGTGTTCGCCGACCTGCACGCGGATGCGGAGACCTGGCAGCACCTGCGCGGCATCGCGCCGGAGTTCGGCCCCGCCGTCACCCTCTACGGCCGCGTCGCCCCACCGCCCCCGCGCCGCGCGCTCGCGACCCCCACCTACATGAAGGCCGTCGCGACCCTGCTCCGCAGCGGCCACCGCCCGGACCCGGCCACCCTCCACCACCAGGCGGTGGCCCGGGCCTATGCGGAGGACGGAACGAGGGGGGACATACTGCTCGCCCCGTACCGGCCGCCGGCGCAGCTTCCCGCCGGGACAAGCCGGCAGCCCGTCCCCGCGCCACCTCCGCTCCCGACCGCGCCCCCCGACCCGCACGCCGCCCTCACCGCCGCCGTCCAGGACGGCCGGCACACCGAGGCCGCCGCGCTCGCCGCACAGTGGGAACAGGCCGCGCTGCGGCAGCACGGGCCCGCCTCGCAGGAGGCGCTGCACTGGATGGAGGTCCGTGCCGACCTCGCGATGCTCGCGGGCGACGCCGGCCGCAGCTGCGAGACCTGGCTGACGGTCGCCACCGCCCGCCTCGCGGCAGGCCAGTCCCCCGAGGACCCGGCGGTGGAGGCGGCCGTCGACCGCGCCCACCACCAGTGGGGCCGCATGACCGACGCCACCCGCGCCCGCGAACTGGGCCCGGCCCTGGCGGAGTTGCGCGAACGGGTACCGGGGCGTCGCGAGGGAGCGCTCCGCCATGTCCGTCAGCACCTCGAGGAACTCAGGCAGTCGCAGCGCGTGCCGGGGTAGCGACCGACGGCTCTCGAAAGGCCGGCCGCGTTCACCGCGTACCCGACCCGGCGGGAGTCGTCGGGTCGTCAGCCGGCTTCGGGTGCTGCCACCGGCAGATGGGCCAGCGCAGCCGACACCAGCGTCCGCACCCCGGGGAGGAGTGTGGACAGGTCGGGTGCGAAGTGGGGGCTGTGGTTGCTGGGGACCGCCGCGAACTTCTCCATGAGGTCCGTGCCGGGGGCCGCCTCCCAGACGTCGGCGGGGGTGGTGGTGACGAACCAGTACGCGTAGGGCACCCCGTCCGGCGCCAGGTGCGGGAAGTCCTCGCTGCCCATCGCCGCCCCGGGGTCGAAGACCCTCTCCGGGCCGAACACCTCCCTGTGCACGTCGGTGACGCGGTGGTCCGTGGTGGGGTCGTTGACCGTCACGGGGAAGTCCGCGCCCACGGTCACCTCCGGCTCGCGCGGGCAGCCCGCGGCCAGGCACTCGCCCGCCGCGATGCGCCGGATCGCGGCGATCATCCGGTCCCGGACGCCGGCGGACTGGGTGCGCAGGTTCAGCGCGATGTGCGCCTGGGAGGGAATGACGTTGGGCCGGGTGCCCGCCTCGATCCGGCCCACCGTCAGTACGGCGGACTCGCGCGGGGCGATCTCGCGGCTGACGACGGTCTGCAGCCGGGTCACCAGGTAGGCGGCCGTGACCACGGGGTCGACGGTCGCCTCGGGGCGCGAGCCGTGGCCGCCCCGGCCGTGCACCACGATGTCCACGTCCGTGGAGGCGGACAGGATCAGGCCCGGCGAGTGCGCGTACAGCCCGGCCGGACCGGGGGCCGCGTGCTGGGCGAGCAGTACGTCGGGGCGCGGGAAGCGCTCGTACAGTCCGTCCGCGACCATCGCCCGCGCCCCCTCGCCGGTCTCCTCGGCGGGCTGTCCCACCACGACCAGCGTCCCGGACCAGGTCTCCCGCCCCGCGGCCAGCGCGCGGGCCGCCCCCGCGAGCCAGGTGACGTGCAGATCGTGTCCGCAGGCGTGCATCACCCCGGGGACCTCGGAGGCGTACGGCAGTCCCGTCTCCTCGGCGACCGGCAGCGCATCCATGTCGGCGCGCAGCAGGACGGCCGGACCGTCGCCGTTGCGCAGGACGCCGACGACCCCGGTGCCGCCGATGCCCTCGGTGGTCGCGTACCCGGCCGCGCCCAGCCGCTCGGCGAGCTTTCCGGCGGTCCGGTGCTCGCGCTGGGACAGCTCGGGGTGGCGGTGCAGGTCCCGGTAGCAGTCCGCCAGGTCGGCGAGCGGGACGTCGGCGGTGAGGTCCAGCGCGGTGCGTGCGGCGGGGGAGGTCACGAGGTCAGCGTAGGCGGCCCGGGAAGCCTCAGGGGGGAGTGTGCCCACGGGGGGCCGCCTGGGCTGGGAGCGTCGGTCGGGGCTCCGCGGCCCGGGCCGGGCCCGCGTTGGCGGCGGTGACCAGGGCGGCCACGGCGACGACGGCCGCGCCGAACCCTCTGACGTGACGCGCGGATAGGCGTCCGTGGTGCACGGAAGGGCGTGGGGGCACGGCAACCGACCTCGCAATGACAGCCGCGGATCAAGCACGCTTAATGCGTCTTCCAAGCTAGGGGCTGGGACTGGCGCCGGGGAAGGGGCTCAAGGCAGTTGGCATGTGCCGAGAGAAGATTGACGAATAGTCAGGCAAAGCTCCTTGGTAAGTGGGCTTACTGGCATGATGAATCGCATGGCGAAGCGGGACGACCCGGAGACCATCGGGCGCAGGGTGCAGCGGCTGCGGCGGGAACGCGGACTGACCCAGCGGCAGTTGGCCGAGCCGGCCTACACGCCCGCGTACGTCTCCACCCTGGAGGCCGGCCGGGTCCGCCCCTCCGACGAGGCGCTCAGACATCTCGCCGAGCGGCTCGGGGTGGCGTTCGACGAGCTGGCCACCGGGCGTCCGGCCCACCTCGCCACCGGGTTGCGGCTCAGACTCACCGACGCCCAGCGCACTCTCGCCACCGGTGAGGCCGAGGTGGCCGCCGAGCAGTACGCCGCGCTGCTGGCCGAGGCCGAGGAGCACGGGCTCACCGCCGAGCGGGCCGCCGCGCTGCTGGGCCTCGGCGAGTGCGCGCTGGAGCTGGGCGACCTGGTGGCGGGGCGGCAGTACTTCGAGCGGGCCGAGAAGTGCCTGCAGGACGCACCGCTGCCGACCCGTGTCCCGGCACTGCGCGGCCGTGCCGTCTCGCACTACCTCGCCGGTGAACTCCGCTACGCCTGCTACCTGCTGGAGACCGCCCTCGACGAGCTGAACCGCTCGGGGCTGCACGATCCGGACGCCCTGCTGCTGCTCTACGCGAGCGCCATCGGCCCGTACATGGACATGGGAGCGCACGCGAGGGCCGCTCAGGCGGCCGAGTTCGCCCTCGCGCTCGCGCCCCAGGTCCAGGACCCGGCTCTGGTCGCCCGTATGCACCGTTCCGTCGCGCGCACCCTGCTCGCCGAGGGGCGCCTGGCCGAGGCGGACTCCAACCTCGCCAAGGCCGCCGAGCTGTACCGGCAGCTGCAGATCCGCACCGAGCTGGCCAACTGCCACTGGATGCGCGGTTATCTGTACGTGCAGAACGGCGAACTGGAGCGTGCGGAGCGCGAGTTGCGCGAAGCGCTCGCCATGCTGTCGCAGAAGCGGGCCGCCCTCTACAGCAGCCAGGTCGCGGTGGAACTGGCGGACGTCCTGCACCGACGCGGCAGGTCCGCCGAGGCCGCTCGGCTGCTGCACGACGTCCTCGGTGACATCGGGCCCGAGCGCGGCGCGGTGCACTCCGCCGCCGCGCACCGTCTCCTCGGCATCATCGCCGAGGACGGGCGCGACACCGAGGCCGCCGAGGAGCACTATGTGCGTGCCCTCAGCCTGCTGGAACGGGCGGGCGCCGCGGGCGACCTCGCGGACCTGTGCCGGCTGCTCGGCGATCTGCTGCGCCGCACCGGCCGGGTGGAGGCCGCCCTGGACGCCTACCGCACCGGCCTCGGGCGCCGCACCGCCCCCGGCACCACGACCCTGGGCCCGGCCCCCGCCCAGCCGCCGCTGTGACAGCCCTGGGCCCTGTCTACGGGGTGACGATCGGGAACCCCCGGTCCGGCCGGGTGACGTAGGAGAACAGGCGCTTGAGCAGGCCCCGGTCCCCTTCGGTCTCGATGCCGGCGAGGCCGTGGCCCGCGAGCAGGCCGAGCAGTTCGGGACGGGTCAGGGTGAGCGTCAGGCCCGCGTGCGGTCTCGGGGTGCGGTGCAGCGGCATACTGCGGTGGGTGAGCGCGCCGTGCTCCAGGTTGATCCGGTGGCGGCGTCCCTCGTCGATCACCACCAGGTCGATGATCAGGCGTGGCTCCTGGGCCGCCCGCGGACCGTCGATGCGCACGGCGAGGGCGTCGAGGAGCATGCTCACGGTCAGTTCCGAGGTCAACTCGGGCGTGTCCGAGGTGACGGCGGGGGCGCTCGCCCCCTCGCGCAGTTCCAGGGCGCCGGTCAGGTAGATGTTCCGCCAGGGCCCGTTCTCGGCGCCGTACCCGAGGCGTTCGTACACGCCTGCAAGCGTCTGCTTCGCCTCCTCGTCGCCCGGGTCGGCGAAGACCAGGTGGTTGAGCAGGGTCGCGGCGAAGCGCAGGTCACCGGCCTCCGCGTACCGTCGGGCCGCCGCGAGCGTCGCCTCGGGACCGCCCGCCACCTCCACGTAGCGGCGCGCGAGGGCGAGTGGGGGATGCTCCCACAGGTGGGCGGGGTTGCCGTCGTACCAGCCCAGGTAGCGCTGGTAGACGGCTTTGACGTTGTGGCTGAGGGACCCGTAGTAGCCGCGTGCGTGCCAGGCGGCCTCCAGCGCGGGCGGCAGCCGCAGCTCCTCCGCGATCTCCGGGCCGGTCAGGCCGCTGTTGAGCAGCCGCAGGGTCTGGTCGTGCAGATACGCGTACAGGTCGCGCTGCTCCGCCAGCAGGCGTACGACGCTCTCGCGTCCCCAGGTCGGCCAGTGGTGGGAGGCGAAGGCCACGTCGTAGCCGTCGCCGAAGAAGTCGACTGCCTCGTCGAGGTAGCGGGACCAGAGGCGGGCGTCCCGGACGACGGCGCCGCGCAGGGTCAGGATGTTGTGCAGGGTGTGCGTGACGTTCTCCGCCAGGCACAGGGCGCGCTGCTCGGTGAAGAGGAAGTTCATCTCGGCCGGGGCCTCGGTTCCCGGCGTCAGCTGGAACAGGATGCGCACGCCGTCGACGGTCTCCGTCTGCCCGGTGCGGGTGATGTCGACGGTCGGCGGGACGAGGGTGACCGTGCCGGTGGACATGGTGAGGCCGAGGCCCGTGCCGATCTGCCCGTCGGGCGCCTTCGCCAGCCGTTCGCCGTACATGAAGGCGGCCCGGCGGGACATCGCGGGCCCCGCGTACACGTTCTCGCTGACCGCGTGCTGCAGGAACCCGGCCGGCGCGAGCACCGGTACGCCCGCCTCCGCCTCGCGCGGCAGCACCCCGCGGGCGCCCCCGAAGTGGTCGACGTGGGAGTGGGTGTAGATCAGCGCGGTCACGGGCCGCTCACCGCGGTGCCGCCGGTACAGGGCGAGGGCGGCCGCCGCGCACTCGGCGGAGATGAGCGGGTCCACGACGATCACGCCGTCGCGGCCCTCGACGAGTGTCATGTTCGCCAGGTCCAGGCCGCGCACCTGGTAGACGCCCTCGCACACCTCGTACAGCCCCTGCCGGGCGCACAGCTGCGACTGCCGCCACAGGCTCGGATGCGCGGTGCCCGGGCACTCCCCGTCCAGGAACCGGTACGCGTCCCCGTCCCACACCGCCCGCCCGTCCCGGTCGGTCACCACGCCCGGCTCCAGAGCGGCGACGAAACCGCGGTCGGCGTTGTCGAGGTCGGTCCGGTCCTCGAAGGGCGGCAGGCCGTCACGGGGCGGGGCGTCCATGCGGCCAGCTTGGCGCCGGGGCGGACGGCGGGCCAGCGGTGGGGGACCGTTCGAGAGCGGATGGGTCAGGTGCCGCGCGTCCTCGGAGGCTTTACTGCGACTTTCTTGCAAGTAGAAGTCATCTGCATGAAAGTGGGTGGCGTAGTCCCCAGAGAAGGCAGTCCCCAGAGAAGAAGGGCCCCGGTCCATGCCTCCGTCCTCCTCCCGGATGCGCCTGTCCATCACGCGGCAGGAGTGGGGCCGGCTAGCGGGCATGGCCGCGTTCGTCCTGGCTCTGCACGTCATCGGGTGGTTCACGCTCGTCGGGATCGTCGCGCCCGAGCACTACACCGTCGGCGAGAAGTCGTTCGGCATCGGCATCGGCGTGACCGCGTACACGCTCGGCATGCGGCACGCGTTCGACGCGGACCACATCGCCGCGATCGACAACACCACCCGCAAGCTGATGAGCGAGGGGCAGCGGCCGCTGTCGGTCGGGTTCTGGTTCTCGCTCGGCCACTCCAGCGTCGTCTTCGGGCTGGCGCTGCTGCTCTCGCTCGGCGTCAGGACGCTGGCCGGACCGGTCCGCGACGACAACTCCGAGCTGCACGACGTGACCGGACTCATCGGCACGACGGTCTCCGGCACGTTCCTCTACGTCATCGCCGCGATCAACCTCGTCATCCTGGCCGGGATCTGGAAGGTGTTCCGGCAGATGCGGTCGGGCGAGTTCGACGAGGCGGCGCTGGAGGAGCAGCTGAACAACCGCGGCTTCATGAACCGACTCCTCGGCCGCGTGATGAAGTCGATCACCAAGCCGTGGCAGATGTACCCGCTGGGCCTGCTCTTCGGCCTCGGCTTCGACACCGCGACGGAGATCGCCCTCCTCGTCCTGGCCGGCTCGGGCGCGGCCTCCGGGCTGCCCTGGTACGCGATTCTGTGCCTGCCCGTCCTGTTCGCGGCCGGCATGTCGCTGCTCGACACGATCGACGGGTCGTTCATGAACTTCGCGTACGGATGGGCCTTCTCCAAGCCGGTCCGCAAGGTCTACTACAACCTCACCGTCACGGGCCTGTCCGTGGCCGTGGCGCTGATCATCGGCACGACGGAACTGCTCGGCCTGCTCGCCGAGAAGCTCGGCCTGCACGGGGCCTTCTGGGACTGGATCGCCGGCGTCGACCTCAACACCCTGGGATTCGTGATCGTCGGCCTCTTCTTCGCCACATGGGTGCTCGCACTGGTGGTGTGGAAGGTCGGCCGCATCGAGGAGAAGTGGACGGCGGGGCTGGCCCGGCCGGAGTTGCGGCCGGTGGAACAGGCGGTGGAGTAGCACCCGGACGGGCGTCGCGAGACGGGTGCTTCTCACGGACGTCCACGCCTAGTGCTGTGGCCGGAAAGGTTCACCGGTTCGCGACGCCCGGCACGGCACCTCGCCGCGTTGTCGCATCGCCCGAGTACATCCGGTACGCGGGCGACGCTCCGCCTCGCGATGCACCGCACCGGACGCCGCGAGCTCTCCGGCAAACCTTTCCGGCCACAGCACTAGCGGATCGTGTCATTCCTGATGTGGCCGAAACGTGATCGGATTCTGAACTGGTCGCGCTTTCAACGAGGTTGACAGTGGCGTCACCGTGATCGACTATGTGCTCGCGCTGTGGCTCATGTGACCAATGAGCCATCCGTTTCTCTCGACCACTTCTTCCCGGCCACGGTCCCGGCGGCTTTGTGCTGCCCGTTGCCGTCGGCCGGGTCCGGCCCGTCAAGATGGGGGACCGAATGTCCGACACGAGACGTGTCACCGTGCGCCGTCTGCTCGGGGCGGGCGCCGCGGCGCTCACCCTCACCGCCGTCACCGGGGGCGTCGCGTGGGCCTCGGGTACGCCCGGTGGTGGCGGCTGGGACCACGGGAGCCGCGCGTACACGTCCGGGAACGGGCCGGGCACCGCCACCGAGGCCGACCACTGTCAGTTCTCGCTGGACGGAAACACGTTCACCGACTCCGTCCGGGTCGACGACCAGAACCTGAAGCCCACCCAGGACGGCAAGGTCCACATCAAGGTGCGTGCCGCCGGCGACGCCGCGACCTGCACCGCCTCCCTCGCCTCGTACCGCACGCACGGCGCCGCCTTCAACACCTCCGGGCTGCAGGTCTTCCACGACTTCGACTCGGTGACGGTGAAGCAGGGCGAGACCGACTCCCTCGACATCTCCGTGCCGGACGCCGGCTGTTTCGCGCAGATCGACCTCTACCGGGGCAAGGTGAAGTTCGACGGCAACCTCGGCGCCCAGGACGGCTTCGAGCACGGTGACCTGCCCAAGGGCCCGGACCGCCCGGTCATCAAGGACAAGCTGATCGCGTCCTGGAACGGCGGTACGAAGGACTGCACGGCCCAGCCGCCGAGCACCCCGGTCACCACGCCGCCCGTGTCGGCCCCGGTCACCACGCCGCCCGCCTCGGCCCCGGCCACCCCGGTGACCCCGGTGACGCCTGCCTCTCCGTCCACCTCCGTCTCGACCCCGCCCACGACCGGCGAGTCGAGCACGCCCCCGGCGCCCACCCCGAACGGCGGCACGTCCACCCCGCCCGGTGGTCTCGCCGAGACCGGTGGCGGCAGCACAGCGCTGCCGATCGCCGCCGGTGCTGCGGCCCTCGTCGCGGCCGGTGCGGGCATCGCGGTCGCTGCCCGGCGCCGTACGTCCCGCGGCCGCGCCTGACGCCTCCGGGCGTCCGCTGAACCATCCCCGACGGGCCCGGCGCTCTTATCCCCCGGAGAGCGCCGGGCCCATTTTTTCGCGGCTCGGGACCTGTATCAGACCGTCACCCCGTGGTCGGTGCCGATCCGGGGGCCGCTGCCGCACCCGGGGTCGTCGACGGCGGCGGGGTGAAGCCCGGCGGCGGGGAGAGGACCACCGTCGGCTCGCCGGGCTGCGGGGCCGGCGGGGTCAGGCTGGACTTCGGGAGCTTCGGCGGGGTCGTCTCCTGGAACACCAGCGAGTCGAAGTCCACCAGGCCCGTCTGCTCCATGACCGTGATGTGGTCCAGGACGGTGTCGTTGGCCACGTCGGCCAGCTGGCGGACCAGCGTGTTCTTCGTGGTGGCGCGGATGTTCGCGATGGCCGGGAAGATCTGGCCGTGCGTCAGTCGCAGGATGTTCGCGAGGTCGTTGTCGAACTGCTTGCCCGTGTCGTTCGTCAGCGTCGCCACGAATCCCTGCTGCTGGGGGCTCGGCTGGTTCGGCAGCGTGATGCCCAGCTCCGCGGCCACCTTCCGGTCGACGGCGTCGAGGTTGACGTGTCCGTTGACCAGATGCGCCCCGGCGGTGCGTACGGCCGGGGTCGTGCCCTTCTTCATGGCGAGCTCACCGGAGGGGAACTCCCACAGGCCGGCCGCCCGTACCTTGACGACGAAGTCGCGGTCCGCCTCGGTCAGCGGTCCCGACGAGGTGTTCGCGATCACACGTGAGGGGGCGCTGGAGACCGTCTGCACTCCCAGCATCGACGGATAGACGAGCGCCGTGAGCGTCAGGGCGAGGGCGCCCGTCACGAAGAGGGTTCCCGCCGCGGTCCGCGAAATGCGCATGGCACCTCCTGGTTGTTCCAACGCCCAGGGGTACGGGTGCCACCGGAGCCGGAAACCTTTTCCACAGGCAAAATCCACGGCCCGTGCTGTGGGGGCCGTCACACGGCCGATCGGCACGTTCGGCATGTCGCCGGCGGTCGCACCGCGGGCCGCGCGAGTCCGCCTCAGCACACTGAGGGCGTGGCGGTGCCCGAACGGGAGGCCGGGTGCCCGTTATGTTCGATCCGAACATCCGACAGTCGGAGCCGGCATGCAGAAGACAGAAGAACTGGCCGAGGAGGCTGAGGCGGCCCTCGCGGTCACCGCGGCGCCCGAGCGCGCCCCTGCCCGCGGCTGGCCCGCGTTCTGGCCGCTGCTGCTGGCGGCGGCCGTCCTCGCCGGTCCGGCGCTGCTCCTGCTCGGCCGGTGGATGGACGAGCCCGCGATGCGGGCGTGGCGCACCGTCTGTCTGGCCATCACCGTGCAGGCGCTGCCGTTCCTGCTGCTCGGCACGGCCTTGTCCGGCGCCATCAACGCGTTCGTGCCGGCGACGGTGTTCAGCCGGGCGCTGCCCCGCAACCCCGCGCTCGCCGTTCCGGTCGCCGGGGTCGCCGGGGTGGTGCTGCCCGGCTGCGAGTGCGCGTCGGTGCCGGTCGCGAACAGCCTGATCCGGCGGGGTGTCACCCCGGCCGCCGCGTTCGCGTTCCTGCTGTCGGCACCCGCCGTCAACCCGGTGGTGCTGACCGCCACCGCCGTCGCCTTCCCCGGCAGCCCCCTGATGGTCCTGGCCCGGCTGCTCGCCTCGCTCGCCACCGCGGCCGTGATGGGCTGGCTGTGGCTCTGGCTCGGCAGGGAGGAGTGGCTGCGGCCGACCGTGCGCCACACCGGCCATCGACCGGGGCACAGCCGGTGGCGGGAGTTCCGGCTCGGCTTCCAGCACGACTTCCTGCACGCGGGCGGTTTCCTGGTCGTCGGGGCCATGGCGGCGGCCACCTTCAACGTGGCGGTCCCGCGCTCCGTGCTCGAGGTGTTCTCCGGCTCGACCTGGCTGTCGGTGCTGTTCCTGGCGGGGCTCGCCGTCGTGCTCGCGGTGTGCTCCGAGGCCGACGCGTTCGTGGCCGCCTCGCTCACCGGCTTCTCGCCCGTGGCACGGCTGGCGTTCATGGTGGTGGGGCCGATGGTCGACCTGAAGCTGATCGCCCTCCAGGCGGGCACGTTCGGCCGGGCCTTCGCGGTCCGCTTCTCCACCGCCACGACCGTCGTGGCGGTGGTGTGCAGTGCGCTGATCGGAGGGGCCCTGCTGTGAAACGGCCCTTCCAGGCGGTCCTGCTCGTCCTCAGCGGCCTCGGTCTGCTGCACGCCTCGCTCTTCACCGACCTGTGCCTGAGGTACGTGAGGCCGGGACTGCGTCCGTATCTGATCGCCTCGGGGGCGCTGCTGCTCGTGCTCGGGCTGGCGAGCGCGGCCCTCGACCGCGGGCGGGGCAGCCACGACGCGCACGGCGGTCACGGCGACACCGGCCACGGCCACGGCCACTGGCGCGCACCCCGTGTCGCCTGGCTGCTGTTCCTGCCCGCGCTGAGCCTGCTCTTCTACGCCCCGCCCGCCCTCGGCTCGTACACCGCCTCCCGTGAGCCCGCCAGGGCCGTCGCGCAGCAGCGGCACTTCGATCCGCTGCCCGCGACCTCGCCGCTGCCGATGACGCTCACGGAGTTCACCAGCCGTGTGCAGCAGGACCGTGCGCAGGCCATCAAGGGGCGCAGCGTCACGTTGACCGGTTTCGTCACACCGGACAAGCAGGGCGGGGGCTGGTACGTGACCCGGATCATCTTCTCGTGCTGCGCCGCGGACGCGCAGTCCGTGAAGGTACGGATCCACGGGTCCCCGGCGCTGCCCGCCGACACCTGGGTGGCCGTCACGGGCACCTGGCACGCCGGCGGGACGCTGGGCACACGGTCGGCGCCGGCCGCGCTGGACGCCCGTACCGTCGAGCGGGTGGACAAGCCCGTGAACGCGTACACGGACGACCTGCCGCTGACGCCGTCCCGCTGACGACCCGCCGCCGACGACGTCCGCCCGGGTGGGAGTCGACCGCGCCCGTTGTACACCTGGGTGAACCAACGCCCAAGCCCCGCCCATGACTTCACAACCCGGGGCCTTCGCTCCGACAAACCTTCAACCAAGCTTCTCCCGGTCCCGCAAAGGGGTCTACCCGCATAGAACCCTCCGGTGCTGTCATGCTCACGACCGCCCGGAACCATGCCGGGCATCCCCACCGGGAGACTCCCCATGTCCCGAATACCGCGCCCCCTGGTGACCACCCTGTCCACCCTCGCCCTCGCCGCCGCGGGCCTGACCGTCACCGCCGGCAGCGCGCACGCGCAGTCGTGCAGCCAGGACTACCTCCCCCTGCCCGACCCCAGCTGCCAGCCCGGCGCCGTCAACCCGGACGTCACACAGGACACGATCGACTCCACCATCTGTGTCTCCGGCTGGACCGCGACCGTGCGGCCGTCCAGCTCGTACACCACCGCGCTGAAGAAGAAGCAGATCGTCGAGTACGGCTACGGCGACACCAGCACCGCGGACTACGAGGAGGACCACCTCATCCCGCTGGAGCTCGGCGGCAACCCCACGAGCCCTGAGAACCTGTGGCCCGAACCGCGCTACGACACGGGCTCGGGCGAAGTCGCCGCCGACAAGGACACCGTCGAGAACACGCTCAAGAAGGACGTGTGCAACGGTGAGGTCGGCCTCGACGACGCACGCAACGCCATCGCCACCGACTGGACGACCGCGCTCTCCAGCCTCGGCCTGAGCTGAACCGCGCCCGCTAGGCCATCCAGAAGAAGACGGCCGTCATGCGCTTCTCCTCCAGCTCACTGCCCCAGTAACCGGTGGCACTGTGCATGAGGTTGGCCTTGTACAGCAGCAGCCGGTTGTAGCGCTGCGGCACGCGGACGTCCTCGGTGAACGCGTTCGGCGAGACGTACCGCGTGCCCAGCGCCTCGACCAGGTTGGTGTGGGGCGCCTGCACCATGTTGCCGCCGAGGACGCCGCCCGGCAGGCTCTGCCGGTAGAAGCTCGTGCCGCAGTCCTTGGGGATGTTCGGGCTGAGGTAGAGCACGGCGGCGTACCGGCACAGGGCGCGCGAGTCGGTGTGCGGGCGCGGTTCGCCCTCGTCCTTGCCGACGACCTGGACACAGTTGTGGTTGAGGGTGCCACCGCCGGGGGCGGTCTCCTGCCAGAGCCGCGCCGCGCCGGTCTCCTTGCGCACCAGCCGCTCGATCCGGGCGAGTTCGGCCGGTTCGAGGCCGGGCATGGTGCGCATCCCCGGCCAGCTCTCCTGCGTGTACGGGTATCCCTTGACCCAGTCGTCCTTGGCGAGACAGCGGGCCCGGACCTCGTCCACGTTCGGCAGCACGTCGTCGAGAATCCAGTAGTCGCGGCCACGGGTGGGCTTGCGGTACGGCAGGACGGGCAGGCGTGGGGGCTGTGGGGGCATGCGGGTGAACCTACAGTTCGCCCCCACCGTCGTTTCTTTTCGTTCGGTCAAGCCTTCGTCAACTCAACTTGCCTGGTCAGCGCCCGAGTTGAGGTGGAGCATCAC
Source organism: Streptomyces sp. NPDC107546 (assembly GCF_055639175.1). Taxonomy (NCBI): domain Bacteria; kingdom Bacillati; phylum Actinomycetota; class Actinomycetes; order Kitasatosporales; family Streptomycetaceae; genus Streptomyces; species Streptomyces sp. NPDC107546. The sequence continues at coordinate 46,681 of NZ_JBVKBA010000004.1, read as the reverse complement.
GGCGTCGGCGCGGCCGGGCTCGACCGGCCCGTCTCCTGCGGTGTCTCCGCCGAGCTGCTGTCCGGGCTGAACACCGACATGCCCACGTACATCGCCGTCAGGAACAGCAGCGCCGCGGCGATCAGCCCCACCGCGCGCGGCCGCCCGGTGAGGAACGTGCGCAGCGACGGCCGTGCGCGCCGGTTCCCCGACGACGACCGCGGGCGGGCCGCGCGGTGGCCGGGGAGCGCGGACGGGAGTTTGTACGTCGTCGCCGGGCCCTCCACCCGGTGCGGAATCGGCGCCTTGGGGGCCGGGGCCGGGGCCGGGACCGCAGCCTGCGTCACGACCGGGACCGGTGCCGCGGCCGGAAGCGGTTCCGGGCGGCCACGCCAGGCGCCCGTGGCGAACCAGTCGGCGGTCTGCCGTGCCGTGGGCCGGTCCTCGGGCCGCTTGGCGAGCAGGCCGAGCAGATAGTTCTCGAAGGCGGGCGGCAGGACGGCACCCAGCTCGCGCGGCGGTACGGGCGCGGCGTCCAGGTGCTGGTGCAGGATCGCGATCGGGCTGTCGGCGCGGAACGGCGGCCGTCCGGTGAGGAGTTGGTAGAGGACACAGCCGAGCGAGTACACGTCGCTGGCCGGTCCCGCGGGCTTGCCCAGGGCACGCTCGGGCGCGATGTACAGGCTCGTGCCGACGATCTGCCCGGTCGCCGTGAGCGCGCCCGACGGGTCGTCCATGAAGCGGGCGATGCCGAAGTCGCCGATCTTCAGGGTGCCGCCCGCGTCGAGGAGCAGGTTGCCGGGCTTGATGTCGCGGTGCACGATGCCCTGTTCGTGCGCCACGGCGAGTCCGGCCGCCGCCTGGGCGGCGATGGCCGCGACCTGTTCGGCGGGCAGCGGCCCGTCGTCGGCGAGCACCCGGGCGAGGCTCGCACCCTCCACCAGCTCCATGACCAGGAACAGCCGCCCCTCGTGCTCCCCGAAGTCGAGCACCCCGACCACGTGCGGGTGGTGGAGCCGGCCCGCGGTCTGTGCCTCGAGGCGGAAGCGGGAGTCGGCGGTGGGGTCTGCGTTCCGGTCGAGCAGTACCTTGACGGCGACGGGACGGCCGAGCATCTGGTCGTACGCCCGCCAGACCTCTCCCATCGCGCCACGTCCGATGGTGGTGTTCAGCTGGTACCGGCCCGCGATCAGCACCTGTTGTTTCATCCTCATGCCGGGAGACGAATGCCGTGCGACGACTCGACCGCCGCCGGACAGGATTCCGCCAGGGCGGGTGGGAGTGGGATGCCGCAGCGGATCACAGCCTACTGGCACGAACACACGATTCGATCACGGTCTCCCCCATCCGATGACCGCCGGGTGACGATCCGCCGCACAGTCGTCGCGGGTCCGACACTCCCGACCGGCCGATCCCCGGGCACGAGCGCGGCCGAACGCCGGGGCGCCGGGCCCGGGGAAGGCTCGTGTCTGGCGCCCGCGTCGGCGTGACTGCCGGGTGTTGCCGGTCATTTCCCCGTGTGCGAGCGCATCGCGTGGGCACGCCGAGAACCGCCCACCCGCGTGATCGCGGGGGGCGGTCAGTGGCCGTGGTGGCGTTCGCCTGCGATCAGCCGAGGCAGACGACGAGCAGGCAGATCTGCGACGGCGAGGTCGCCGCCGGGGACGGGGTGGTCTGCGAGGTGCCCGGATCCGTGCCCGTGCCGCCGCCGGTGCCGGTGCCGGTGGTCGGGGAGGACGTGTGCTGGGACGTCCCCGTGGACGACGAGGAGTCCGTCCCCGACTGGGAGGGAGAGTTCGCCGTCGTGTGACTCGTGCCCGACGTACCCGTGCCCGCCGCACCTGTCGTGCCCGTCGTGTGCGTCGTACGGGAAGAGGTGGCCGCGTCCGGCCGGGCGGCCGACGGCGTGGCATGTGCCGAGCCCGGCGAGGACAGAGGGGGCAGGCCGGCTGCGGGGGACTGCGCTGCAGGGGTGTGCGGGGCCCGGGGTGCGCCGGAGTGCGGGGTGCCGGAGCGGGGCGGCGCCGGACTGCTGTACAGCGACGTCGGTTCCTCCGCGCCGCCGAGGGCCGACGCCTCCGGAGCCGGGGCCGCCTGGGCGCGGTCGGCGGTGTGCCGGTCCATCGAGGCCACGGTCAGACCGCCTCCGACGAGGGCGACGGCGGTCGCCACCAGGGCCTTGCGCTGGGTCTTCTTCCAGCGCGCCAGCCGACGTCGCCGAGCGGCACGTCCTTCCGTGCGGCGCGCCGGGCCCGTGAGGTCGGCGTGCGGCCCGGCGTGCGGGGCCTCGTCGATGTCCGGGGCTTCGTGGATGTCGGGGGCTTCATGGGTGTCCGGGGCCGCGAACTCCCATGCCGCCGTGGCCGCCGTCGCCTCCATGACCGGCGTCGCCGTGGTGGCCGGGCCCGGGAGGGTGTGGCCGTCGGCGGTGACCGGGGCGATGTCGGGGGCGTAAGCACCGCATCCGGGGCACACCAGGGCGCCGTTGAGATGCCGACGACACGAGGAGCAGTAGTCCATTGCGGTCTTCCTGTATTGGCTCGCCGCCGCCCCGACGGGCCGCGTTCGCACCTGGAATCGAACGGGTTTCCACGCTAACGGGGCTATCGAAAGACCGTGTGCAGGCTGTGTGGGGTTCGTGAGCGGATTCTCCGGGGGCCTTGCAGGGGGGTGCCTCCGGTGCCTTGCGGCTCAGGGGGCGGTGGTGGTGAGACCGGCGGTTGCGTCGGCACACGGCTGATCATCGGCTGACCTGCGCAGTCGGCCTGACGACACGTGTCACGGCGTCGGGCGGCGCACTGCACGCGGGGCGTCGTGCGAGCACGGGGAGAGCAGGCCGGGGTGGCCGTGACTACCTCTGCCGTATCGAGGGGCTGACCGACGGCGCGGTGTCGGCGCCGGTCCGGCCCGCTGACGGCTCGGGACGTGCCGGGGTCGGTGTCACCGACGGTTCCCGGGTGGCGGTCGGCGGGCGGTTCGCGGTCGCGGTGCGGGAACCGCCGGTCCGAGGAGTCGTGGTGGGGCGCGGGGTGGCGCTTTCGGGCGATGCGGACAGGGAGGGCGACGCCGACGGGCCGGCGGGCGCGGGACGACCGCTCGGGGGCGGCGGTGCGAGGGGGACCGACGGGGGCGCGGGTGTCTCGGGCGCCGCCAGGTGGAGCGGCAGGGCGACGAGAACGGCGACGGCGGCGGTGAGGCCGGCCCCGGCCGCCGCGCGGAGCAGTCGGCGGCGGGCCGCGGTGCGGCGGATCGCGCGGAAGCGCCCGGGGGGCGGGCCGAGGTGGTCCGAGGGGGGCCGCAGGAATCACCGCGAGGGGGTCGTCGGGTTCCAGCTCCGGGCCGTCGTCAGAGCGTGTGGTCAAGGCTTCTCCTCAGGTGGACGCGGAGCAGTTCCCGGGCCGCGTGCAGGTCGGCCTTGACGGTTCCTTCCTTGCGTCCGGTCAGCACGGACACCTCCCGGATCGGCATGTCAGCGTAGTAGTGCAACAGGATCGGGACGCGCAGTCGTTCCGGCAGCGACTGCACGAGCAGGCGCACCGAGGGGTCGGCCTGTTCGGTGTGGGGGCGTACGGCGGCCTCCGTGGTGGCGCGGTGCACGGCTCTGCGCTCGCGCTCGAGTTTGCGCCAGTGGTCCCGGACGATGTTGGCCGCGGTGACGTAGAGGAAGCCGCGGGGCTCGTCCACGGACGTCCAGCGGGCCCAGAGCCGGGTGAACGCCTCCGAGGCGATCTCGTGGGCCGTCTCGTCGTCGTCGACGAGACGGCGGCACCAGCCGGCGAGGCGTGGATAGACGGCGGCGAACAGCTCGGACGTCGCCCTCTCACGGGACCGTTTCAACGCTCTCCATGGTCGTGGGGCAGTCGTGGGGTAGGACCCCGGGCCACCGGCGTACGTTCCGAAGGCCCGGGATCCGTACCGGCGGATCGAGGCCCGGCGGCCTATCAGTGGATCAGGAGGGGCTGTATGCCGGCGGGATCAGGGGGTGGAGGTGGTCAGCGCGGCGAAGACGATCACGTTGTCGAGGTAGCCGTCGCCGGTACGGGGGCCCCCGCAGGTGATCAGCCGCAACTCCGGGCGTTTCACGTTCCCGTAGACCTCCCCCGTCGGGAAGTCGGCCTTGGCGACCGTCCGTACGGCGCCGACCGAGAACACGGCCGCCGTCCCGTTCTCCAGGCGCGCCACGATCCGGTCGCCCCGGTGCAGCTCCGCGAGGTGACGGAAGACCCCGTCCCCGTAGCTGCCGACCGTGACATGGCCGAGGATGACCGACGGCCCGACCTGACCCGGTGTCGGCGAGTGCCAGTACCAGCCCGCCCGGTCGTGTGCGGTGACCGGCGGCACCTGCACACTGCCGTCCTGCGCCAGTCCCAGCCGCATGACCGGCGTGTCGACCCCGATGGCAGGGATCTGCAGCCTGACGGGGGCCGAACGCTCCACCTCCGGTGCCGCCTTGGCGGAGGTCGACTCGGGCGGTGGCGTACTGCCGGGACGGACGGTTCCGGGACGGGGGGCCGGGGCCCGGCCGGCCTCGTGGCCGCCGCAGCCCGCGAGCAGCGCGGTCATCGCCACGGCGGCGAAGGCGCGCCTGGAGAGCCGGGTCATGCCCCGGTCGCCCGCCGGCGGCGTACTACGTGGACGGCAGCGCCGCCTGCGACCAGCACCAGGCCGGCGCCCCCACCGATCAGCCCGGGGGACACGGACCGGGAGGTCCCCGCCGTCACACCGGTGTTCGGCGCGCCGCTGGGGACGACGGAGACCTGGCCGCGCGCCGTCGTCGGCGCGGCACTGGGAACCGCGCTCGTGGCGGTCGGCGCCGCGGTCCGTTCCGGGGCGGCGGACGGTGAGGCGGTGGCCGCGGGAGCGGTCGGGGAGGGGGACACCCCGTCGGCGAACGCGGGCACGGTGCCCGCCAGCACGGCGGTGCACGCAAGTGCCATGGCGCTGAGGACAGTTCGGCGCATCGAATCGCTCTCTTTCGTCGGTCCGCCCGGTACTGCGGCGGGCTGAATCACGGATCGAGCGGAGAGACGAGATGGCGCCGGAGCGGGTTGTAAAGAGATGGCAAAGTCGACCGAGGGTGGCCCGGGACAGGCACACAAGGAGGTGAGTCGACGACGCCTGCCGGGTGCGGTGGCGCACCTACCGCGGTCCGCTACCAGGGCGTCATCCACGCCTTCGTCATGCTGAACGCCCTGCTTGAGACGCACGCCGCCGAGGCCGCGATCCGGCAGGCCGTCGCCGCCGTGCGCACGGCGCTTGCCGCCTGATCGGGCCGCTAGTGCCGCCGCGCACGGCGCTTGCCGCCTGATCGGGCTGCTAGCGCCGCCGCGGGGGTTGTCCGCCGGGCTTCGCGGCGCCGGTCTCCTGGCCGTCCTCGGCGGCGATGCGGTCCAGCCACTCGCCGAGCAGGGCGCGCTCCCCGAAGGTCAGGGACCGTACCCCCTCGCGCATCAAGGACTTCAGGGCGACGGCGTGCACGGCAGCGTGGTGGGCGTCGGCGCTCGGCCGGGCGGCAGCGTCGTCGGCCGGGGCGAGTACGGAGTCCAGCACGGCCTCCCGGACGTTCTCGGACAGACCTTCGTAGTCCGAGAGCCTGCCGTCGGCCTGCGCGGCGATCAGCGTGAGCGTCACCCCCATGCCCGAGGAGTGGATCATCGTCGCGGCGGCCTCGACGCCCGTCCGCAGCCGGCCGGCCCTGGCCACCCGTTCGACGATGCGCAGCAGCACCTGGTGGGCGTCACCGGTGACCGCGAACTGCTGGCCGGGCCGCGGTTCGGTGTACAGCAGCCGGTAGAGCGCGGGATTGGCCAGTCCGAAGGCCACGTGCATGTCCCAGCCGCTCCGCAGCTGCGCCACGGGGTCGCCTCCGTCCTCGTCCTGGGCCTGCTTGGCGGCCAGATAGGACGCGTATCCGCGCCGGGCCACCTCGTCGAGCAGTCCCTGCATGTCGCCGAAGTGCCGGTAGATCGTCTGCGCCTGCACGCCGGCGGCCGCGCTGACCGCACGGGTGGACACCGCCTCCCGTCCGCCTTCGGCGAGCAGGGCTGTCGCGGCCCGCAGTATCCGCTCGCGGGGCTGCGCTGTCGTCGTCTCGACCGTTGCCATGAGATCGACGATAACACTTGCGGTGCATCGATGATGTGTTAGCGTTGATGTGTCAGTCCGGTGATCGGCGATATGGCGATCAGGTGATCCACTGCCCGGCGCCTTCTTCGCTCCCGAACCGACGCTCCCGAAGCCCGACGCCCGCGAACCGGGGTGTTCACCCCGCGACCAAGGAGAACCGCCATGACCGTCGCGACCCGCAAGCTCGGTGCGGACGGACCCGAGGTGTCCGCCATCGGCCTGGGCGCCATGGGTATGTCCGACCTGTACGGGCCGGCCGACGACGCCGAGAGCATCGCCACCCTGCACGCCGCGATCGACGCGGGCCTGAACCTCCTCGACACCGCGGACTTCTACGGATCGGGCGCCAACGAGATGCTCATCGCCCGGGCTCTGAAGGAGCGCAGGCGCGACGAGGTCGTGCTGAGCGTCAAGTTCGGCTCGCGCCGCACCCCCGACGGCGGCTTCCAGCCCGTCCCGTACGACGTCTCCCCGGCCGCGGTCAAGGACCGCCTCGCCTACTCCCTGCGGCGACTGGACACCGACTACATCGACATCTACCGTCCCGCCCGCCTCAACCCGGACATCCCCGTCGAGGAGACCGTCGGCGCGCTCGCGGAGATGCGGCAGGCCGGCTACATCCGGCACATCGGTCTGTCGGAGGTCGGTGCGGACACCATCCGCCGCGCCGCGGCCGTCGCAACCATCAGCGACGTACAGATCGAGTACTCGCTGCTCTCCCGCGGCCCGGAGGCGTCCGTCATCCCGACACTGCGGGAGCTCGGCATCGGTCTGACCGCCTACGGCGTGCTCTCCCGCGGCCTGCTCAGCGGCCACTGGAGCGCCGCGCGGAACCTGGGCGCCGACGACTTCCGCGCCCACAGCCCGCGCTTCCAGGGCGAGAACCTCGAGGCCAACCTCCGCCTGGTCGAGGCACTGGGACGCGTGGCCGAGCGCCTGGGCGCCACCACCGGCCAGGTCGCCATCGCCTGGGTGGCCGCACAAGGCCAGGACCTCGTCCCCCTGGTCGGTGCCCGCCGAAGGGAGCGTCTGGCCGAATCCCTCGGCGCCGCCGGCCTCGACCTGGACACCGACGCCCTCGCCGAGATCGAGGCTGCGGTCCCCGCCGGGTCCGCCGCCGGGGAGCGCTACGCGGCCCCCCTCATGGCCGCGCTCGACAGCGAACGCTGACCCACCCATCCGCTGACACATCCACCCATGACCCGCACCCACGAAGGACGGAACACCATGACTGACAGCACCACCACCGCCACGCCCCGCGTCGCCCTGGTCACCGGCGGCTCCGGCGGCATCGGCCGCGCCGTCGTCGAGCGCCTCGCCAGGGACGGCATCGCCGTCGGCGTGCACTACGCCGGCAACAAGGCCCGCGCCGACGAGACGGTCGCCGCGGTCACCGCGGCGGGCGGCCGGGCGCTCGCGGTCGGCGGCGACATCGCCGACGAGCACGCCATGACGGAGGCGTTCGACGCCGTGGAGCGGGAGTTCGGCGGCATCGACGTCGTCGTCAACACGGCGGGCATCATGCTGCTCTCCCCGATCGCCACGCTCGACCTGGACGACCTGGACCGGATGCACCGCACCAACATCCGCGGCACCTTCGTGGTCTCCCAGCAGGCGGCCCGGCGGGTGCGCGCCGGTGGCGCGATCATCAACTTCTCGACCTCGGTCACCCGCCTGCAGTTCCCGAACTACGGCGCCTACGCGGCGAGCAAGGGCGCGGTCGAGGCCATGACCCTGGTCCTGGCCCGCGAACTGCGCGGCAAGGACATCACTGTCAACGCCGTGGCCCCCGGCCCCACCGCCACGCCCCTGTTCCTTCAGGGCAAGGACCAGGCCACGATCGACAACCTTTCCAAGTCGGCTCCGCTGGAGCGCCTGGGCACGCCGGAGGACATCGCCGAGGCGGTCGCGTTCCTCGCCGGCCCGGCGCGCTGGATCAACGGCCAGGTCCTGTACGCCAACGGCGGCGTGGCCTGACCCCTTTCCCTCTCTCCCTTCCCCTGCCTTCCGACACCCCTCCCGCCCGTCCTCCCGTCCCGCCCGGGAACCGGTTCCCCAGAAGAGAACTCCCATGAAGAACATCGTTGTGATCACCGGGGCCTCCAGCGGCTTCGGCGCCCTGACCGCCCGCGCCCTCGCCGACTCCGGCGACACCGTCTACGCCGGCATGCGCCAGACCGGCACCCGCAACGCGCCGCAGGTCGAAGCCGCCGCCGACCACAGCGCCCGGCACGGCGTCGACCTGCGCGCCATCGAACTCGACGTCAACTCCCAGGCGTCCGTGGACGCCGCCGTCGAGCAGGTCATCACCGAGCACGGGCGCATCGACGTCCTGATCCACAACGCCGGGCACATGGTCACCGGACCGGCCGAGGCGTTCACCCCCGAGCAGCTCGCCGAGCTGTACGACGTCAACGTGCTCTCCACGCAGCGCGTCAACCGGGCGGTCCTGCCCCACCTGCGGAAGGCGGGCCGCGGTCTGGTGATCTGGGTGTCCAGCTCGAGCGTCAAGGGCGGCACCCCGCCCTACCTGGCTCCGTACTTCGCCGCCAAGGCCGCCATGGACTCCCTGGCCGTGAGCTACGCCGCCGAGCTCGCGCGCTGGGGGGTCGAGACCTCCATCGTGGTGCCCGGCTCGTTCACCAGCGGCACCAACCACTTCGCCCACTCCGGTCACCCCGCCGACGGCGCCACCGAGGCGGAGTACGAGACGAAGTACCCCGGCCTGATGGAACAGGTCGCCCAGAAGCTGGCCGCGTTGGCCCCCGAGGACGCGGACGCCTCGATGGTCTCCGACGAGATCGCCCGCATCGTGGCGCTCCCCGCCGGACAGCGGCCGTACCGGGTCCACATCGACCCCGCCGACGACGGCTCCGAAGAGGTCTCGAACGTCGCCGACCGCGTCCGCCGCGAGTTCCTCACCCGCGTCGACCTGGCCGACCTGCTCACCGCACACCCGGCGCCCGCGCCCGAGACGCCCGGCGCGGTCGTGGCGTAGACCCCGGCCTGCGCCCGCATCACCGCCCGGTCCCCGGTCGCGTGCTCAGGCGTTGTCGGGGAGGGCGAGCCACTCCTTCCAGGTGAGGTCGCGGCCTATGTAGCGCGGCTCGCGGAAGGGCCAGGCGTCGGCGATCCACTGCGGGACGAACGCGTCCAGGGTGCGTTCGAGGTCGGTGCCGACCTTGTCGTCCACCACCCACCAGGAGATCTCGGCGTCGGCGCCGGTCTTCTCCGGAGGGTCGATGTACACGCAGCCGAACAGGGCGGTGCCGGCCTCGTTCAACAGCGCGTAGTTGAAGGACTTGTGCTCGGCGATCTCCCGCTCGTGGTACAGCAGGTCCTCGCGGTCCTGGTCGTACGTCATGGTGGCGGGAGGCCAGCGCCATGCCTCGCCGTAGATGGACCACAGCCGTTCCCGCGATCCCATGACCGCCGGGTAGTCGAGGTCCGTGTCGGCGGCGGAGATGGGGCGTAGGTGGTGGCCACCGGAGAGTGGCACGCGGACGGGGTGGACGAAGTCGTCGGGAAGCCAGTTCATGGACGGAGGCTAACTGCCTCTGAGCCGGCTCGGCGCTCACCGGGCGGCATCGGCCGAGCAGCGCAGGGAGCGCCCCCGCAATGCGGAGGCCGTCGCGCATCGCGAAGGCTAGGATCCGGGCCATGGCCCTGACCATGAGCGACGTGGACCGGTTCGAGGCCTCCAGGTCCCGCCTGGAGGCCATCGCCTACCGCCTCCTCGGCTCCGCGAGCGAGGCGGAGGACGCCGTGCAGGAGACGTTCCTGCGCTGGCAGTCCGCCGACGTCGACCACATCGAGGTCCCCGAGGCCTGGCTGACGAAGGTTCTCACCAATCTGTGCCTCAACCAGCTCACCTCGGCCCGCGCGCGGCGCGAGACCTATGTGGGCCAGTGGCTCCCCGAGCCGCTGCTCGCCGGGGACCCGATGCTCGGCCCGGCCGACACGGCCGAACAGCGCGAATCGGTCTCGTACGCGGTCCTCGCCCTGTTGGAGCGCCTCTCCCCGAACGAGCGGGCGGTGTACGTGCTGCGGGAGGCCTTCGACTACCCGCACCGGGAGATCGCCGAGATCCTCGACATCACCGAGGCCGCCAGCCAGCAGATCTTCCACCGCGCCAAGAAGCACGTCGCGGACGGCAGGGCCCGCAGCGAGATCGACGAGGCCGCCGCCCGGCGGATCGTCCACGAGTTCCTCGCGGCCGCCACCAGCGGCCGGACCGAGCCGCTCGTGCGGCTGCTCACCCAGGACGCCGTCTCGATCGGTGACGGCGGCGGGAAGGTCCCGGCCCGCGCCAAGGCGTTCGAAGGCGCGCTCGCGGTCGCGAAGTTCCTGCGGGGCCTGTTCAAACCGAGCAAGGCCAAGCAGGCCCTGGTCGGTGGCTCACCCGAGGTGTACGCCACGACCGCCAACGGCGACCCCGCCGTCGTGGCGGTCGTCGACGGCCGGGTCGTCGGCGTCATGTGCCTGGAGATCACCGCCGAGGGCATCGCCGCCTTCCGCAACCAGGTCAACCCCGACAAGCTCGAACGCGCGACCAGGCGATGGGCGGCCGCCGACCACGGCGAACCCCTGCTCAGCGCCTTCTGACCCTTCCGACTCCGATGTGAGGTGCTTCACATCGCGTTCCTGTCAGGAAACGGCGGGCCGCCCGGTTCAAGGGGCGAACCCGCCCACGACAGCAGCGCTCAAGACAGGAGCAAGGAGATGCAGCACCGCATCGTCGTCCTCGGAGCCGGATACGCCGGAGCCATCGCCGCCGGGCGCCTCGCCAGGCGGCTGCGCCGCGAAGACGTCGCCATCACCCTCGTCAACGCCGAGCCCGACTTCGTAGAGCGCGTCCGGATGCACCAGCTCGCGGTCGGCCAGGACCTCCAACCCCGGCCGCTCCACGAGATCTTCGCGGGCACCGGGGTCGAACTGAAGCTCGCCGAGGTCACCGGCGTCGACGTCGACCGCAGGACCGTGACCGTCACCGACGCGAACGGCACCGCGGGGCGGGAGGAGGAGCTGTCGTACGACACCCTCGTGTACGCCCTCGGCAGCGGCTGGAACGACCAGGGCGTCCCCGGCACCGCCGAGCACGCCCACGAGATCGCCGGTCGCCCCGGAGCGCTCCGGCTGCGTGAGCGCCTGGCCCGCCTGGACGCCGGACAGCCCGTGGTCGTGGTCGGCGGCGGGCTCACCGGCCTGGAGGCGGCGACCGAGATCGCCGAGGCCCGCCCGGACCTCGATGTCGCCCTCGTCGCCCGTGGCGGCCTCGGCGACTGGCTCTCGCCCAGGGGCCGCCGGCACCTGTGGAAGGTCTTCGGCAAGCTCGGCATCACCGTGCACGAACACGCCGACGTCACCGCCGTCGAGGCCGACCGCGTCACCACCGCCGACGGTACGTCCGTCCCGGCCGCGGTCACCGTGTGGACCACCGGCTTCGCCGTCCACCCGATCGCGAGGGCCACCACCCTGGAGGTCACCGACACGGGCCGGATCGTGGTCGACGCAACCATGCGCTCGGTCTCGCACCCCGACGTGTACGCCATCGGCGACGCGGCGATGGCGATGAGCCCCGGCGACAAGCCGCTGCGGATGTCGTGCGCCTCCGGCACCCCCATGGCGTGGCAGGCCGCCGGCGCCATCGCGGCGCGCCTGACGGGCGGGAAGCTCCCGAACGCACCGCTGCGCTACTTCAACCAGTGCATCTCGCTGGGCCGCAGGGAAGGCCTGATCCAGTACGTCACCGCCGACGACCGCGCCGTCCGGGCGGCCCTGACAGGACGGCTCGCCGCCGTCTACAAGGAGCTGGTCTGCAAGGGCGCGGCCTGGAGCATCGCCAACCCGACGCTCGGGATGCCGACCCGGACCCGCCGCGTCGTGCGGGAGCCGGCCCAGGCGCGCCCGGCGGTCAAGACGTCGGCCTGACGCGCCCGGCGGAGCGGGCGTCCTCGAGGCGAGGGCGCCCGCTCCGCCGTCGGTCCGTGCGGCGCATCCGGGTACGTCCACTCTCCTTCTAGCTCAGCTCGAGCAGCCCGAGCGAGCCTGCTGGAACCTTCGGCGCGGTTCCGCCGGAGAGCGCGAGCCCCGACACGCGAAAGGAACGAACTGCGATGTTCTGCATGGAGGGAAGCCGGGGTTGGCTGCGGCACCGGTCCACGGGGCACCGCCCCGGCTCCACTGCCGTCCGGAGTGCCCGATGACCAGGCGTGTAGCGATCACCGGCATCGGCGTCCGCGCCCCGGGCGGGTCCGGAACGAAGGAGTTCTGGGATCTGCTGTCCTCAGGGCGCACCGCGACGCGTGCGATCTCGGCCTTCGACGCCGGCGCCTTCCGTTCCCGCATCGCGGGCGAGGTGGACTTCGACGCGGTCGCCGAGGGGCTGAGCCCCCGGGAGATCCGCCGGATGGACCGCGCCAGCCAGTTCGCCGTCGTCTGCACGCGTGACGCCGTGGCCGACAGCGGGCTGGACTTCGACGTCGTCGACCCGGCCCGGATCGGCGTCAGCCTCGGCAGCGCCGTCGCCTCCGCCACCAGTCTGGAGAACGAGTACCTGGTCATGTCGGACGCGGGTCGCAAGTGGCTTGTCGACCAGGACTACATGTCTCCGCACATGTTCGACTATCTCAGCCCGGGCGTGATGCCCGCCGAGGTCGCCTGGGCGGTGGGCGCCGAGGGGCCGACGACCATGGTGTCGGACGGCTGTACCTCGGGACTCGACGCGGTCGGCTACGGCGTACAGCTCATCCGGGAGAACTCCGCCGACATCGTCCTGGCCGGTGCCGCCGACACACCGATCTCGCCCATCGTCGTCGCCTGCTTCGACGCGATCAAGGCGACGACTCCGCGCAATGACGATCCGGCCCGGGCGTCCAGGCCCTTCGACGGCTCCCGCAACGGCTTCGTCCTGGCCGAGGGCGCCGCGATGTTCGTGCTCGAGGAGTACGAGCGGGCGCTGCGCCGCGGTGCCCACATCTACGCGGAGGTCGGCGGCTACGCGACCCGATGCAACGCCTACCACATGACGGGCCTGAAGACGGACGGCCGTGAGATGGCCGAGGCGATCCGGGTCGCCCTCGACGTGTCCCGTACCGACCCCACCGGGATCGACTACGTCAACGCCCACGGATCGGGGACCAAGCAGAACGACCGGCACGAAACCGCCGCGTTCAAGCGCAGCCTCGGCCCGCACGCGTACGACGTACCGGTGAGCTCCATCAAGTCGATGGTGGGGCACTCGCTCGGCGCCATCGGCTCGATCGAGATCGCCGCGTGCGCACTGGCCATCGAGCACAACGTGGTGCCCCCGACGGCCAACCTGCACACCCCCGATCCCGAGTGCGACCTGGACTACGTGCCGCTGACCGCGCGCGAACAGAGGGTGGACACCGTCCTGACCGTCGGCAGTGGCTTCGGTGGCTTCCAGAGCGCCATGGTCCTCCACCGCCCCAAGGGAGCAACGGCATGAGCGTCACGGTGATCACCGGAATGGCGGTCGTCGCTCCGACCGGACTCGGCAGCGACCAGCACTGGAAGGCCGTACTGGCCGGCGAGAGCGGGATCGGCGAGATCACCCGCTTCGACCCTTCGGGCTACACCTCCCGGCTGGCCGGCCAGATCACGGACTTCGACGCCAAGGAACATCTGCCGAGCCGGCTGCTGCCGCAGACCGACGTCTCGACCCGGTACGCGCTCGCCGCCGCCGACTGGGCGCTGGCCGACGCCGCCGTGGGGCCGGACACGTTCGCCGACTACAGCATGGGCGTGGTCACGTCGAACGCCCAGGGCGGTTTCGACTTCACCCACCGCGAGTTCCGCAAACTGTGGAGCAAGGGACCGGAGTTCGTCAGCGTCTACGAGTCCTTCGCCTGGTTCTACGCGGTCAACACCGGTCAGATCTCCATCCGCAACGGCATGCGCGGACCGAGCGCCGCCCTCGTCGGCGAGCAGGCCGGGGGGCTCGACGCGCTCGGGCACGCCCGCCGGACGGTGCGCGGCGGCACCGACCTGGTGCTCGCCGGCGGGGTCGACTCCGCTCTGGACCCGTGGGGCTGGGCCGCGCAGCTGGCCGGCGGCCGGGTCAGCACCGTGGAGGACGCCGCGGCGGCGTACCTGCCGTTCGACCGCAGGGCGAGCGGGTACGTGCCCGGCGAGGGCGGCGGGATCCTCATCGTCGAGGACGCCGACGCGGCCGCCCGGCGCGGCGCCCCGCAGATCTACGGCGAGATCGCAGGCTACGCGTCCACGTTCGATCCGCGGCCGGGCTCGGGCCGCCCCCCGGCGCTGCGCCGGGCCGCCGAACTCGCGCTCGCAGACGCCGGCCTGCGGCCCGCCGACATCGACGTGGTGTTCGCCGACGCCGCCGGGCTGCCGGAGGCGGACCGCGCCGAGGCCCAGGCCATCACCGAGGTCTTCGGGCCGAACGGGGTCCCGGTGACCGCTCCCAAGACCCTCACCGGCCGGATGTACGCGGGCGGCGGCCCGGTCGACGTCATCACCGCGCTGCTGAGCATCCGGGACCAGGTCGTACCGATGACCGCGCACACCACCGACGTACCCGAGGAGTACGGGCTCGACGTGGTCCGCGACGAGGCGCGCGGCATGCCCGTCAAGGCGGCCCTGATCCTCGCCCGCGGCCGCTGGGGGTTCAACTCGGCCCTCGTCGTGACCGCTCCGACCCGCTGAACAGGCGACAACGCAGGAGGAATCCCCACCCATGGCAACGATGGACATAGAAGACCTGCGCCGCATTCTCGTGGCGTGCGCGGGCGAGGACGACGCGGCCGACCTCGACGGCGACATCCTCGACGTGACGTTCCAGGACCTCGGTTACGACTCGCTGGCGATGATGGAGACAGCGGCCCGAATCACCCAGGAGTACGGAGTGGACCTCTCGGACGACGAGATCACCGAGGTCGCCACCCCGCGTGCCCTGCTCGATCTGGTCAACCGGTCCGTCGCCGCGACCGCCTGATCCTCTTCCCATCCCCTCCGACGGTGCCCGTACCCGCAGCCCGCGGGGCGGGCACCGTCGTCGTCCCGCGCCCGCCCGGCAGACCGAAGGAGCTCCTCGCGCATGACGAACCGGCATCGCACCGAACACACCCTGACCGTGGCCGCGTCTCCCCGCACGCTCTACGACCTGGTGGCGGACGTGACCCTGTGGCCCGCGGCGTTCGGGCCGACCGTGTACGTACGTCACTTCGAACACACCCCGCGCAAGGAGCGCTTCCGGCTGTGGGCCGTGGTCAACGGCCAGGTCACCAGCTGGGTCTCCCGGCGCACCCTGCACCCGGAAGAGTTGCGGATCACCTTCCACCAGGAGCACAGCCGCCCGCCGTTCGACTCCATGAGCGGCGAGTGGATTTTCCGGGAGCTGCCCGGCGGACGCTGCGAAGTGGTCCTGGTGCACGACTTCGTGCCGGTGGACGACAGCCCCGGGACCCTCGCCTCGATCATGGCGGCGCTGGACCGCAACAGTCCCGAGGAACTGGCCGCGCTCGCCCGGTTGTCGGGTCTCGGCCACCCGCTGCCGGAGGTGATCTTCTCCTTCACCGACGTCCTGCCGCTGCGCGCGGGCGTGGCCGATGCCTACGCCTTCGTCCACCGCGCCGACCTGTGGGCCGAGCGGCTGCCGCACGTCGCCGGCGTGCGGCTCACGGAGCCGTCCCCGGGCGTCCAGGAGCTGGAGATGGAGACCGTCACGGCGGACGGCTCCTCCCACACGACCCGCTCGTTCCGGGTGTGCCAGGAGGGGGAGTGGATCGCCTACAAGCAGCTGAGGATGCCGAAGCTGCTCCTCGGCCACAGCGGCCTGTGGACCTTCTCCGACGGCGACGAGGGCCCGGTGGCGACCGCGCGGCACACGGTCGCCCTCGACCCGGCCGCGGTCACGGAGGTGCTCGGAGCGGGCAGCACCCTCGCCGACGCCCGCGCCTACATCCGCGAGGCGCTCGGCAACAACAGCAGGACGACCCTGTCCTACGCCGCCGCGGCGGTGGAGGGCAGTCGCTGACCCTGACAGCGCGGAAGGGGCGGTCCGCCGTGGCGGACCGCCCCTTCGTGTGCCGGAGGCCGGATCAGCGCTCGCCGCCGGCGGAGGGCGCCGGGACGCTGGAGACCACGTACCGGCTCATGTCCAGTCCGGCGCCCTGGCCGAACAGCCGGTTCCCGGGCGCGCTGGCGTTGTCGTAGAACGTCTGCGGGACCGGAGCGCCGACCCGCGGGCGGTAGTAGTGGTCCGGGGCGGTGGTCAGCCGGATCAGGGCCGAGTCGTCGGCGGTCCCGGGCCGACCGCCGTCCATGATGGTGAACAGGCCCATGCCGCAGCTGAGCTGGCGCGGCGCGGCCACCATGTCCGTGCCGCCGTTGTCGAGCATCATGTACTTCCGCGACGGCAGCCGGTATCCGATGCGGTCCACGGTGTAGACCACGCGTCCGTCGAGTACCCAGCGCACCACACCGGCGGACCGGTCGTAGGAGATCTTGAAGTGGTGCTGCCGGCCGGGCGCGGTGGACGCCACGGGGACCGCGTACGTGAAGGCGGCGTAGTCGCCCAGCTTCGCCCGGTTGTCGGGGACCCGTTCGTAGAAGGCGTAGACGCGCTTGTTCGTCACGAAGAAGTCGAAGATCATCGACGTCTCCGGGTCGAGGACCGGCATGCCCACCGAGGCCAGCCGCAGGTCGTCGTCCGGATCGGCCACCCGGCTCCCGAACGGATGGGCCCGGGTGCCGTAGGTCCTGCCCGACATCCAGGTCTCGCAGGAGAGCACCCGGCCGGGCGCAGCGTCGAAGCCCTGGTAGCCCGCCGACGAGGTGTGGTTGGTGAACGCCAGCCACTTGACGTGGTCCAGATTGCCCGGCAGGCCCGAGCCGTCGCCGTTCTCCTGGCCGACGGTGTGGGTGAAGGCGGGCTCGCCCGTGGCCGGGTTGACGCCACCGGAGACGAGGTGGAGGCCGCTGCGGGAGGTCGACGTCTTCCCGTCGTCGGTCACGAAGGGGCCGATCGTGGGGAAGGCCCAGCGGGCCTCGGGCCCGGTGGAGGAGAAGCCGTTGCCGAAGTCGTCCCACACGATGCGGTACGAGGTCGGGTCCGAGCCCGTACCGGTCGCGGTCGCGGCCGCGGCCGCGGGAGCGGTACCGGTCACAGCCGCGCAGCACAGCGCCGCGGCTGTCAGCAGCCGTCCCAGACTCCTCTTGCGTGCCATGGAATGAGCTCACCTTCTGTTGCGGGGACGAACCCCGGCAGTGGTCGTGTCGGAGCGGGCCGGCGGCGGCCCGTCAGGCGCGCAGGCCCTGGCGCAGGGCGTGCACCTGGTCGGCGATCATCCGGCGGGATATCTCCGCGTCGATCGCCACGGAACCGTGGAAGGTTCCCGGGTAGTGGCTCAACTCGGTGCGCACCCCGGCCTGGATCAGCCGGTGGGCGTACACGATCCCCTCGTCCCGCAGCGGGTCGAACTCGCACACCATGACGAAGGCCGGGGGAAGGCCGCGCAGATCGTCGGCGCGGGCCGGGGCGGCCAGCGCCGGCACAGCGTCGCTGCCCGGTTGGGCGGTACCCGTCAGGTAGTACTGCCAACTCGACCGCGCTCCGGCGCGGTTCCACTTCGGGGTGTCCGTGAAGGAGCGGGCCGAAAGGGTGTCGAGACGATCGTCGAGCTCCGGCTGGAAGAGGCACTGGAAGATCGTTCGTGGTCCGCCGCGGTCACGGGCCAGCAGGGTCAGCGCCGCCGCGAGACCGCCGCCGGCGCTCTCGCCGCCCACCCCGATGCGGTCGGGGTCGACGCCGAGTTCCCCGGCGTTGCGCGCGGTCCACTCGAGCGCGGCGTAGCAGTCGAACAGGGCTGCCGGATACGGGTCTTCCGGGGCGTTGCGGTAGCCGACCGACACCACGACGGCGCCGACCCGGTCGGCGAGCCGCAGTGCCGTGGAGTGGATGGAGTCCAGGTCGCCGAAGACGAAGCCGCCCCAGCGCAGATAGAGCAGCGCGGGCAGCAACCCCGTTCGCCCGGCAGGTCGGTAGACGCGCACCGCGACTCCGGGGGCGCCGGGCGGCCCGGGGACGGTCCGATCCGTCACCTCGACCGGGTGCTCGGGTCGGTAGGCGGGGGCGTTGGCCGTCGCCGCACGCAGCAGCGTGCGCGCCGCGGCGAGATCGCGGTAGTCGACGGCCGGGAACTTGGCCGCCCAGGGGGCCAGCTCCGGGTCGTAGTCGTATTCCACGGCAGACCTTCCAGGGGGGCGGACCGAGGTGCCCGGCCGCCGCCGCGGCCGGGCACCGTGCTTCAGGAGAACGTCGCCGGGCGCGGGCGTCGGCCCTGTCGCCGGTTGCGGTGTCAGACGGTGACGACGACCTTGCCGACGGGGTGCTTGCCCGCGGCGAAGTCGCCGTAGGCCTGCGCGGCGTCCGCGAGCGGGTACGTGGCGCTGACGTGGACGGCCAGCTCGCCCGTCGCGACCTTGGCGACCAGTTCCTCGAGCCGGCCGATGCCGTTCTCCACTCCCACGTGCACGGGCGTCACGTCACGCTCGAGGGAGTCGGGAACGCCGATCGAGGAGACCAGCCGGCCGCCCGGGCGGACCGCGGCGGCCGTCTTCTCCACCGCGGGGCCGCCGTTGACGAGGTCGATGACCACGTCGACGCCGTCCGGGTACAGGCGCAGGGCCTCGGCGACGGGGTCGACGGAGGTGTAGTCGACGGCGTGCGCGGCACCGAGCCCCCGCACGTGGTCCAGGGCGGACGGCTGCGCGGTGGCGATCACCTCGGCGCCGGCGGCGGCGGCCAGCTGCACCAGGTACGAGCCGATACCGCCGGTGGCGCCGACGATCAGCACGCTCCGGCCTGCCGTGAGGCCGGACGCCTCCAGCAGGGCGGCCGCGGTCATCCCGGACACCGGCAGCGCCGCGCCACTGACCGCGTCCACGGTCTCGGGCCGGTGCACGAGCCCCGGGCCGTCGGCGACGACGGTCAGTTCGGCCAGGGTGCCCGTCGTGTCGTGGGTGAACGCCACGACCTTGTCACCGGGGGCGAAACGCGTCACACCTTCACCGACGGCCTCCACGACACCGGCCGCGTCCATGCCCGGTGTGAAGGGGTGCTCCACGGGCATCACCTGGCGGAGCCGACCGGTGATCAGAATGACGTCGATCGGGTTGAGCCCCGCCGCCTCCACCCGCACCAGCACCTGGCCGGGCCCGGGCGTGGGGGGTGCCGTGTCGGTGACCACGAGCTGGTCGACGGGGGCGTACGACTGGGCGATGACTGCCTTCAAGGACTGTTCTCCTTATGAGCGAGGTTGTGCGGAGGACCTGCCTGCCGGATGCTGTGCGGACGCGGGGGCGGGCACGCGCTGCCAGGTGAGCCTGCGGCGCTGCGGGCGTCCGCCGATCGTCGCGACGCCGTGCAACACCAGTCGATCGCCGTCGAGTTCGGCCTCCCGGGTCAGCTCCGTACCGACCTGGAAGGGGTGGGCGCTCACGCTGACGTCGTGCTTGACGACACCGTCGGCCAGCCGCCACGTGCCGGCATAGCCCATGAAGAGCGTGGCCGATTCGGGAGCGGTCGCATGGTCGCCCCGCATCATCGACACCGACATGTGCCCGTGGTCGCCGTAGATCAGCAGTCCCCGGGGGTCGGGGCCCAGCGGCCCCTCACGGCTCCCCCCCGCCTCGTCGAGGTCAACGTAGGCGAGCAGACGCCATACGCCGATCAGGTCCTCCACAACCCACCGCACCCTGTCCCCCTGCGTCCGGCTACTCCGGTTGTCCGCGCCCGAGCGCGGCCACCGCACCGACAACGGTATGTACGCAACACGGCCCAGGTGTAGGGAAATTCGGTCGAGTATGACTCGAGCGAGGCTCGCGCGACCGGCGGGCCGGACGGGTTCCAGCGGTGTTCAAGCCACCTTCCACCGCATCTCGCCAGGGTCGGCGCCACCAGCACCCGGGCCGCACCCGCTCCCTCGGGCCGGGAAGGCCCGGCCGCGGGTGCCCTGCGAGACCAAGGAGTGTGCAGGGATGCTTGAGCGAACCCTTCCGAACACCGGTCTGCTGTCCGCCGCGAAGGACGTCGCGACGGCGGCCGAGCGGAGCGCGGCCGCCGCGGAGGCCAACCGCCGGCTCGACGCCGAGGTGGTCAAGGAGGTGGTCGCGGCCGGTTTCGCCCGGCACTTCGTCCCGCGCGACGCGGGAGGGAACGCGGGCACCTTCACGGAGCTGAGCGAGGCCGTCGTCACCGTCGGCGCCTCCTGCCCCGCCACCGCCTGGTGCGCCTCCCTCTTCGCCAACCTGGCCCGCATGGCCGCCTTCCTGCCCGTCGAGGGCTACCGCGAGATCTGGGCCGAGGGCCCCGACGCGGTGGTGGTCGGCTCGCTCACCCCGGCCGGGAAGGCGGCCGCGGTGCCCGGCGGCTGGCGGCTGTCCGGCGCGTGGTCCTACATCAGCGCGGTCGACTTCTCCGACTGGGCGCTGGTCGCCGGGATGGTCGTGACCGAGGCCGAGCCGCAGGCGCTGATGTTCGCCGTCCCGCGCTCCGCGTACTCCGTGGTGGACTCGTGGTCCAGCGTCGGCATGCGGGCGACGGGCAGCAACACCCTGGTGCTGGACGAGGTGTTCGTGCCCACGCCGCGGGCCTTCCGCCGGGAGGACCTGTTCGCGGGACGGGCCGTGGACTCCACCGCCGCCTGCCACAGTGTGCCGTTGCAGGCGGCCAACGGCCTGTCGTTCGCCACGCCGACACTCGGCGCGGCTCAGGGCGCGCTGCGCACCTGGTCGCAGTACATCGGCGAGAAGTTGCGCACGGCCTCTGTGCCGGGCCGGCCGCCGGTCAACCGCGCGGCGCACGAGCGCACGCTGAGCCGGTCGTCCGGCGAGATCGACGCCGCCCGGCTGCTGCTGGAGCGGGCGTCCGCCGTGGCCGATCTGGGCTCGTCCGTCAGCCCGCTGCAGACGGCCCGCAACCTGCGGGACTGCTCGCTGGCGGTGGAGCAACTGGTGACCGCCGTGGACCGGCTCTTCCGGGCGGGCGGCACCAGCGGGCAGTCCGAGCACAGTCCGATGCAGCGCTTCTGGCGCGACGTCAACGCGGCGTCCACACATGTGGCGTTGCAGTTCGACGCCGCCGCCGGTGTGTACGGGGGAGAGGTGTTCCCTTCCTGAAAACCCAACCAGGGGTGGCCGGTTCCGCTCGGCGGCCCGGCTGTCGGGGGTCCCCAGGGGAGCACGGAGCACGAAGAGAGACGCACCATGAACAGCAGACGAGAGATGCTCAAGTTGATGGCGGCCACGGGGGGCGCGCTGGCGGTGACCGGCGGCCTGGCCATGCGGAGCATGCGCCCGGACGTCGAGCCGGCCGCCAGCGCCACGGCCGCCCTGGCCGGGGCGATCACACCCTTCCAGGTGGCCATGCCGGTGCCGAAGGTGCTGCAGCCCACCAGCCGTTCCAGCACCACCGACTACTACACGCTGGATGTGCAGCAGGCGGTCACCGAGATCATGCCCGGCAAGAGCACGACGGTCCTCACCTACGGCGGCTCGCTGCCCGGCCCCACCATCCGGGCCAAGTCCGGTCGCACCGTGGTGGTCCGGCAGACCAACAGGATCGACGCCGGTACCTCGATGCACCTGCACGGTGCCGTGGTCGACCCGGAGAACGACGGCGGTCCGATGGACCTGGTCGCGCCCGGCGCCACCCGGACCTACACCTACCCGAACAAGCAGGTCGCGACGACGCTCTGGTACCACGACCACGCGCACATGAGGGACGCCGAGCACGTCTACCGCGGCATGTCCGGCTTCTACGTCCTCGGTGACGCCTCCGAACAGGCGCTGGGCCTGCCGAGCGGCACCTACGACGTGCCCATCATGATCCGCGACGTCGGCCTCAACGACGACGGATCGCTCTACTTCGACCACTTGTTCACCTCGCGCCCGCAGATCCTGGTGAACGGCAAGCCGCAGCCGTACTTCCGGGTCCGGGCCCGCAAGTACCGGTTGCGGCTGTGCAACGGCTCCAACCTGCGCCCGTTCGAGTTCAGGCTCGACAACGGCGACGCGTTCCAGCAGATCGGCACCGACCGCGGGCTGCTGCCGGCGCCCGTCACGACGACCAGCCTTCCGCTCTCTCCGGGCGAACGGGCGGACATCGTCGTGGACTTCTCCCGGTACGCGGAGGGCACCCGGATCGTGCTGCAGAACACGCTGTTCCCCACGGACACCACCGACCGGATCATGCGGTTCGACGTCGGCGACACCGCGTCGGACACCAGCCGGGTCCCCGGCAAGCTGGCCACGCTCCCCGCGCTCGGCACGCCCACCGTCACCCGCACCTTCTCGCTCACCCTCGACCCGGCGACCGGCGCGGGCCTCATCAACGGGCGCGAGTTCGACATGAACCGGGTGGACTTCACCGTCAAACAGGGGGCCACCGAGATCTGGGAGATCAGCAACGTCGACCAGATACCCCACAACTTCCACATCCACCTGGTCGACTTCCGGGTCCTCGACATCAACGGCACGCCGCCCGCGCCGGGCCAGTCGGGGCTCAAGGACATCGTGAGCGTCATGCCGGGCCAGAAGGCCCGCATCCAGGTGTCGTTCGCCTACCCCTACCTGGGCCGCTACTACTACCACTGCCATCTCATCGACCACGGAGCCATGGGCATGATGGGCCAGTTCGACATCGTCCGCTCCTGACGAGGCCCCCACACACCAGTCGACGGCACGTACGGCGCGCCCCCGACGGGGGCGCGCCCCTGACTTGGAAAGGAGCGGCCATGGCCGCCAACTCCGAGGTCCGGCCGATCACCGCCGCGGACGACGTCATCCGGGCCCACCTCCAAAGCGCGGAGATACCCGCGCTGTTGATGGCGGTGGCCCATCTGACCGGGGACGTCTCCTTCCTCGGTGACTACACCGGTCCCAGCGGATGGCTCACCCTCCCGCAGGGCGGTCTCACCCCGGAACAGCTCGCCTCGGCCCGGGAACTGGCCCTGCGCGCTCTGGTACGCCACCGGGACGCCGGGAGTGTCGCGCCGCCCCCGCCCGGGCCGGAGCTGCTGCACGCCATCACCTCCTGGGCGATGGGTGAGGACACCGAGGAGCTCCTGCCGCTGATCGCCGAGGAGGTGACGGCTCCGGGCACCGATCCCAAGGCACCCCTCTGGAACCTGCGGGACGTGGCGCCGGGCAGCGGTGTCCGGGTGGGCATCATCGGCGCCGGCATGAGCGGTCTGCTGGCCGCCCACCGGCTCGCCCAGGCCGGCGTGCCGTTCGAGATCTACGAGAAGAACAGCGACGTCGGCGGAACCTGGTTCGACAACCGGTATCCCGGGTGCCGGGTCGACGTGCCCAGCCACCTCTACAGCTACTCGTTCGCCACCAGGACCGACTGGCCGGAGTACTTCTGCACCCAGGACGTCCTGCTGGACTACTTCCGCGACGTGGCCAAACGGTTCGGCCTGTACGACCACATCCGCTTCGGGACCGAGGTGCGCGAGGCGGCCTGGGACGAGGAGCGCGGCCGGTGGTCGCTGCTGCTGGACACCCCGGGCGGCGCGGAGCGGGTCGAGTGCACCGTGCTGGTGAGCGCCGTGGGGCAGCTGTCCCGGCCGAGCCTGCCGGCGATCCCCGGGCGGGACACCTTCCGCGGCCCCGCCTTCCACTCCGCCCGCTGGAACCACTCGGTGGAGCTGGCGGGGCGGCGGGTGGGCGTGATCGGCACCGGCGCCAGTGCCTTCCAGTTCATCCCGGAGATCGCCGAACAGACCGCCGAGCTGCGGGTCTTCCAGCGCACTCCGCCCTGGCTGCGGCCCACCCCGCACTACCACGACCAGGTGCCGCAGGGCGCCCGGTGGCTGCTCGAGCACGTCCCGTACTACGCGGACTGGTACCGGTTCTGGCTCTTCGCGCCGGGACTGCGCGGAGTGCTCGAGGCATGGATCGTGGACCGGTCCTACCCGCCGACGGAACGTGCCGTGTCCGCTCTGAACGAGAAGTTGCGCGTGGCCCTCACCCGGGCCCTGGAGAGCCAGCTCACCGATACACCCGGGCTGCTGCCCCGGGTACTGCCCCGCTACCCGGTCGGGGCCAAGCGAGTGCTGCGGGACAACGGAGGCTGGATCCGTACCCTCAAGCGCGACGACGTCACGCTGGTCACCGACGCCATCGAGGAGATCACGCCGACCGGGGTGCGGACGGCGGACGGGCGCCATCACGAGCTGGACGTCCTGGTGTACGGCACCGGCTTCGAGGCCTCGCGCTTCCTGATGCCGATGAAGGTGACCGGCCGGGGCGGAGTGGACCTGCACGAGACGTGGGGCGGAAGCGCCCGCGCCTATCTGGGTCTGACCGTGCCGGGATTCCCCAACTTGTTCTGCCTGTACGGTCCGAATACGAACCTCTCCGGCCAGGGCGGCAGCATCTTCTACTTCTCCGAGTGCGGGGTCACCTATCTGCTGGACGCCCTGCGGCTGCTGCTGGACGGCGGGCACCGCTCGCTGGAGGTGCGCCAGGACGTCTATGAGGAATACAACGCCAGGGTCGACGAGGCCAACGCGGAACGCGCCTGGGGGTTCTCCTCGGTGAGCAACTGGACCGTCGACCGCGTGGCCGGCCGTTCGGCGCAGAACTGGCCGTTCACCGCCCAGGAGTACTGGAGGCGCACCCACCGGGTCCGGCCGCAGGAGTACCACCTGCGGTGAGCCGGGCGGTCACACGTCAGGGGCCTGCCACCGGCGTACCGGTGGCAGGCCCCTGACGTGCGGAGGTTCAGTCCGTGACGTACACGCCGAAGTCCTTCAGCGTCAGCCGTACGCCCTGTCCCCACAGGGACGGCCGCGCCGCGCTGCCCCCCTGCGGCTCCAGCGGTGGCCCGCCGTCCGGACCGGCCGCGTTGAGCAGGGTGAAGCAGGCGTACCCGGTCAGCAGCTGACGTGGCCGGATGGCCTCCTCCACGCCGCCCGCACCGATCAGCAGGCGGCCGCGGTCGTCAGGACCGTGGCCGCCGATGCGGTCGACGGTGAGCACCTCGGCGCCGTCCACCCACCAGCGGGCGGTGCCCGTCGTACGGTCGTAGCTCAGGGCGAGCCGGTGCGCCTGGCCGGGAATCCGGTCGGCGACCGGAACGGCACGGCAGAAGGCCGTCGGGTCATCGGGTCCCTGCGCGAACCGTTCGTACAGGGCGTAGACGCGACGGTTGGTGAGCGACAGATTGAGGACGAGCCGGGTCTCCACGTCCGCGGCGATCAGGGCGCCGGCCGCCAGGCGCAGATCCGTGTCCGGGTCGGTGACGCCGTCACCGAAGGGGTGCCCCGCCACCCCGAAGGCCTCGGCCGCCATCTCGCTGCGCACGGTGAGCGTGCCGGTGACGTCGAAGCCCGGGATGCCGGAGGACGCGGTGTGCCGGGGGATGGCCCGCCACCGCATGTGGTCCTCGCCGGTGCCCGGCATGTCGCCGAAGGCCCAGCTCGGTTCGCCCGTCCCGGGATGCCGGGCGGTGGGGTCGACGACCAGGCCGCCGGGGGTCCGGCGTACCGTCCCGTCGCCCGCCGGCAACGCCCCGGCGGCACGCAGGTCCCACCGGGCGCCGTCGCCGTGCGCGTCCAGGCCGCCGGAGAAGTCGTCGAGGAAGGCCGGGCGGCCGGCCACGTGAGCCGGGCCGCCCGCCACCGTGTCGTCGAGGGAGGTCACGCGCTCAGCCCTTCGCCAGAGCCGCGACGATGTCGACCACCTCCGCCGGGCTCGGCAGCTCGGCGATCTCCTGGGCGATGTCCCGTGACCGCTTCAGATACGACGGCTCGTCCAGCAGCTCCCGGCACGCCGCTGCGATGACCTCGCCACTGTCCTCGCCGTTGAGCACCATCTTCGCGGCGCCGTACTCGACGAGGTTCTCCGTCATGCCCACCTGCTTGGGCATGGCGGGGATGACGAGCTGCGGGATGCCCGCGGTCATCGCGGACAGCATCGTGTTGCCGCCGCCACGGTGGACGAGCAGATCGCTGGAGCGCATCAGCACGTCGATGGGCAGCCACCCGGCCCGCACCCCCTCGGGCAGCGGACCGAGCAGGTCGGCCACCTCGTCGGGTACGGCGATGACCATCTCCATGCCGAGCGGTCCCACCTTCTGGACCAGGTCGCGCAGCGGGGCGAGTTCGTAGTCCGGGGTGACGCGGCTGCCCGCCGAGACGACGACCCGCGGCTTCTCGGGCTTGGTGTACATCCACGGGTCGAGCTTCTTGTGCGTGTTGTACGGCACATACCGCATCGACTGCGACGGGATGGCGTCCTCGGGACGCACGCTCGGCGGGCAGATGTCGATGAACATGTCCTCGCCGGGGATCTCCGACAGCCCGAACTTCTCCAGCTCGGGCGCGAGTTCGGCGGCCGCGCCGAGGTCGATGTTGGCCGGCTCGCCCATGTTCAGCGCGTGCCGCACGAAGGGGATGCGGAAGTGCGCGGCGATGATGGGGGCGGCGTAGGACAGGGAGCCACCCACGATGACGTCCGGCCGCCACCGCTCGATCAACGGAACCAGACCCTCCAGGCTGGCCGCCGCCAGCCGGCCCATGCCGCGGCCGTTGAACAGGTTCCACTCGTCCGGGTCGTCCGGCTCGATGGCCGGCTTGCCCTCGCGGTCCTGGTACATGAACTGCGGCATGGTGCCCGCGGTGAGGGAGACGCCGGGCAGACCGGCACCCGCCACCGCGGGCAGCGTGTTCTCGGTGACGCCGACGAAGACTTCATGACCTGCGTTGCGGGCTGCGGTGGCCAGCGGGACCAGCGGGAAGACCGCGCCCCGGCTTCCGCCCGAGATGAAGAGGATTCGCATGCGGGCGACGCTAGGCGCGGGGAGTCGAACCCCCCTTGAGCCGGAGTGGACCGGGACTCAGAACAGACCGAGGCTCAGGCAGGCGACCAGGGTGCGGGCCTGCACGTTGAGGTAGTTGCTGTGGCGCAGCAGCTCCTGGGCCTGGTGCAGCGTCACCCAGCAGTGTCCCTCCGGCTCGGCGAGCGGGAAGTCGTCGTCGGCCTCGACGACCAGGTTGCGGGTCACCGCGTGGTGGAACCGGCCGCCCTCCTCGGACTGCACCGCGTCGTAGCGGATCCGGTCGCGCGGTGCCGACAGCAGCCGGCCGAGCAGCCCGTCGCCTCCGCCTGCGCCATGGTGGGAGGGGGAGCACTGAACGCTCGGCGCGTACTCGCACACGTTCAGCGTGCCCGCCTCCACGCGGGCCTCCAGCAGCAGGTGGAGCACACCGCCGATCTGCTTCACGAACAGTCCCGACAGCCCCGCGACGGGAGCCACCAGCGGCTGCGACCAACGACCCACTTCACGCCGCTCGGCCCGTACGTCGACCCCGATCACCTCGAAGTGCCGTCCGTCGGGCCGCGCGATCCCGCGCTCCGTCCGCTGCCACGACCCCTCGTCGAGGACCTCGTGCAGCGGTGTGCGGCGCTGCACCAGCTCGTGGCGGGACCGGGCGTCGGTCAGCCTGCGCAGCACCTCGTGCAGGCTGTGCACGGACCCGTACCGCGGCGCCAGGGACCTCAGGGCCGCCCGCCGGTACGGGTCCGTGGCCGCGTCGACCAGTTCGGGCGCGGGCTGGCCGTAGGGCAGGGTCGACAGGACCGTACGGGAATCCATGTTGACCAGGTTGTCGGTCCTCAGCAGTTCGCCGAGCTGGGGCAGCGTCACCCAGCGGAAGCCGTCGAGCAGCGGCACCTCGTCCCGCGTCTCCACCACCATGTTGCGGTTCCGTTTGTGCAGGAACCACCAGCCCTGCTCCGACTGGAGGGAGTCGGCGAGCACGGTGCCCCGGTGCGGGCCCATGAAGTACTCCAGGTACGGCACGCGCCGGCCGCGGTGCACGCCGGTGTAGTTGCTGCGCGTGGCCTGCACGGTGGGCGACAGCTGCACGGTGTTGATGTTCCCGGGCTCCATCTTCGCCTGCATCAGCAGGTGCGGTACGCCGTCGAACCGCTTGAGGAGAATGCCCAGCACGCCGATCTCGGACTGCACGATCACCGGCTGCGTCCATTCACGAGGGCGGCGGAAACCGGTGCGCACCCGCAGGCCGGAGATGACGAAGAACCCCCCGGACTCGTGCACCAGGTCGCCGCTGCCGTCCTCGAAGTGCCACCCGGACAGCTCGGACAGGGGGACCCGGTCGACCCTGTAGTGGTGGATCCGGGCCTGCTCCGCGAACCACTGCCGGAATGCGGGGAGACCATCGGCCGGGCCGGTGACAGGCCGGGCGACATGCCAGAAGCTGTCCGCCGGGCCACTGCCGCGGGCCTCACCGACCGCTTGGGACGGCGTTGCCATACCATTCGCCAATGTCATATCGGGCACCGTCGCCGCGCCTGCTCGAGCCGTGGTCGAGCACCGGCCGAGGACTTCTCCTTCGGATCCGTCTCCCTCTCGCGCAGGGCGGCGGCCCGAGCCAGTGTCGACCGGGGCTTGAGCGGAGGTACGCAGGCTTCGCGGCATGAAGGCGCTTGTATTGTCCGGAGGAACAGGCTCGCGATTGCGGCCTTTCACTTATTCGACGGCCAAGCAACTGCTCCCGGTGGCCAACAAGCCCGTGCTCCGGCACTGCCTGGAGAAGATCCATGAGGCCGGCGTGACCGAGGTCGGGATCATCGTCGGTGATCACGGCGACCAGATCAGGGCGGCCATCGGCGACGGGGCCCACCTGGGACTGCGGATCACGTACATCAGGCAGCACGCCCCGCTCGGCCTGGCGCACTGCATCGCCGTCGCCGCGGAGTTCCTCGGTGACGAGGACTTCGTCATGTACCTGGGAGACAACATCCTCGCGGACGGCATCGTGCCGGCGGCGGAGAACTTCCGGGCCTCCGGGTGCGACGCGACCGTGCTGGTCGCCCCCGTGCCCGACCCACGGGCGTACGGCGTCGCCGAACTGGACGCCGACGGCCGCATCCGTCGCCTGGTGGAGAAGCCCGAGGAGCCGAAGAGCGATCTCGCGGTCATCGGCGTGTACTTCTTCACGGGCGCGATCCACCGGTCCGTCGCCGCCATCCGCCCGAGCGGACGGGGTGAGCTGGAGATCACGGACGCGATCCAGCATCTGCTGGACGGCGGCGGCACCGTGCTCGCCGAGAGGTACCAGGGGTACTGGAAGGACACCGGCCGGCCCGAGGACCTCCTGGAGTGCAACCGGGAACTGCTGGCCCGGCTGCGGCCGCGGATCGAGGGCGAGATCGACGCCGAGACCGTCGTCGATGGGCCCGTCGTCATCGAGGCGGATGCCAAGGTCATCCGGTCCCGGCTGGTCGGCCCGCTGGTCATCGGGGCCGGCAGCGTCATCTCGGACAGCGTCATCGGTCCCGGGGTCGCGGTCGGCCGGGAGTGCGTGGTCAGCAGCGCGGGGTTGTCCGATTCGATCCTGCTCGAGGGCGCCGCGGTGGACAGTGTGCCGGCGCTGCGTCACTCGATCATCGGCCGGTGGGCCAAACTCAGCGCCGCGGACGGTTCGCGCCCGTCGCGGCTCATCGTCGGTGATCACGCCCAAGCGGAGGTGGCGACATGAAGGTGCTGGTGACCGGTGGTGCCGGTTTCATCGGGTCCCACTACGTGCGGTCCATGCTGGCCGGCGCGTACCCGGGCTACGAGGACGCCGAGATCACCGTCCTCGACAAGGTGACCTACGCCGGCAGCCTGGACAACCTGCCCACCGACGACCCCCGGCTCTTCTTCGTCCGTGGGGACGTCTGCGACCAGGACCTGCTGCGGCTGTTGCTGCCGGGCCACGACATGGTGGTCCACTTCGCGGCGGAGAGCCACGTCGACCGCTCGCTGCAGGCCGCAGCGGCGTTCGTCCGCACCAACGTCGGTGGAACCCAGTGTCTTCTGGAGACCTGCGTGGAGGTCGGCGTGCGCACCGTCGTCCACGTGTCGACGGACGAGGTCTACGGCTCGATCCCCACCGGCTCATGGGACGAGGACGAGCCGCTGCTGCCCAACTCCCCGTACGCGGCCTCGAAGGCGGGCAGCGACCTGATCGCCCGCGCCTTCTGGCGCACCCACGGTCTGGACGTGCGCATCACCCGCTGCTCCAACAACTACGGACCACGCCAGCACCCCGAGAAGTTCCTGCCGCGTTTCATCACCAACCTGCTCAGCGGACTGCCCGTCCCGCTCTACGGCGACGGGCGCAACTCCCGCGAGTGGCTGCACGTCGACGACCACTGCCAGGCCATCCAGCTGGTCCTCACCAAGGGCGCGGCCGGCGAGATCTACAACGTGGGCGGCGGCACGGAGCTCACCAACCGCGAGGTCACCGCCCGGCTGCTGGAACTGTGTGGGGCGGACTGGGGCCTGGTCCGCCACGTCGAGGACCGCAAGGGCCACGACCTGCGGTACTCCATCGACGACAGCAAGATCCGCGAGCAGCTGGGATACGCGCCGCGCTGGTCCTTCGAGGAGGGGCTCGCCGACCTCGTCGCCTGGTACAGGGACCACCCCGGCTTCTGGGAGCCGCTGCGCGCGCTGGAGGGCTCGGCATGACACCCGCCTCCGGGCCGGTCGTCCGCCTGGGTCTGGTGGGCTGTGCGGACATCGCCCTGCGCCGGGTGCTGCCCGCCGTGGCCCGGCTTCCCCGGCTCTCGCTCACGGCGGTCGCCGGCCGCGACCGCGAGCGTGCCGAGCGGGTGGCGGCCCGGTTCGGAGGGCGCGCGGTGGCGGACTACGAGCAACTGCTGGACCGGGAGGACGTCGACGCCGTCTACGTTCCGCTGCCCGCCGGGCTGCACGCCGAATGGGTCGGCCGCGCCCTGGCGGCGGGCAAGCACGTCCTCGCGGAGAAGCCGCTCACCACGGACCCGGCGGCCACCGAAGCGCTCGTGACGCAGGCGCGGGCGGCCGGCCTGGTGCTGCACGAGAACTTGATGTTCCTCAACCACCGGCGTCAGCACCGGGTCCGCGCGCTTGTCGACAGCGGCGCGATCGGGGAACTCCGCTCCTTCTCCGCCGCCTTCGCCATCCCGCCCCGCGACCGCTCCGACATCCGGTACCAGGCGGCGCTGGGCGGCGGCGCCCGGCTCGACGTGGGCGCCTATCCCGTCCGGGCCGCGCTGTACTTCCTCGGCCCCACGACACAGGTCGTGGGTTCGGCCCTGAGGTACGACGAGGAATCGGGCGTGGACGTCGCCGGTGGCGCGCTGGTCAACCGGCCCGACGGAGTCGTCGGCCAGCTCGTCTTCGGCCTGGACCACGCCTACACCTCCCGCTACGAGCTGCTGGGCACGCAGGGTCGCATCACCGTGGACCGCGCGTTCACCCCGCCCGCCGACCACGCGCCGGTGGTCCGCGTCGAACGAGGCGGCGAGGTCGAGGAGTTGGTCCTCGAACCGGACGACCAGTGCGCCAACACGCTTGCCGCGTTCGCGGATGCCGTCCTGCGCGGTCAGACCTGCGCCGACCCTTCGCTCGTCCGCCAGGCCCAACTGCTCGACGACGTGCGCCGGCTGGCCGTCGTCACGGCCGCACACGGCGCGGGGGCCTCCCGTTGAGAGGCCCCCGCGCTCGCCGACGGCTGTGTCCGGCTCAGTAGTTGCCGAGGCCGCCGCAGACGTTGAGCGCCTGCGCCGTCACCGCGGCGGCGTCGTCGCTGACCAGATACTCGACCATCGCGGCGACCTCGCGCGTCTCCACGTAACGGCCCAGCGGCACACGCGTGGTGATCCGGTCGTGGGCCTCCTGCTCGGTGACCCCCCAGATGGCGCCGTAGTGTTCACGCACCCGCTCCGCCATCGGCGTCTCGACGAAGCCCGGGCACACCGCGTTCACGGTGATGCCGGTGCGGGCCAGTTCCAGCCCGAGCGCCTTGGAGAAGCCCACCACGCCGTGCTTGGAGGCGGAGTACGGGGCGGCGTGCACGACGCCCTGCTTCCCGCCCGTCGAGGCGATGTTGATGATTCGGCCGCGGTCCTTGTCGAGCATGCCGCCCGTGGTGAGGACCTCCTTGGTGACCAGGAAGACGCTGTTGAGATTGGTGTTGATCACGTCCAGCCACAGCTCGTCCGGGATCTCCGCGGTGGCCCCGCCACCGCTGCGGCCGGCGTTGTTCACCAGGATGTCGATCGGCCCGAAGCGTTCCACCGCGGCCCTGACCAGGGCCCGGATCTGCGCGGGCTGCGCCACGTCGCATGTGGTGCCGTCGACGTCCAGTCCCTGGTCCTGCAGCTCCTTGACCGTGGCGGCCAGCTGCTGCTCCTGCCGGGCGCAGAGGTAGACGCGTGCGCCGAGCCCGGCCAGCCGCTTGGTGATCTCCAGCCCGATACCGCTGGTGGCCCCGGTGACCAGCGCGACCGGTTTGACTGCCTCCGCCATGTTTCCTCCCTGACCCGCATTCACTCCGACGGGGCGAGCCTGCGCCCAGGTCCTTGAGCGGTGGTCGAAGAGTTCTCGACGGCACCGCGGCCCGAGCCGGGGCCCGAGCGGTGTCGGCGGCGCTCGAGCGACCTTCGAGGCGGCCGGTACACGGTGGGAACCTCGCTGATCCGGCACCGGAGGAAGCCATGACCAAGACGCCCGTGCCGCCCCATGAGTACGCGCGGATCCAGCAGTTCTACGCCCGCCAGATGCAAGCGCTGGACGAGGGCAGGTTCGAGGAGTACGCCGCCACGTTCACGGAGGACGGCACCTTCCAGCACACTCCCGGCACCGAACCCGCCCGCACGCGCCGGGGCATCGTCGCCGAACTCGTGCGCTTCCACGAGCGGTTCCGGGACGAACCGGTCCAGCGGCGGCACTGGTTCAACCAGATCGTGCTCGACCCCCAGCCCGACGGCACCCTTCGCTCCACGGTGTACTGCCTGGTGGTGCGGACCCGCCCCGGCGGCAAGCCGGAGCCGGAGATCTGGCCCAGCTGCATCGTGCGCGACGTGCTGGAGATGTCCGACGACCGGGTTCTGATGCGCTCCCGCGTCGTCGACTACGACCACATGGGCTGAACGTCCGCACTGGTGGCCGCCGCCGGGACCGGCGGCCACCAGGACCTGGACGAGCCGGGAGGGAGCCGGCGGGGCCGTCAGGACCCCTCAGGCCGCGACGAAGGGCAGGGCCGCGTCGGCGGTGTACTGCGGGGCGTCCAGCGCCGGTTCCCCGACCAGGATCGCCTGGTGCAGCTGCTGCAGCCGCGGGGAGGGCACGATGCCCAGCTCGTCGTCCAGCGTCCTGCGCAGCTGCTGGAAGACCTCCAGCGCCCGCCAGACCGCACCGGACCGGTAGAAAGCCAGCATCAGGTTGCCGGCGAAGGACTCGTGCAGCGGGTGCTGGGTGGCCAGCACCCGCAACTCGGCGAGAAGCTCGGCGTGCCGGCCCAACTGCAGATCGGCCTTGATCCGCTGCTCCAGGACCCGCATGCGCGCCTCCTGGATGCCGAGCGTCTCCATCTCCAGCACCCGGCCCATCGGCACGTCCATGAGCGCGTTCCCCCGCCACAGGGACAACGCCTGCCCGAGAAGCAACGAGGCGCTTCGGGCGTCACCGGCGTCCAGGGCCGTCATGCCCTGAGCGGCGAGCTGCTCGAACTCCCGGAGGTCACAGACGTCCGGTCGTACGCCGATGCTGTAGCCGCCGAACCGGGTGCTCAGGATGTCCTTGGCACTCGCGCCCTGTTCCGCCGGCAGGGTGGAGACGATCTTCCGCCTCAGCTGCAGGATGTACGTCTGCAGCGTGGTGACCGCACTGCGCGGCAGGTCGTCGCCCCACACCTCCTCCATCAGGGTCGTGACGGGCACGATCTGGCCCGCCCTGATGGCGAGGAGCGCCAGGACCTGCCGCGGCTTTCCCGCGCTCGGAACGATCGACACCCCGTTCATGCGAATCTCAACCGGGCCGAGTATCTCGATTTCCATGGTGGGAGCCTCTCTTCGGGCGAAGCCCTGGTCATGGGCGGCGCCCTGGTCGACGAGTGCTTCTCGAGCCTTCCACGAGGTGTCCGCCAGGCAGTAGTGCCCCTCTCACAGAGATCTCGTGACGAACTCACGCAACCGGAAGGCGTGTATGAGCTTTTAACGGCCGCCGGGACGACAGGACTGTTTTCTTGCGGCCGTCTGACGGCACAATGAGCGACCCGTTAACGGGGCGCCGAAGCGTTCCGAGATGATCAGTGCGTGACAGACAAGTGAAGGAATCTCATCCGTGGACGGAAGACGCCGCCCGCTCGTCTCCGCAGGACCGCGGGGCGGCCCACCGGGGGCCACCGGCTTCACGGCGCCGCCCGGGTACGAGCCCCGGTCCCTGTGGTCGCTGCGCGACGATGCCGTGCTGGAGGACGAGGAGGGCGGTCGCGTGCTCGTCGTGCGCAGTGCCGTCGGCCGGGTCCGGCTGCCGTCGCCCCACCCGATGGTGCGCAGGACGCTCGACCGGATGGTGCTGGGGCCGGTCTCCCTGGAGAACGCGGTGGACGCGCCGCGGGGCTCCTTCGAGGGCCCGCCCGGCACGGATCTGTTCTCGGCGCTTCCCGCCGTGCTGGCCGACGCGCTGTGGCGTCTGCAGCACATGGTGGTGCGCTCGATCGGGCTGGACGACCGTCTGGGGCCGGTGCTCTCGGTGGTACCGGTGTGCCGGCAGGCCCGGTTCCGTCCGGTCCTGCCGTCGCCGCACCAGTGGGTGAGGCTGTCCTGCTGCTGCACGCTGACCGTTCGGGGCGTCACCGGGGAGCTGTTCTCCCCTCAGGCGTGTCACCGGGTGCTGCTGCACCGGCCGGAGGCACTGTTCGCGACGCGGATGCTGCAGGGGTACGTCACGCCGGCGCAGGCCGCGGCCGAGGCGATGGCACCGCTGCTGGTGCAGGCGATCATCGCCCATGTGGCCGGGGCGGGAATGGTCACCGCCCTCCCCGGGGAGGAGTGCGGTATTTCATCGTTGTACGACCCGGCAATGTTCGATCAATTCTTGCCGCAGTGGCCGGATTGATTTACTCAACCGACCCGGGAAACGGACGTGTAGCGTCCGTTTCACTCGGGACCTGCCATTTCGGTCGTGATCCGGAATGTCCCGACGGGGGATACGTCACAGTTCCCTCGTCGGGGTGCCCAGCCTCCGTATGCTTCTCGTCGAACGCAATGTCCGCGTGATCTGTCGAGGAGAGTCATGGGCGGTATTGCACGGGGGAACGCGCTTTCTGAAGCGGCTTTTGAAATAAACGGGGTGAGAAATCGCTATCTGTCGCCGTGGTTTCCGGTGATCGTCGTCGCCCTCGCCCAGTGCGGGTTCGGAGTGACCGGCACGCTCCGACTCCTGGCGACCCACCCCTCGCCTGTGAGTGTCGTGGTCTGCCTGGCCTCCTTCGCCGCGGTCCTTCTTCTGCAACTGGTGCACTGCGCGGAGCCGGCCCGGCGGTTGCGCGCCCGGTACGGCAGGTGGACGCTCCTGCTCCAGGCGTTCTTCACCTTCGCCCCGGTCGTTCTCTTCGGCGCGGCCTGGGGTGGCATGGGCGGGTTCGTGGCCGGGAGCACCCTGCTCATCGTCGACGCTCCCCTCTCGTGGATTCTCTTCGCCCTCTATCCGGTGGTCGCGGGCGCCCTGGCCATGGCGAAGGGATTTCCGATGCTCGACATCTCCTGCCTGACCGTGGGCACCGCCATGACCGGGCTGATGATCTACGGCCTGCTCTGTCTGGCGGAACTGCTGAGCGAGGCCCATCGCAACCAGGGCGAGAGCGCGCACCTCGCCGTCACCAGGGAGCGCCTGCGCTTCTCCCGCGACCTGCACGATCTGCTCGGATACAGCCTCGCCTCCATCACGCTCAAGAGCGAGCTGGTCCATCGGATGGTCGAGGACAACGAACAGGCCCGCAAGGAACTCGGCGAAGTGCTCGACATCTCACGCCAAGCGCTGTCGGACGTGCGGACGGTGGCCTACTCCTACCGAGAGCTCTCCCTCTGCGACGAGGTCGCCGCCGTACGAAGAGTGCTGGCCGCCGCCGGTGTCGAGGCCGACATCGAGGCGGAGGAGGGCCGTTGGGGCTGCCAGACGGAGACCGCGCTCGCCACGGTGCTCCGCGAGGGGGTCACCAACCTGCTGCGGCACGCCGAACCGAGCCGGTGCCGCATAAGGCTCCGGGAGGAGGGCGACCATGTGCGGTTGACGCTGTCCAACGACGGCGTAGGGGACAGCGGTCCGCGGATGGTCGTCGGGGGCCGGGGTCTGGACAACCTCGCCGAGCGGATGGCCCGGTTGGGGGGCGTGCTCACCTCCGAGGTCGACGAGCACGGCTGGTTCCACGTCGTCGCCGGCTGCCCGCTCGCCGCTCCTCAGCGGACGGTCACAACCAGCCCGCCTCCGAGGCAATCCGTACTGCGTCAAGCCGATTTCGCGCGTTGAGCTTGGTCACGGCCGACGTGAGGTAGTTGCGCACGGTACCCACCGACAGATGGACCTGGGCGGCGATCTCGGTGGTTTCCGCACCGGACGCCGCCCAGCGCAGTACCTCCGTCTCCCGGCTGGTGAGCGGGTTGTCCTCCTGGCTCCACGCGGCGTGCATCAGCTGCCGGTCCACCGCCAGTTCGTGCGCCGCGACCTTGCGCACCGCCTCCGCCAGTTCCTGGGACGGGGCGTCCTTGCGCAAATACCCCAGGGCCCCCGCGGCCAGTGCCCGTCGCAGGGTGCCGGGGCGGTCCAGACTGGTGAGGATCAGCACGCCGCACTCCGGTACCCGGCCCCTCAGCTGGGTGGCCGCGGTGAGCCCGTCGAGACCGGGCAGATCGAGGTCGACGATGACCACGTCGGGCCGTTTCGCCAGGGCGACCGGCAGGATGGCGTCCCCGGACTCGACTTCCGCGATCACTTCGAAATCCGGCTCCAGTTTCAGGAGCGCCACCAAGGCCCCACGCACCATGTGCATGTCCTCGGCCAGCATGACCCGTATCACAACTTCCCCCGGTTGATCGACAACGTCGATACTAGCCCGCCACGACTTGTGAAAATGACTGCTATTCCTGGGATTTGCGGAATTCGGCCACATGCCGCGGCCGCTCGGCGGACGGACTCGACCAGCCCTCCAGGGACACCCGCGACAGTCCGGGCAGGCAAGCCCTCGGACGTCCACGGGAGACACTCATGAGCGCTCGACAGTACGACCCATCGGCAGCCACCCTGGAGGAGGTGGCCGACGGCGTGTTCGCCTATGTCCAGCCGGACGGCGGATGGTGTCTCAACAACGCCGGCCTGGTCGTCGCCGACGGCGAGGCCGCGCTGATCGACACCGCCGCGACCGAGGAACGCGCCCGGCGACTGCGGACGGCCGTGTCGGGCGTCGCCCCCGCCCCGCCTCGGCTCGTCGTCAACACCCACTTCCACGGTGACCACGCCTTCGGGAACTTCGTCTTCCCCGAGGCCGTGGTCGTGGCCCAGCACCGGACACGCACCGAGATGGCCGCGGCCGGGCTGCACCTGACTTCGCTGTGGCCGAATGTCGACTGGGGGGACCTGCGTCTCGTGCTGCCGACGGTGACCTACGAGGACGGGATGACCCTCCATGTGGGCGCCCTGCGAGCCGAGTTGGTGCACGTCGGTCCGGCGCACACCACCAATGACACGGTGGTCTGGCTGCCGGAACGGGGTGTGCTGTTCACCGGCGACCTGGTCATGGCCGGGGTGACCCCGTTCTGCCCGATGGGTTCGGTGTCCGGCTCCCTGGCCGCCGTCGACCGGTTGCGCGCCTTCGGCGCACGTGTCCTCGTCACCGGGCACGGCCCCGTCGCCGGGCCGGAGGTGCTGGACGTGACCGAGGGATACCTGCGCTGGATCCAGCAACTGGCCAAGGAAGGCGTGGCGGCCGGCCTCGACCCTCTCGACGTGGCGCGTGAGGCCGATCTCGGCGAGTACGCCGGGCTGCTGGACGCCGAGCGGCTGGTTCCGAACCTGTACCGGGCCTACGCGGAGGAGCGGGGTGCGGCCCCCGGTGACCCGTTGGACATCGGGGAACTCTTCGGCAAGATGATCGAACATCACGGAGGCCTGCCCGTCTGCCACGCCTGAGACGCCAGGGGTCGCGCCCGCGCGGCCCCTGCCGGATCACCCTCTGGATGCGGCGAGTTCGCCGGACCAGACGCCGAAAACTCCGCGCTGGTGCAGCACCGGCGGCCGGGGGAAGACCGCGGCCCCTTCGACCCTGCCGATGACGATCCAGTGGTCGCCCGCCTGGAGGGACCGTGTCACCGTGCACTCGGCGTAGCCGACCACCAGGTCCGACAGGACGGGGGCGCCCCCGGCGACCGCGGAGGGCTGCCAGCGCACGCCGGTGAACTTCCGTTCCGACCTGCTCGCGAAGGCCCGCGCCGTGTCCTGGGCGCCGTCCGCGAGCACGTTGACCACGAAGGTTCCCGCCGACAGCAGCGGAGCGAGTGAGCGCGCGGACCGGTCCAGGCAGACCAGCAGCAGAGGGGGCTCCATCGAGACCGATGTGACGGCGCTGCAGGTGAACCCTCGAGGGGCACCGTCCGTGTCGACCGTCGTCACGATCGACACCGCCGTGGGGAACGATCCGAAGAAGGCCCGGAATTCGTCTCTAGCCACCGACATGGCACACCGCCGCCGTCCTGGGTCCGATTCATCGCGTCCGCAGGTCACTCTCCGCGACCGCTCTGGAGCACCACTGGATCCGGGATGGAGGCGGAAACCGGCCGCGCGGCGGTCCAGCCGGCTTCGAGCGGGGCTGTAGGGACGCGACGGACGCTCGCCGCCACGGCAGCGTCACCGCATCGGGCTCGCCCGAGCGGCGCGTATCTCATCGGAAGGGCAGGCATGACCATCGTTGATGACGGGCAGCCCTCGGACTCGATGCGGTTCCGCGTCACCGAACTCGCCGAGATCCAGGACGAAGCGCGCGGCGGCCCCGGGCCGCGGGCGACCGCGGCACAGAAGGCCAAGGGCAAACTGACCGTCCGGGAGCGCATCGAGCTGCTCTTCGACGAGGGGTCGTTC
This sequence comes from Streptomyces sp. NPDC107546, assembly GCF_055639175.1. Taxonomy (NCBI): domain Bacteria; kingdom Bacillati; phylum Actinomycetota; class Actinomycetes; order Kitasatosporales; family Streptomycetaceae; genus Streptomyces; species Streptomyces sp. NPDC107546. The sequence continues at coordinate 7,617 of NZ_JBVKBA010000004.1, read as the reverse complement.
ACGGAGATCGAGAGCTTGCGTCGACACCGGGCCTCCGGATTCGGCATGGAGGCGAAGAGGCCCTACACGGACGGGGTGGTCACCGGCTGGGGCACCGTGGACGGCCGCACCGTTTTCGTCTACGCGCATGACTTCCGTATCTACGGTGGCGCACTCGGCGAGGCGCACGCTGCCAAGATCCACAAGGTGATGGATCTGGCCGAGGCGGCCGGCGCCCCCATCGTGGGCCTGTGCGACGGGGCGGGCGCCCGCATCCAGGAGGGCGTCACGGCGCTCGCCGGATACGGGGGGATCTTCCAGCGCAACGTCCGCAACTCCGGTGTCATTCCGCAGATCAGCGTGATCCTCGGCCCCTGCGCGGGGGGCGCCGCCTACTCCCCGGCCCTGACCGACTTCGTGCTCATGGTGCGCGGCACCGCCCAGATGTTCATCACCGGGCCCGACGTGGTGCAGGCGGTGACGGGCGAGGTGATCAGCCACGACGAGCTGGGCGGCGCCGACGCGCACGCCGGGGTGTCCGGGGTGGCGAGCCTCGCCTACGACGACGAGGAGGAGTGCCTCGCGGACCTGCGCTGCCTGCTGTCCCTGCTGCCGTCCAACAACCGCGAACTCCCACCGCACACTCCCTCGGCCGACCCGCCCGACCGGCGCACCGAGAAACTGGCCGACCTGGTGCCCGTGGACCCCAACCGCTCCTACGACATGCGCGCCGTCATCGAGGAAATCGTCGACGACGGCGACCACTTCGAGATCCAGCCGCTGTGGGCGACCAACGTCATCTGCGCCCTGGCCCGTATGGACGGGCACGTGGTGGGGATCGTCGCCAACCAGCCGGCGTCGCTCGCCGGCGTACTGGACATCCACGCCAGCGAGAAGGCCGCCCGCTTCGTCACCCTGTGCGACGCGTTCAACATCCCGCTGATCACGCTGGTGGACGTGCCGGGATTCCTGCCCGGCGTCGACCAGGAGCACGGCGGGATCATCCGGCACGGCGCCAAACTGCTGTACGCGTACTGCAACGCCACCGTGCCGCGGGTGCAGGTGATCCTGCGCAAGGCCTACGGCGGCGCGTACATCGTGATGGACTCCCGCTCCATCGGCGCCGACGTGTCCTTCGCCTGGCCCACCAACGAGATCGCGGTGATGGGCGCGGAGGGAGCGGCCAATGTCATCTTCCGCCGCGAGATCGCGGCAGCGGAGGATCCCGAGGCGGTGCGCACACAGAAGGTGAAGGAGTACCGGAGCGAGCTCATGCACCCCTACTACGCCGCCGAGCGCGGCCTCGTCGACGATGTCATCGACCCGGCCGAGACACGGCACCGGCTCATCGGAGCGCTCGCCATGCTGCGGGCCAAGCACGCCCCGCTGCCCAGCCGCAAGCACGGGAACCAGCCGCAGTGACCGGCGAAGAACCGCTGTTCCGGGTGGTCCGGGGCACACCGCGGGAACCTGAACTGGCCGCGCTGGCATCGGTGCTCTACGGTCTGGCCCACCGGGAGGGGGCCGGACCCGGCGCCGGAAGGCCGTACCAGGCCCCGTGGAGCCGACCACGGACGCCGGCCGGCGCATGGGCCGGCGCACGATCCCCGTCATGGCGCCCGATGCTGCCGTGACCCGAAGCCCCTCGTGCGGCCGAAGCCCGCAACCGCCCAGCCTGTCCGACCGTCTCGAGCGCCCTACGTCCCTGTGGACCTCGTCGGGCCGAGGGTTAGGCTCGTGCTGATCATTGTTGCTGAAGAGGGGGGTTCCGAGGTATGAGCGGAAGAGTGACGGCGGTCAGCAGTAACGGCGAGTACTCGTTCACCAAGCCGAACCGGGACAGCATCAGACTGCTCGCCGGGCTCGGTGTGGAGGGGGACGTGCACGCCGGTGTCACGGTCAAGCACCGCTCGCGCGTAGCGCAGGATCCCACCCAGCCGAATTTGCGCCAGGTCCACCTCATGCACGAGGAGCTCTTCGCCGAGGTCGGCGAAGAAGGGTTCGAGCTGGGGCCCGGGGAACTCGGCGAGAACATCACCACGCGCGGCATCGATCTGCTCGGTCTTCCGGTCGGCACATTGCTGCGCATCGGCGACTCCGCGGTGCTGGAAGTCACCGGCCTCCGCAATCCCTGTCTGCAGATCGACAACTTCCAGGACGGGCTGCTGAAGCAGGTCGTCGGCCGCGACGAGGCGGGGAACATCGTGCGCAAAGCCGGAATCATGAGCATCGTGAGGGAGGGTGGCGTGGTGCGCCCCGGTGACCCGATCGAAGCGGAACTTCCCCACGGCCCGCACCGGCCCCTGGAACGGGTCTGACCGCCTGCCGACGACGGGGCCTTCCGGAGGCACTTCTCCGCGATGACGTGCCGGACCGTCGAGCGCAGGAACGCCCCTCCTCGCAACTACCCGCGGGCCGCCCGCACCGCTCCGATAAGATGTTCGAACTTCGGCGAATGCCCACCGCCTCCGTCGTCGGAAAACCATGTTGTCCGACACGATGAATAATCCGATTCCACCAACATCTAACAAACGGCTAACTGATTGAGACCTATAGCATCGCGGCCGCTTTCGCGAATAGACGGCAGAAGTGCGTTCTCCGCGTGGCGTCAACCACGGGCGATACTGTGGGCCACAGCGGGTGTGGTGGCCCTCGGACTGCTCATCACGCTCGAGATCGTCGCCCGTCGCTACGGCCTGCCGGGGCCGATCACCAGCCAGGCGCGAGAGCTGATATTCCCGCCCAAATCAGGCTTCCTGTTGTACGCCAGTATGGCGTTGATGATGGTGGTGCTCACCCGGCGGCAACGGTTCATCGCGGCCGGTGCCGCGATCGGCATCGACGTCGCCTTCTTGCTGGTGCGGTGGGCGGTCGGCGCCAGGATGACCGGCGGACACCCCTTCGGCAACGGTGCTTTGTGGGTGATATTGGGCTGTGCGCTCGTCGCCGTCACGCGCCGCACCGGCCCGGAACGTGTCCTGCTGCTGAAGGGCGTCGGGCTGGGCCTGCTGCTGGTGGCAGGCCGCAAGACCGGTGATACCTGGCTGCTCGTCACGTCGAAGTCCCGCCCGGCGGTGTTCGACCAGTACGTGGCCACCGCCGATCACGCGTTGGGTAACCCGTCGTGGCTGGTGGGCCGGATCGTCACGGCCACCGGCTCGATCGGCGCCCACGCTCTCAACTACGTCTACGCGCAGCTCGCGGTTGCCGCGGTCGTTGTCGCGCTGTACCAGCTGCGTCATGTGGCGGTCGAGCGCCGCTTCCCCGGCCATCATCTGGTCCGCACTTTTCTGGTGATCGGCCTCCTCGGACCGGCCATCTACATGATCTTCCCGGTGGTCGGACCGCTCTACGCCTACGGCGCCGGCAACGAGCACTGGGCGTGGGCCGACCTGTGGCCGGCGACGCCGCCCACCGTGCACTGGGCGGTGGCCGATGTGTGGCCGGACACGCCGCCGCCGATCAGCACCCCGCACCAGATGCCGTTCGACCAGATCACCCCACGCAACTGCATGCCCAGCCTGCACACAGCGTGGGCCACCGCCATCTTCGTCCACTCCCGGAAGGGCCCACGGATCCTGCGATTCGCAGGCACGTTCTGGCTGATTGCCACACTCGCCGCGACGCTGGGGTTCGGCTTCCACTACGGTGCGGATCTCGTCGCCGGCGTGGTGTTCGCGCTCACGATCGAGGCAGCTCTGCGCTCGGTCGACCACGGCTGGGATCGATCAGGGATCCAGTTGGTCGCTCACGGTGCCACGGTCTTCGCCGCACTCTTGGTGTCATACCGCTATCTGCCGATGCAGATGGCCCAACACCCGTGGGTATTCGGACCACTTCTCATTCTGGCGATGACCTCAGTGGTCCATGGCTACGTACGGACCACCACACTGTGGGAACCGAAGGCCGCACCACAACGGCAACCGGAACCGCAACCCGAAGCAGTCTGAATCACGGTGCTTCAGCTCGTGGGCCGAGCGCCTCCCGAGCGAGGCCGGACGCCGGCGTCGAGCGGACACACCGCATTCGACGCCGTCCAAGTTCGCCTGCCTGCACGACGATCCGAACTACAGCAAGACCGGCGGCGTCACCTCGTGGGCCCCCGACCCCGCGGGAACCGAGTGGGGGACCTCGCACCGTACCGTCAGCTCGGTGAGCCTCGTCGCCACCGACGGCCGTGCCGACCTCGTCACCACCACCAGGGGCGGCTATGTCGGCGAAGCCTGCCGAGGCGTCGGCTGCCAGCTGGTGTACCCGGGCCGCGGCAACGGCACGCTGGACTCCCGCGTGGAGACGGCACACGACTGGTTCGGCCTGAACGGCTTCTTCTGCCCGAGGGAAAGGGCCTCCGCTTCCGGGCGGAGGCCCTTTCGCCTGTATGCGCCTGTATGGCGCCGCACAGCGCCGGTGCCGACCTCGGGCACCCACCAGCCGGGAACTGCCTGACGACCTGCCGCTCCGACGCGAGCGTCCCGGTGCCCGAGTCCCAGCCGCAGAAGGGGCCTGGGCACCCGTCGCCTCCAGGCGGAGGGCGCCGTTGCGCGTACGGGTGGTACGCAGGCTTCGTCGCTCGGCGGCCACCATGAACACCGTGGTGTCGGCAGCGGCCGACGGGTGACGGCCGCCGACGCACCCGTGTGTCAGGCGCCGGAGCCGGCCAGGGGGACCCGGGTCCAGCTGAGGACCTGGGGGTTGTGCGGCTGGACGGTGACCTTCAAGTAGTCCTTGGCGTTGTTGGAGCCGTCGACGGTGATGCGGTGCAGGTTCGGCACGACGGTGGTCAGGTGGTAGAACGACAGCCACGAGGAACCGGCGGCCAGGGGCTGGTCGCTGTTGTAGAGGTGGCTGTCGCCGTTGAAGAGGTAGACCGGGCCGTCGAAGGCGGCCGACTCGCGGGCGATGGCGGCGACGATCGGCTGGAAGGCGTAGTAGTCGGCGTAGGACGGGTTGCTGACGGTGGGGTCGAACATGTCGGCCTGCATCATCAGGGAGACGGCCCGGTCGTGATGGCGGCGGGCCGAGGCGAAGGTGTCGCGGACGGACTCGACGACCGACGCCGTACGGGCCAGTACCTCGGCGGCCTGCTCGGGGGTGGGCTGGGTCTTGCCGGTCCACGGCGCCATGCTGTTGTTGCTGCCCACCACGTCGACCGCGGCGAACGCGACACCGGCGCGGGTGTAGCGGACGTCCTCCGGGACGCCCTCGTCGGCCTGCGAGGTCACCCGCACGCTGTTCTGGCCCAGGGTTCGGCCGGGACGGGCGAAGAACACCTGTCGGATCTTGGCGAGGCGTTCCAGCGGGTTGTACGAGCCGTTGTTCGGCCGGTGGCAGTCGGTCCACTCGTTGTCGCCCACCGTGTACACCAGCGGGTCCTTGAACTGGTCGAAGTCCGACTTGATCATCTGGAAGTACGCGTCGCTGCACACCGTCGAGCCGTTCTTGATGTCCCCGAGGTGCGTGACGAAACTGACGTCGGGATCGGCGTTGATCTGGCTGACGACGTGCGGGAAGTCGGCGATCTCGGCGTCGCCGTAGGGCATGTCGCCGAACACCGCGAAGGTGAACGGCGTGTCGTCGGTGGTGATGCCGGCGTCGGCGGCGCGCGGGCCGGCCGAGGCGCTCCCCGCGGACACGGCGAGCGTGAGCAGGCTCAGGGCGGCGGTGGCGGCAAGGGCGTTGCGCCACGATCTCATCGGATTCTCCCTCACGGTCGTGCGGCCCGGGCGGGCCGGGGACACAGATGGTCAGCGGCCGGTGGGGGGTGGCGGTGCGGCTCACGGCGGGCGTGGGCGGCAGCCGATGATCGGCTCGGCGGGGAGTCTGCCGGTCCCGGTTGGCCTCGGGGGCGGTCGATGAGCGGACGGGCGGTGAATTCTTGACGGCGCTCCGGTGGCCGAGCGCGCTCGGAGAGCCCGGAGGCGCAGCACGCCCTGGACGCCCTGCGCGCGGACCTGGCGCGGCATGCCTGCCGAGCCGCCCCACGACGACGGGGTGATGCTCCCGCCGCGATGACGCGTTCAGCGCCGATGCCGACGAGCGTTTGCCAGTCCCTCGCGGCGCCGGCCGGAGGGTGGTGCAGCGGCGGGGTGAAGCCGGGCCGGTTCCTCCCCCGCCCGCGTGTTCAGCCGATGCCGGAACTGCCCGCCGATTCGGTGGCGGCACGGCGGTACTCGGCGTTGATGCGCTGCGCTTCCTCGAGCTGGTCCTCGAGGATGACGATGCGGCACGCGGCCTCGATCGGGGTCCCCTTGTCGACGAGCTCGCGGGCGCGCGCGGCGATCCGCAGTTGGTAGCGGGAGTACCGGCGATGTCCTCCCTCCGAGCGCAGCGGAGTGATCAGACGAGCCTCGCCGATGGCTCGGAGGAAGGCCGGGGTGGTGCCGAGCATCTCGGCTGCCCGGCCCATTGTGTACGCAGGGTAGTCGTCGTCGTCCAGACGATCATTCAGGGGGTTGTCCGATGTCATGTCACCTCGCTGTGCAACGCGTCGAGGGGCCCTGGTGCCGTACGGCACCAGGGCCCCGAAGGAAATTGAACACCATCTGTCGGCCCTACTGCTGTGCCGACCTTCTGTTTCCGCTACCCGGCCCGGCAGGGCGGAGCGGGGGATCGCAGCTGCTTGACCGGGGACCACCATCCATTCCGGGGTCTTGCGGTACCCGGACCGAGTGCTTCTCGGGCCGGGCGATCCTGATGGCGTCTACTCCTCCGTTCCTCTCTGATCCGAACCAACCACTGAATCTGTTGGCAGCTCCTCGACGTGCGAGCCGCCCAGTGCGGCTCTCAGTCCCGTCACCGTTCTGGGAACACTGAGGCTTCGAGGCTCGAGAGCCGCACTGACCTGCGTACTTCGTGTTCAGTCACCCGCCAGTTCGTGTCTGGCGGGTCTCGTTCGACCGTGTCTACGGGAAGAAGCGTACCCACGTCAGGAACGAAAATCTACTCCAGCAAGAGAAGATTTCACTCTTCCAGTGGAGGAAGAACGCTGCCGGGGATCGGCCCTCACCGGTTGGCGGAAGCCGTCTGCTGTCGCGCGCGCAGCCAGTTCAGTCCCGCGGGGGGTTCGGGTACGGGTGGGCCGCATAAGCTCTGCTTCATGTCGAACCCTGATGAGCTGCTCGTCGCCATCTCCGCCGCGGTGGAGTCCGAGCGAAGCAATCAGATGTCGCTGACCGTGGTCGTCGGCGGCGCCGTCATCACCGGCAGGCTGGCTCCCGAGGCCGTGTGGAGGGAGCGGGTGGCGGAGGTCCTGAAGGACTCGGACCGTCTCGGCCCGTTCTCGGACGTCTTCACGCGCGGCCCGCGAGGGAACCGGCCCGGTCACGGCGAGGCGCCCACGCATCTGCACTTTCATCTCGCCCGGATCCTCCAGGGAAGCCTCGGCATTCCGGAGACGGGCGGCATGTACCGAGTCGCGATCAAGGACGTCAGCGCATGGACCGTAGGCGATCTCAGCTACGTCGACCGGTGAGACGCTGTATCTCCGCCCCGTAGGCCGGCCCGGCAGTTTCCGAGCGGACGGCGACACGGCGGTGGGGGCCCTGCCGACGCGCGTCGGCAGGAGACCCCCCAACATGCATTGGGGGGTTTTCCTCCCTCACCCCCACCCCCCCCAGGAAAATGGCTCCCAAAAACAAG